>CAYZUY010000009.1:4322-29683 GCA_964481495.1 uncultured bacterium
ATGAAGCTGCTGCCCCGACTCTACAACCCGCTCAGCGGCCGCATTCTGATTGATGACTACGACATCGCCAAGGTGGAGCTCTACTCCCTGCGGCGACAGATTGGCATCGTTCCCCAGGACAGTCTGCTGTTCGAGGGATCGGTGCAGGACAACATCAGCCTCACCAACCCCGAGGCAAGCAGCGACGAGATCATCGCCGCCGCCAAGATTGCCTGCGCCCACGACTTCATCATGGAACTGCCCGCGGGCTACAACAGCCCGGTGGGTGAGCGGGGCGGAAACCTCTCCGGGGGCCAGCGCCAGCGGATCGCGATCGCCCGCACTATTCTCCAGAACCCGCGCATGCTGGTGATGGACGAAGCCACCAGCGCCCTCGATCCCGACACCGAGCGCCAGGTGAGCCAGAACCTGAAGCAGGCCTTCGCAGGCCGCACCGTCTTTTACATCACCCACCGGCTGAACACCATCCGTCACGCCGATCGGATTCTGATGATGGACAAGGGAGCCGTAGTCGAGTCCGGTACCCACGAGCAGCTGATGGCCCTCAAGGGGCGCTACTTCTGCCTCTACCAGCAACAGGAAGCCGGTAACTGACCCCCCGCTGTTTCGCCCCCTACCACCCACCACTGCCATGACCGACTCTCTGCCGACGCCCCATGATGAGCAGCCCGCAGTTCCCGGCGGTGCCATCGTCCCTCGGCCCAATACTCTCCCCCAACGAATCGAGACACACCTGGGCCTCGGCGACTCGGCCATGGCCTTCAAGCAGTCGCCCAGCTGGTCCCGGGCAATTCTCTGGACGCTGGTCGGCCTAACCACCTTCGGGGTGATCTACGCCTGCGTGGCGAAGATTGACGAGAGCGTTGTTGCCCAGGGCAAGCTCGAACCCAAGGTGAAGGTGAAGCCGATTCAGGTGCCCCTGGGAGGCGTCGTGCGGGAGGTCCTGGTTCAGGACGGTGACATGGTCCGTGCAGGGCAATTGCTGGCGACTCTCGACACCACAGCCGCCCGGGCCAAGTCCAGCTCCCTGGCATCGGTGCAGCAGAAGCTGGAGGCCGAAAACCGCCTCTATCGGGCTCAGCTGGGCGAGGGAAGCGGCGGTATCCTCAGTGTCGATCAGCAGCGACGGCTGCTGGCGGCCCGGTCCGAGTTCCGCTCCCGGCAGGCGGCCGCCTCCCAGGAAATCGCCCAGCAGCAGCGTCAACTACAGGAAACCGAGGCCCAGTTGCGCAGCAACGCCCAGTCTCTGGCCGTCAACGAGCGCATTCTGCGGGACATCGAACCGCTGTTCCGCCAGGGCGGCATGTCCCGGGTGCAGTACTACAAACAGGAGGAGCAGGTCTCTCAGCTGCGGGCCGAGGGCGATCGCCTACGGGCCGAGCGGGGCAGGATTCTCGAAACCATCGGTCAGGCCCGAGAAAAGCTGATCAACACCCAGGCACTGACCCAGTCGGAGCTGCGCGAGAAAATCGACGACAACGAGAAGCAACTCGACGACATCCGCACCCAGCTGAGCGAAACCCAGCTGACCCTGAAGTATCAGAACATCAAAGCCCCGGTGGCCGGTACGGTGTTTGACCTCAAGGCCGGTCCGGGTTTCGTGGCCAATTCCAGTGAACCGATTCTCAAACTGGTCCCCCGGGACAATCTGGTGGCGCGGGTGTTCATCACCAACCGGGATATCGGCTTCGTGCGGCCACCCATGCCTGTGGACGTGCGCATTGATGCCTTCCCCTACAGCGAGTTCGGTGATGTGAAGGGGCAACTGACCGAGATCGGGTCCGATGCTCTGGCTCCGGACGAGACCTATCAGTTCTTCCGCTTCCCGGCCACCATCCGCCTCAACCAGCAGACTCTGATGGTGCGGGGACGGCCTGTGAATCTGCAATCCGGCATGTCGGTGACTGTCAACATCAAGATCCGCCAGCGCCCGGTGATCAGCATCCTCTCCGACCTGTTCAGTCCGGCTTTCGACAGTCTCAAGACCATCCGTTAGGTCTGAACCAACGTGGCACCATGGGTCGAGGATCCCCACGACCTGTTGCCATGTCCCGTTCCTCTCTGCCACGGCGGCGTCTGCTGCATGAACTGGGCCGCTGTCTGGGGGCAGGCCTGGGGCTGGCGATCGCTCAACCCTCACCGGCCCAGGCAGCCTACCCCGTCAGCTACCCGGATGCGGTCTGGAAACAGCGGCTCAGTCCCGCAGCCTACGCTGTGCTGCGCCAGGAGGCGACCGAGCGCCCCTTCACCAGCCCCCTCTACACCGAGAAGCGCCGGGGCATCTACCATTGCGCCGGTTGCGATCAACCCCTGTTCCGCTCCCGGGACAAGTACGACAGCGGCACCGGCTGGCCCAGCTTCAAACAGGCGATCGCCGGGGCCCTGGGCACCAAAACCGACTTCAAACTGATCCTGCCACGCACGGAATACCACTGCAGCCGCTGTGGCGGCCACCAGGGCCACGTTTTCGATGACGGCCCACCGCCCACGGGCAAACGCTACTGCAACAATGGTGTCGCTCTGCGCTTCCGTCCCGCCGCCAATCAGGGCTGATCCGGATCCAGGGAGGGGGGTGGCTCGGCTTCCAGTGCCAGGGGCTCCCCCGTGATCGGATGGGGCAGCTGCAACCGCCAGGCATGAAGGTGGTAGCCGCAGTCTCCGGGCACCGCTGCGATGCCGCGGGGTACACCGCCAGGCCCGTAGAGCGGGTCCCCCAGCAGCGGATAGCCCAGACTGGCCAGATGGACGCGGATCTGGTGGGGGCGACCGGTGGCGATCGCCACCTCGACCAGGGTGCGGTCGGCCCAGCAACGCCGCACCGTCACCTCGCTCAGTGCCGGTTTACCTGCCGCCGAGGCAGCATGGATCGTTCCCAACTGGGGATAGGCGACGGGACCGATGGGCTGGGTCACGGTCAGCTGCGGCGGCAGATCGGGAGCCGGACCGATCAGGGCCAGATAGGTCTTGTGAATGCGGCGATCGCCCGCCGTCCCCGCCCGCATCCAATCGCTGAGCACCGCCCGGGCCCGGCGGCTGCGCGCCAGCAGCACTAGCCCCGAGGTGCCCCGCCCGAGGCGATGGATCGGGTAGGGCGTGTCCTCGGGAAACTGCCGCTGAAGTTGGTGCAGCAGGGTGTGCTCCAGAAAGCCGCCCCCCGGCAGCACCGGCAGACCCGAAGGTTTCTCGACCACGATCAGGTCCTGATCCGCGTGACAGAGGTGGAAGTCCAGGGGCACCGTCGGTTCCTGCCAGGGCGGCCGATGATAGCTGAGCTGCTGCCCGGGCTGGAGACGGGTCTCCGGTGTTGCCCGCTGATCATCGATCCGAACCTGACCGGCCTCGATCCGGGCCCGCCACTCCTCTCGGTCGGAATGACGGTAGCGATCGCCGTAGAACTCCAGCAGGGTGCAGCCCGTAGCGGCGCGATCCACCCGATCCCGATAGACCCAGCCCTGGTTCACGGCCACTCCTGATCCCGAGCTGCCACCAGACAGGCCTGCACCTCGGCATCCTCTGTCTGGTCGAAGCGGACATACCAGAGCCCAACCGCCTCCAGGGGCCGGGGCTCGAGCAGCGCCACGAGGTCATCCACCAGGGGTCGCAGCCGCCGGGCCACCCCGGGATCGATCACCGGCACCGCCACCACGATCCGGGCGGGCTGCTGCTGGCGCAGGGCGGCGATCGCCGCCCGCAGGCTGGCACCGGTGGCCACGCCGTCATCCACCAGAATCACCGTGCGGCCGAGCAGGGAGAGCAGGGGGCGATCACCGCGATAGACCGACAGGCGTCGCTGCAGTTCCGCCTCCTCCCGTGCCGTCACCCGCGCCAGCGCTGCCTCGCTGATCTGCAGATCTGCCACCAGCGCCTGATCGAGCCAGCGGATACCGCCGGGGGCGATCGCTCCCATCGCCAGTTCCTCGTGGCCGGGCACCCCCAACTTGCGCACCAGCCAGACATCCAGGGGCAGATCCAGCGCCGCTGCAATTTCGGCACCCACCGGCACTCCGCCCCGGGGCAGGGCCAGCACCCAGGTGCGGGGGGATCGCCGATAGTCTGCCAGCGCCTCGGCCAGCAGCCGACCAGCCTGACGGCGATCCGTGAATCGGGACAGGGAAGCCATGGAGCCCTCCCGCCGCATGCGGCGCTCCTGTGCCTCCAGCCTAGCCGCGACCGTCACCGGCTCTGGAAGATGTTGCGGGTCATCCGACCGGTGCAGCGACCCGCCGCCTGATCCAGTTCCAGCACTGCGGCTGCAGGCAGATCCCAGTCGAGGGCGCCCAGATTCTCTCGGGCCTGGGTGAGACTGCGCGCCCCCGGGATGGGAATCGTCTCCTTCTGCAGACACCAGTTGAGGGCCACCTGGGCAGGGCTGCGGCCGGTCTGGGTGGCCACCTCCCGCAGGCAGCCCAGCAGCGGTCGCACCTTGGGCAGCAGCTGCCGGAACAGCAGCCCCCGCACCCCTGAGGGCAGCGGCCCCCGTTCGCTGTACTTGCCGGTGAGCAGCCCCAGGGTAAGCGGGCTGTAGGCAATCAGCCGCACCCCCAGTTCGCGGCAGGTGGTGCGCAGTTCCGCATCCGGGCCAGGTTCGTAGGTGAGCAGCGAATACTGCACCTGCAGCGAGGTCAGCGGCACCCCCAGGGCCTGCAGGCGCCGGTGGGCCCAGCGCAGCCGCTGGGGCCCGAAGTTGGACAGCCCCACCCCCCGCACGGCGCCCTGGCTGTAGAGATCCGCCAGCCCATCGAGTAGGGCCGCCTCCTGCCAGGGGGCATAGTTGGCCGTCGACCAGTGCAGCTGTACCAGATCGATGGGACGCCCGAACCGGGCCGCCGAGGCCCGCCCCGCCTGCACCATCGCTCCCCGGGTCAGCCGCCAGGGATAGGGCGCCAGCTTGGTGGCCAGACAGAGGGATGCCTGTCGGGACGGCTCCAACTGCCGGGCGAACTGCCCCAGCAGACTTTCACTGCGTCCCTTGAGACGACCGGTACCGTAGGAGTCGCCCGAGTCGAACAGCGTCACACCGGCAGCGACGCAGGTCTCGAACACCTGCCGCAGGTCCCGATCCTGCTGCTCGTCATAGCCCCAGAGAAAGCGGTTGCCCCAGGCCCAGGTGCCGCAACCCATGGGTGGCAGTTGAAGGGGTGGACGTTCCATGCAAGCCGGTCCGGGGGAGTGACATTTACTCTATTAGTTAAGGCCCTGGCCCCGATAATCCGTGCGTCTCCCCGAAGCCTTTTCCATGACATCGCTGCGTCCACTGTTGGCTGCCCTGGTCCTGGCCTCGCTGCCCGCCATTGCCCAGGCCGCCGCTCCGCCCGTGACCCGCGCCAGCTTCGAACCCGCCTGCCTGAAGAACAGCAAGGACCAGGGTGCGCCCCCGGCTCTGAGCAGCGCGGTCTGTGCCTGCCTCTGGGAGAAGATCCAGGCTGACCCGAAGCTGGACCGCACCTCCACCACCGCCGTCAGCAGCTACGTCCAGGACAACCTGCGGCCCTGCCTGCGCCAGGTGCTGCGCCAGAGCACCCGCCGCACCCCCTGATACCCGGGGCACGCATCGGCGAAAATGGCTGAATTGGCCTGCGGACCCGACCTTGCGCTACGACATCCTCACCCTGTTTCCGGACTTCTTCGCCTCACCCCTGCAGTCCGGGCTGATCGGCAAGGCCCTGGGCCGGGGCATCGCCGAGGTAAACCTGACGGACTTCCGGGACTTCGCGACCGATAAGCACCACAAGGTGGATGACGAGCCCTACGGCGGCGGCGCCGGGATGCTGCTCAAGCCGGAGCCGATCTTCGCCGCCCTCGAGTCCCTGCCCCGACGCCCCCGCAGCCTCTCGCTGTTCATGACCCCCCAGGGCGAACCGATGCACCAGGAGATGTTCCAGGAACTGGTGCGGGACTACGACCAGCTGATCCTGCTGTGCGGCCACTACGAAGGCGTAGACGAGCGGGTACTGACCCTGATCGATCGCGAGGTCTCCCTGGGGGACTTCGTGCTCACCTGCGGTGAGATTCCAGCCCTGACCTTGCTCAACGGCACCATCCGCCTGCTGCCGGGCACCGTCGGCAAGGAGGAGTCGCTACGCTTCGAGAGCTTCGAGGAACCGTTGCTCGACTACCCCCAGTACACCCGCCCGCCGGAGTTCCGCGGCATGGGCATTCCCGAGGTACTGCGCTCGGGCAACCACGGCGCGATCGCCCGCTGGCGGCGGGAGCAGCAGATCCAGCGCACCCGCGATCGCCGCCCGGACCTCTACGAACGCTGGCTGGCCCAGCAGCAACAGCAGCAGTAGCAGAAAGCCGGGGTAGAATCGGGGCCGCAAGGCTCGGGAACCTCCATGGCGGACCTCCGCATCGGCAACGGCTATGACATGCACCGGCTGGTGGAAGGCCGACCGCTGATCCTGGGCGGCATCGAAATCGAGCACAGCCTTGGCCTGGATGGCCACAGCGACGCCGACGTGCTTACCCACGCGATCATGGACGCCATGCTCGGGGCCCTCAGCCTCGGTGACATCGGTCACTACTTCCCGCCCACGGATCCGAAGTGGAAGGGGGCCAACAGCCTGGAGCTGCTGCGCCAGGTCAACCAGCTGCTGCTGCAGCGGGGCTGGCGGATCAGCAACCTCGACACGGTGGTGGTGGCGGAGCGGCCCAAGCTCAAACCCCACATCGAGGCCATGCGCAGTCGGCTGGCCACCGTACTCGGTCTGGCTCCGGATCAGGTAGGCGTGAAGGCGACCACCAACGAGCAGCTCGGACCCACCGGCCGCGAGGAAGGGATCTGCGCCTACGCCGTCGCTCTGCTGGCCCGCAGCTGAGATGCTCGACCCGGCCCGCACCCAGGCACTGCTGGCGGATGTCGCCGCCGGTCGGGTCGCCCCGGAGCAGGCCCTCGACCAGCTGCGGCGTCTGGACACGGAATCGGTCGGGGATTTCGCCCGCATCGACCATCACCGGGAACTGCGCACCGGTTTTCCGGAGGCGATCTGGGGCCAGGACAAGACCCCGGAGCAGCTGCGCCGGATGCTCGAACAGCTGGCCCGCAGCGATCGCCGCGCCCTGATCACCCGCCTCGATCCCGACGCGTTCCGGCAGCTGCGCGGCTGCGTACCCGACCTGCGCTACTACGAAGCCGCCCGTATCCTCGCCCTCCGTCCGGACGAGTCCGTCCGGCAGGCGGGTCAGCTGGCGATCCTGGCGGCAGGCACCTCGGATCTGCCGGTGGCGGAGGAGGCCACCGTTACCGCCCGCCTCAGCGGCTTCGCCGTCGACTGCATCTGGGACGTGGGGGTGGCCGGACTGCACCGCCTGCTCCAGCAGCGCGATCGCCTCGACCGGGCCGACGCAATCATCGCCGTGGCCGGCATGGAGGGCGCCCTGCCCACCGTGGTCGCGGGCCTGACCCGGGCAGCGGTGATCGCGGTGCCCACCAGCATCGGCTACGCTGCCAGCTTCGGCGGGCTCTCGGCCCTGCTGACCATGCTCAACAGCTGCGCCACCGGCATCGGCGTCGTCAATATCGACAACGGCTACGGGGCCGCCATGCTGGCCGCCCGCATCCTCAGCCGCCGCTGAGCACCCCCCGGCGATCGCCCCGGGGGATCGCTTGTCGGTATTCTTTGACAATCACCACCCCAGAAACGGGGAGTAAGCAACCGAAACAACTGCCCCAAGTCCAGCCGGGCTGAGCCATGCGGAAACAGCAGATTTCAGAAAGTGTTTCTGATTTCCCTTCCGCATCCCAGATGTTTACTGTATGATTTGCGAGTCCGAAATCGAGGCAGTATTCCCAGCATGAATAAAGGTGAACTGGTCGATCAGGTTGCCGTTCGCACCGGCCTGACCAAAGCCCAGGTGTCGGCGGCCATCGATGCCACGCTCGATACCATCATCGAATCCGTCGTCAGCGGTGAAAAGGTGTCCATTCTCGGCTTCGGCGCCTTCGAGTCCCGCGAGCGTTCCGCCCGTCAGGGTCTCAACCCCAAAACCGGCGAAAAGATCAAGATTCCTGCCAAGAAGGTGCCTGCTTTCACCGCTGGCAAGCTGTTCAAGGATCGCGTCAAGTAATTGTCCCCCGGACAATCGGAAAGGGCCTGTCATCTCGGGATGACAGGCCCTTTCCGGTTCTGAGCGTCTCAGGCCAGGTGATGATGCACCGGGTCATAGCGACCGCGGAACCAGGCGAGAATCTCCTCGGTATTCAGCAGTCGCGGCACCAGTTGCTGAGCACCCTGGAACAGGTGCTCAAACGGTTCAAGAATCCGATACTCCCGATTGACGGCCACATCCAGCCGGTCGTGGAGTTCGGCATCGAGCTTAGCCAGACGAGCCATGGCACGATACCCATGCTTGCCTCCCGATTCTGGCTCCGGGGTAAGGCGATCGCCCAGGGCTGGCGCACATTTTTTAACTAACCGGCGAAGATATCCAGCTGGCCGCTGTCGGCCGCCCGCTGGCGGCGCCGGGGCTGGGGCAGCGGCGGCAGATCCGGCGTCTGTCCCTTGCGCAGGCCGACCGCAATGCGGCTGTGCTGCTCGATCTGCCCCATCACCTGCCGGGCCCGCTCGATCACCGTGGCGGGCAGACCCGCCAGCCGCGCCGCCTCGATGCCGTAGGAGCGGTCGGCACCGCCCGCCTGCACCTGATGCAGGAAGACGATCCGATCCGGCAGTTCCTTCACCGTCACCTGGAAGTTGGCGACGTTGCTCAGCAGCGAGGCCAGCTCATTCATCTCGTGGTAGTGGGTGGCGAAGATGGTGCGGGCCCGCAGCTCCGCCGCCAGATACTCGGCCACCGACCAGGCGATGGAGAGACCGTCGAAGGTGGCGGTGCCCCGGCCGATCTCGTCGAGCAGCACCAGAGAGCGATCGCTGGCGTGGTTGAGGATATTGGCCGTCTCGTTCATCTCGACCATGAAGGTCGACTGGCCCGTCGCTAGGTCGTCCACAGCCCCCACCCGGGTGAAGATGCGATCGCAGATCCCCAGCCGGGCCGAGCGGGCGGGTACGAAGCTGCCCACCTGGGCCATCAGCTGAATCAGTCCCAACTGCCGCAGGTAGCAGCTCTTGCCGCTGGCATTGGGACCGGTGAGCACGATCAGGTCCGGGGACTCGGCACTGCCCTCACCCAGCTGGGCGCCATTGGGCACGAAGAAGCCGCTGGGCAGCGACTGCTCCACCACCGGATGGCGGCCGTCGGCGATCGTAATCCCGCGATCCTCGGTCATCTCCGGGCAGCAGTAGTTCTGGTAGACCGCCACCTCCGCCAGACCCGCCAGCACATCGGCGGCGGCGATCGCCTGGGCCACCCGCCGGATTGCCTCGGCCTCGGCGCCAACCTCGTCCCGCAGGGCCGCGAAAATGCTGTATTCCAGCTGGTTGAGATCGCTCTGGACACTGAGGATGCGCGACTCGCGCTCCTTCAGATCCGGCGTGATGAACCGCTCCTCATTGGTCAGGGTCTGGCGGCGGATGTAGTGGTCGGGCACCTGGGCCGCCTTGGCCCGGCTGATGCTCAGGTAGTAGCCGAAGGTCTTGCTGTAGCCCACCTTGAGGGTGGTGATCCCGGTGGCGGCCCGTTCACTGGCTTCCAGGTCCGAGATCCACTGCTCGTCGTCCTCGACCCGCTGGCGCAGGGCATCCAGTTCGGGGCTGACTCCCGCCCGGATCAGGCCCCCCGTGGTGAGGTAGGGCGATCGCGCCTGGGCCGCCAGCGCCGCCAGTTCCGGCAGCTTCAGCAGCGAGTCCGCCAGGGCAACGAGATCACGGGCATTGGCCGTGCCGGACCCCGCCCGTCCGGTCAGCCGCTCAAGGTCGTAGATCTGCTTGAGCAGAGCCCGCAGTTCCTGGCGCAGCCAGCCATCGTCCACCAGTTCCCGGATCGTCTGCTGGCGGGCCTCAATCCCCACTCGGCTGAGCAGGGGCTGCAGCAGCCAGCGGCGCAGAGCCCGCCCCCCCATCGTGGTGACGGTCTGATCGAGAGCCCAGAGCAGCGACCCGTGGAAGCTGCCATCCCGCTGGGTCTGGGTGATCTCGAGATTGCGGCGGGTCTGGTGGTCGAGCACCAGATACTCGCCCAGATAGTAGGTGCTCAGGGGCAGCAGCGAGACCGGCGTTTCCTTCTGGGTCGCCTCCAGATACTGCAGCAGTCCCCCCGCCGCCCGGATCGCCAGCTTCAGGGTCTCGCAGCCGAAGCCTTCGAGCGATCGCACCCGGAACCGTTCCTGCAGCCGCTGGCGCGCCTCCACCGGATCGAAGGGTGTCTGGGGCCGCAGCGTGTAGCAGAACTGGCGCGGCAGAAACTCCGGCAGGTAATCGCTCGGTTCACCGGGGCGCAGCAACCCCACCCGATCCGGGCTCGACACCGGGAAGAGTACCTCCGAGGGCTGCAGCCGGTAGAGCTCCTGCACCAGCACCTCCAGACCCTCGTGCTGGCTGGTGAGGAATTCGCCGGTGGAGATGTCGGCGATCGCCAGCCCCCACTGCTGCCCCGACCAGACCACCGCCGCCAGATAGTTATTGCGGCGGGCGTTGAGCATTCCCTCCTCGAGGATGGTGCCGGGGGTGATGATCCGGGTCACCTCCCGCTTCACCAGCCCCTGGGCTTGGGCTGGGTCCTCCACCTGATCGCAGATGGCGATCGCGTAGCCCTTCTCCACCAGCTGAGCACAGTAGCGATCGAGGGCATGGAAGGGGATGCCCGCCATCGGCACCCGACCAATCTCCTTGCCCGCATCCTTACTGGTCAGCACCAGCTCCAGTTCCCGGGCCACGGTGATCGCGTCCTGGAAGAAGCATTCGAAGAAATCCCCCATCCGGTAGAGGAGGATCTGCTGCAGATGCTGGTCCTTCACCTCCGCCCAGTGACGCATCATCGGCGTCAGAATCTCCGGCGGCACCTGACGGTGATCGGCATAGCGAACTTCGTGCTTGGCCAGGCGTTCCGGCAGGCCGGTTTCGGCGGGCGAGGTCATGGTGCAGGGGGTAGGCCGTAGGGCCAGCGGTAGGGCTGAACCATCTTCTCAGCCCGGTAGACGCGGATGCGCATCACCACCTCCCCGTTCCGGCGCAGGGGCAGCTCCGTCAGGTAGGTGAGGGACCGGAACAGCGGCGTGAGTTCCCGCAGACTGTTGCCCTGGAGCTTGGCCGTGGTCAGGAACAGACCCGAGCGTCCCAGCCAGTCCTCGGGCCGGGACCAGAAGGCGAAACCGCGCGGGTCCTGACTGAAGGTGGTGATCGGCAGTCGCCGGATCGGGTCGAGGCCGAGGGCGTACTGACCCGCCAGCATGTAGTCGTTGGTGAACAGGAAGTCGCTGCGCTGCAGCACCGCCATGAACTGCGGGTTGGCCCGGGCCGCCGCCGTCAGCCGCTCCGGCGGAAACAGCTCGACGGAGGTGTCGCACTGCACCGGCAGCAGCTGCCACCAGGGGCGCGGCGGCGGCTGGCAGCCCCCCGGCGGCTCCAGGGTAAGGGCGGGCAGCAGGGTGCGGGTGCCGGGCACCTGGGCAACGCCGTCGCGGATGTGCAGAACGGCCAGGGTGCCGAGTCCGCCGACCAGCGCAGCGGTGGAGCCCAGCCAGAGAATCAGACCACGCCGATGCTGCTGGCCCCAGTCCGCCGCTGCCACCCCCAGCAGGGGCAGCAGACTCCAGTAGCCGGGCATCGGCCAGGAGGGCAGCACCCGCATCTTGCCGCCGAGCAGGGTGAAGCCCACCGCAATCGGCAGACCCAGCCAGAGCAGCAGTGCCCGACGATCAGCCTCGTCCGGGCGGTAGCGACCGCGCACCAGACCCAGCACATTGCCGACGCTCACCCAGGCCAGGGGCAGGCTGATCGTCGGGAAAAGCATGCCCCAGTGTTCACCCAGCAGCCCCAGCACCCGCAGCAGGTCGTAGCTTTCGGGAGTGTTCACCCGCCCGCCCTGGAATCGGAAGGAAATCCAGTCGTGGTGGATATTCCAGCCCCAGAGAGGGGCGCTGGTGAACGCGGTGGCAGCCAGGGCCGCCAGCAGCCAGGGGCTGGTGACCAGGCCCCGGAAGCGGGGTCGGGTCAGGCAGAAGCCCAGGACGCCACCGCCCAGCAGCAGCCCGTAGTACTTGCCCAGGGTCGCCAGACCCAGCAGCACCCCGAAGCCGACCATCCAGGGGCCAGGGCGGACCGGGCCGGAGCGTCCGAAGCAGCGCTCTGCCAGCAGCCACATCCCCGCCGACCAGAACAGCATCAGCGGGCCGTCAGGCTGGTCGAGAATCCCGAAGACCGCGAACAGCACCGGTGTCAGGGCCGCCAGGGCCACGGTCATCACCCCGGCCCGGTCGCCGAACAGCCGCCGCGCCGTCAGGCCCAGCATCACCTGGGAGCCACAGAACATCAGCAGGGTGGCCAGCCGCAGGGTCAGGGGTGTCGCCACCCCGGTCAGGGCCGGACCCAGCGCACTGCCGATCGCCACCCCCAGCGGGTGGTCGAAATAGCTCCAGTCGGGGTGGTGCGTGTAGAGGTAGTAGTAGGCTTCGTCGTAGCCCGGAGGCAGCAGGACGGCGATCGCCAGCCGGAAGAGCAGACTGCCGATCACCCAGATCAGCGTCCAGGACCAGAAACGGTTCAAGCGGGTCTCTCCTGCGGGGACGGCTGCGGCAGATCCGGCCCGGGCCAACGCTTTCCAACCCCTGCCGCCAACACTGCTTTCACGAGTTTGTGGGATGATGGCGGGTACGGTCCACCTCTCAGGTGTACCATAGGGCGAATTTTCCCCCTGAAAACAATTTCAGGGTCTGCCGGTCTGCTCCGCCCGCGGTTTCAGAACCCCGGCAGAGGGTGTATCGGTTCTGTCCATCTGCTGCTTTCTTGGGAGAACGAGACGATGGTGATTCTGTTCCAGCTCGCGCTGCTGCTGCTGGTCGTCATGTCCTTCGTGATGATCGTCGGTGTGCCGGTCCTCTACGCCAGCAACGGCGATCGCGTCCAGTCCAACCGCCTGATCCTGATTGGCGGTCTGGTGTGGACGGCCATGGTGATCCTGGTCGGCACCCTCAACTACTTCGTCGCCTAGGACCTCAGCAAAGCAGATGGCGGTTTTCGAAGGACGCTTCACCGGCGCCCACCAGCAGCGCTTTGCCCTGGTGATTGCCCGGTTCAACGATCTGGTGACCGAGAAACTCGTGGCCGGTTGCCAGGATTGCCTGAAGCGCCACGGTGTCGATCCCGACCCCCAGGGCGCACAGGTGGACTATGCCTGGGTGCCGGGGAGTTTCGAGCTGCCCCTGGTGGCGAAGCGCATGGCCGCCAGCGGTCGCTACGACGCCGTCATCTGCCTGGGGGCCGTGATCCGCGGCGACACCCCCCACTTCGACTACGTCTGTGCCGAGGCCGCCAAGGGTGTGGCTGCCGCCAGTCTGCAGACCGGCGTGCCGATCGTCTTCGGGGTGCTGACCACGGACACGATGCAGCAGGCGCTGGAGCGAGCCGGGATCAAGAGCAATCTCGGCTGGAGCTACGCCATGAGTGCGCTGGAGATGGCCAGCCTGATGGGCGAACTGCCCGCCGTCAGTCCGGCCTGAAAACTTTCTGAAGCAGCGGGGTTGACAGAGCCCCGAATCTCTGGAAAGATAAAACCTGTCCGAAAGCGAGAGACACCGAAGGGTGACGCCGCTGAGGGACATGCGGGTATAGCTCAGTGGTAGAGCGTCACCTTGCCAAGGTGAATGTCGCGCGTTCGAATCGCGTTACCCGCTTCCTGAATCCTCCGGATGGGTTGTCAACGCTGTTGGCAGCCCATAATTTTTGAGATACCTCTGTCCGCCTCCCGAGGAGGCGCAGTTCGCCCCCGGGCGATCGCTATGACTCTCCCGTCACCCCCCGCAGCCTCCGACATCGCGGCCAGTGTCTATCAGGCCTACCAGGCGGCATCCCAGCTGGGCCAGACCCGCCCGGTCGACCGCAGCCGTCTGCTGCACCAGATGGCCGATGCCCTGGAAGCCGCCTTCGATGACATCCTCGAGGCCAACACCCTCGACCTTGAGGCCTGCCAGGACCAGGAACTCTCACCGCTGATCTGCCGCTGGGTGAAGCTGACGCCACTGCGGCTGGAGCGCACCCGGGACATCCTGCGCAAGCTGGGCGATCGCACCGACCCGATCCAGCAGGTGATGCGGGCCAGCTTCCAGCAGGAACACAGCCAGACCTACAGCCAGCTGATGCCCCTGGGCGTAATCGCCTTCATCCACGAGGCCCTGCCAGAGCTGGGGGCGATCGCCGCCGGGCTCTGCCTGCGGGCCGGCAACAGCATCGTCCTCCACGGCACCCCCGAGGCCCGTCACTCCAACAGCGCCATCACCCAGGCGCTGCTCCAGGCACTGGAGGACGGCGGGGCCCCCCGGGGCGCCCTCACCTGCATCGAGGGCCGCTGGCCCGAGAGCGTCCAGGAACTGGTCACCCAGGACCTGTGGGTGGACATGGTGATTCCCTACGGTCGCCCCTCCCTGGTGCAGGAGGTGGCCCGCCAGGCCACAGCGCCGGTCCTGCGGACCTGCATGGGCAACTGCTACCTCTACTGGGCAGCCAGCGGCAGTCAGGATCTGGTGCGATCCCTGGTGGTGGACAGCCACGCCAGCGAGCCGGACGCGGTCAACGCGATCGAGAAGGTGCTGATCTGCCGCGATGTCAACCGCAGCAGCATCGACCTGCTCTGCGACGGCCTGCGGGAGAAGGGCTTCCGCATCCGGGCCGATGAGGCCCTGCGCGAGGAACTGCCGGACCTGGAACCGCTGCACGAACGGGACTGGTCCCACTCCTTCCTCGATAAGACCGTCGCCCTGAAACGGGTGTCGGGCTCGGAGGAGGCAATCAACTGGATCAACCACCACAGCAGCGGCCATGCCGACGTGGTGGTGACCGAATCCTACGCCGAGAGCCGCGTCTTCTCGACGGGCCTGCGCAGTGCCCTGGTGCACATCAACGCCTCCCCCCGATTCAGCCGCAACCCCCGCGAGAGCAGCGAGGTGGTGCTGGGCATGACCAACCAAAAGGGCTATCGCCGCGGTCGCATCGGCCTCGAGAACCTGACCACGATCAAGCAGGTGGTGCTGGGGCTGGAGCGGGAACGCTGACCGGCCCCGGCCCTCGGGCTCAGCCCGTCGCTTCCGCGGTCACCGAGGTCGGCAGCTGGGCCAGGGGCCGATTATGGAGCACCATCGTCGTGGTGTCGTTCACCTGGAAGCCGACCCGCTCGTAGAAGCTCTGCTTGTGGGTGGTCATCAGGTAGACCCGCTCGACGTGGCAGACCACCGGGTGACTGAGGACGGTTTCCACCAGCTTGCGGCCGATACCGGCGCCCTGGAAGTCAGGATGGACGATCACATCCCAGATGGTGGCTCGGTAGACCCCATCGGACGTAGCCCGGGCGAAGCCCACCAGCCGCTGGCCGGTCCAGGCGGTGACAACGGGTTCACTGCGGGAAATGGCCCGCTGCAGATCGGCGAGGCTGCGGTCCTGGGCCCAGAAGGCGGTGAGGCGGAACAGTTCCTGCAACTGCGGGTAGTCGAGGCTGCGGGGCTGGGCCAGGCCGGGGCGTCGTCGCACCGGTCGCAGCTCTGCCTTGCCCTGGAGTTGGTCAGGGGTATGGATACAGAACTCGAACGGAGCGTTGGTCATGACAACCTCGACGCGGAGGGACGGATTCAGGTCAGCGCTGGGTGTTTCTACTCAATCTCGAACGGCGCTCATTTCAGCATAGGGTGATGGCCCGGCTTTTGACTGCGCGCCGGGCGCTATTCTGGTGCCACTGTGCCTGGTGCCCGGACCGATGTCTGCCCGCCGTTTCCCCTGGCTGCTCTCGCTGCTGATCTGCGGCTGTCTGCTGCTGGGCAGCGGCCTGGAGCGCAGTCTCGCCCGCACGCTCCCCACGGTCGACCCGGTGCCGGAACGCTTCGCTCTCGGTCAGCAGCTCTACCTCGAAGCCTGCGCCCGCTGCCACCCGGGGCTGCCACCGGAGGTGCTGCCCACCCAGGCCTGGCAGATTCTGCTGCGGGAACCGGATCACTTCGGCGTGACGCTGCCGCCCCTGGATGCCGCCAGCCGCACCACCATCGGCAACTACCTCAAGGCCTTCTCGCTGCCCGCCGAGGAGAAGGAATCGAAATCCCTGCTGGTGGCCCGCTCCCGCAGCTTCCGGGCCCTGCACCCCCGGATCAGCTTCCGGGAGCCGGTGCACGCCACCACCTGCGTCAGCTGCCACCCCGGGGCGCCACGCTTCGACTACCGCAGCCTCAGTCCCGGCTGGGAAGACAGCCCCTGAGGCTGACCCAGCGCCATGGGGCTGCCGCTGAGTCTGGGTGTTCTGGCGCTGCTGGCCCTGCCCCTGGGCTGGATCGGTCACCGCTGGCGCCCGGTTCTTGGGCTGGTCGCCACGGGCTGGTTCTGGCTGATGGTGCTGGAGCAGCCCTGGCCCGGTCTGGCCCTGCTGCTAGGGCTGGTGTCCCTGACCCGGTTCGCGGCCCAGCGGCTGCAGACCAGCCCCCACCCCCGCCGCTGGCTGGTCGGAGCCGGGGCGATCGCCCTGCTGCTCTGGGGGGCCCTGCGCCCGGGCACCGCCTGGGCGACCCTGGGCCTGAGCTTCGCCCTGTTCGAAAGCCTCGGCTTTCTGATCGATCGCCACCGCCACCGGGAGCCCCTGCCGTCGCTTGGGGACCTGCTGGCCTACCGCAGCTTCTTCCCCAAACTGCTGGCAGGACCGCTGACCCCCTACCCCACCTGGGCGATCCAGCAGACCCACCCCCTGGTGCTGGATGCCCCACGCCTGACCGAGGCCCTCTGGCTGATCGCCCTGGGGCTGTTCCGCAAGCGGGTGATCGGCGATCGCTGCGGGCAGATCGCCCTGGTGCTACTCAGCCATCCCGAACAGGCGGGCAGCGCCGACCTGCGTCTGGGGCTGCTCTGTCTGGGGCTGCAGATCTACTTCGACTTCGCCGGATACACCGATCTAGCCCGGGGCAGTGCCCTGCTGCTGCGGGTCTGGCTGCCGGAGAACTTCCGGGGGCCCTACTTCAGCACCAGCCTGAGCGACTTCTGGCGGCGCTGGCACATCAGCCTCGGGCTCTGGCTGCGGCAGTACCTCTACATTCCCCTGGGGGGCTCTCGCCGGGGGCTGGGGCGCACCTGCAGCAACCTGATGCTGGTGATGCTGCTGATGGGGGCCTGGCACGGGCCGTCCCCCGGCTTCCTACTCTGGGGGCTGCTGCAGGGCCTGGGGCTAGTGCTGCACCGGCTCACCCGCCACCTCTGCACCCTCCGGCCGATCCTGACCCTGCTCTGGGGTAGCTGGCCCGGTCAGATTCTGGGCTGGGCAATCACCCAGACCTGGGTGTTCGGTAGCTGGCTGGTATTCCGGCTGCCGCTGGAGCAGGCCGCAGACGTGCTCACCCGACTGGGAAACCATCCGGCCGCTCCCGACTTCCAGGCACGGGTCTACGGAACTGCCCTGGGCCTGAGTGCTCCGGAAATCCTGATCGGGGCCGGGCTCGTGGTGGCGGTCATGGCTCTGCGCCAGATCTGGCGCCACCGGGGTAGCCCGCCGCCTCCGCTCTGGCTGCCGACCCTGGCAGTGCCACCGCTGCTCTACGCCAGCTGGGTGCTGGCCCCCGCCGAGACCCCGCCCTTCGTCTACTGGGGCTTCTAAGCCCGCTTCAGATTCCGGCACCGTCGAGGAACTCCTCGATTTCCCGGTCCCGCAGGCGGCAGCGATCGCCCTCCTCCGCACTCAGCACCGGCGCCGGGGTGCCCCGCTGATCGATCAGTTCCTGGAGCTGATCCTCGAGAGCATCAATGCGGTCGAGCAGCGTCCGGATCACCCGCGCCTCAGAGTCAGGCATCTGATTGTGATCGAGGGGATTCACCCGCACGCCGGAGCGGTAGAGAATCCGCCCCGGAATCCCGACCACTGTGCAGTCCGGCGGCACATCCCGCAGCACCACGGAGCCAGCCCCAATACGGACGTTGTTGCCGATCAGCAGATTCCCAAGCACCTTGGCCCCGGCCCCCACCACCACGTTCTCGCCCAGGGTGGGGTGACGCTTGCCGCTCTCCTTGCCGGTGCCGCCCAGGGTGACGCCCTGGTAGATCAGGCAGTAGTTGCCGATAATCGCGGTTTCGCCGATCACCGCGCCCATGCCGTGGTCGATGAACACGCCCTCGCCGATGCGGGCGCCGGGGTGAATCTCGACGCCGGTCAGCCAGCGCGACAGCTGGGAAATCAGCCGCGGCAGTACCGGCAGCCCCAGACGATGCAGCGCATGGGCAACCCGATGGCAGAGCAGCGCCTGGAAGCCGGGATAGCAGAGCAGCACCTCCAGCCAGTTCCGGGCTGCTGGATCGCGTTCGAAGATGATCCGGTAGTCGGCAGCCAGCGTCCTGAGCACGGAGTCAGCGGTCTCGGCGGAAAAGCACTCTCTATCCTAGGACCTTCCCGCCGCCGCCCCGGTGACTCAGGCGGCCACCAGTTGCCGCTCAGGCACCGTCACCGTCAGGGATTTGGGCGACAGCACCTGATCGAGCAGGCGGCGCAGGCGGGGGATATCGCCACTGTTATAGACACGGAATTCCGTATGGACCGTGGCTTCGGCGGAGCGCACGCCCTGATTGAGCACCAGCGAACCATTCGGGTCGGAGACGGAGCGGTGGAAGGTGCCGGGGGGCAGACGCAGGATTTCCTTGCCCGCTTCCAGACGGACAATGTGGAAGGGCTGCTCCCAGCTGAAGTTAACCAGGTAGAAGGTACGACCGCCGGTCAGAGCCAGCAGGTTGTCTTCCTGATGGGGGTGCAGATAGAACTGCCAGTTGCCGTGGTCGTCATTGTTGGGGCTGACCGCCGGTCCCTCATGGAACACCAGATCCCGGGCATTGGACTCGGGCACCGTGATGTCGTAGAAGCGCACGCTGGGCGTGTCGCGGAACTTTTCGTAGGGGATGAGTTCGTACATGGCGGCGGTCCCTGTGGGTGGCGTGCCAGTCACGTTAGCCGTCTCACTCGAGTCGATCAAAACGCCCGCGGACTGCCATCCATACGAAATCCGCATGGGAAGCCTGGTTCTGTAGCGATTGCTGCCATCTGAAGTGGAGGAATCCCCGAGATTGCTGGCAGTTCGGGAGATTGCCGATGAATCTGGCCCAGCTGGAAGTGCTGATCACCGTCGCCGAAAGCGGCAGCTTCTCCCAGGCCGCCCTCGATCTGGGCACCTCCCAGCCCGCCGTCAGCCGGGCGATCGCCGCCCTTGAGGAGGAGCTGGGGGTGATTCTGCTGCACCGGGGTCGGTTCGGGGCCCGCCTCTCCCACATCGGCGAGCGGGTGCTGGAGCACGCCCGCCAGATGCTGCTGCTGCGGGACCAGATCCGCCACGACGCCAACCTGGAAAAGGGTCTGCGGGACGGCCATGTACGCATCGCCTCCTTCCGCAGTGCCGCCACCCACCTGCTGCCAGCCCGGGTCGCCGCCTTCCGCCGCCGCTGGCCGGGGGTGCAGGTGAGCCTGACGGAAACCGATCCCGCCGGGGTGGATCAGGCCCTGCGCGAGAGCCGCGCCGACATCGGTCTGGTGCCCCTACCCCGGGGCGAGGACTTCGAGACCTGGGAGATCGCCCGGGACGAGTACGTGGTGCTGCTGCCAGGGCCACCCGCTGCCGCCCCCCCTAGCTGGGAGCAGCTGGCCCGCTACGAATTCATCCTCTACAACTACGCCGAGTGCACCAGTGCCGTCCGCCAGCACTGGCAGCGCTGGGGCCAGGAGCTGAAGGTGGCCTACGAGATCAAGGAGGATTCGACCATCGTCAGTATGGTCGCCCAGGGGCTGGGGGCGGCGATTCTGCCCCGACTGGCGGCCATGCCCCTGCCGCCGGGAGTCTGCGCCTATCCACTGCCGGAACCTCTGGAGCGGGTGATCGGAGCAGCCATCCTCACCCAGGCGCTGCAGCCCGCCTCAGTCTTCGCCTTCCTGGAAATGCTGCGCCAGCCCCAGCAATTTGCCGCCGCCTCGTAAGCTAGGGCTGACCCACTGCCCCGTCGCTGCGATGCTCCGCTCCCCGCTGCCCCGACGCCGCTTCCTCACCTGGCTGGCTGCCGGGGCCTGCACCCCCAGCCTGCTCAGCTGCGCCGGTCAGGGGGGCCGCCGCCCCGGGGAGATCGTCTTCTGGACGATGCAGCTGCAGCCGAAATTCATCCCCTACTTCACCCGCCTGATCCAACGCTTCGAAGCCGAGAACCCGGGCCAGACCGTGCGCTGGGTCGATATCCCCTGGTCAGCGATGCGCAGCAAGATCCTCACGGCCGTGTCAGCGGGCACTGCCCCGGATGTGGTCAACCTCAACCCGGACTTCGCCTCCCAACTGGCCGCCCGGGGCGCCCTGCTGAACCTGGAACCGAAGGTCAGCACCGCCGATCGGGAGCGCTTCCTGCCCAACCTCTGGCAGGCAGGCCAGCTGGGCAACGAGACCTTCGGTCTGCCCTGGTATCTGACCACGCGGGTGACGATCGCCAACCGCCAACTGCTGACCCGGGCCGGGTTCGACGCGCCTCCCCGGACCTGGGATGAGGTGCCCGCATTCGCCCACCGGTTCCGCCAGCGCACCGGCCGCTACGCCCTGTTCGCCTCCTTCGTACCCGAAGATTCGGCGGAGGTGCTCGAATCGCTGGTGCAGATGGGGGTGACCCTGGTGAACCCCGACGGGCGGGCCGGGTTCGACAGCGAGGCCGGTCGCCGTGCCTTCGGCTTCTGGGTGGACCTGTTCCGGGCCGGACTGCTGCCCCAGGAATGCCTGACCCAGGGGCACCGGCGGGCGATCGAGCTGTATCAGGCGGGGGATCTGGGGCTGCTGCAGAGCGGGCCCGAGTTCCTCAACAGCATCGCCACCAATGCCCCGGCGATCGCCCGGGTGAGCGAGGCCTTCCCCCAGCTGCGCGGCGAAAACGGGGCCACCAACGTCGCTGCCATGAATCTGGTCATCCCCCGGGATGCCGCCAACCCCGACGGGGCACTGCGATTCGCCCTGACGGTGACCGACAGCACCAACCAGTTGGCCTTCGCCGAGGAGGCCAACGTCCTGCCCTCGACCCGGGAGGCCCTGACCCGCTACCGGGCCGGCCTCAGTCGCCGGGGCGGCTCGGCAGCGCTGATCCGGGCCCGGGCCCTGAGTGCCGAGCAGATCACCAGCGCCCGTGTGCTCGTGCCCGCCATGCGGAACCTGAACGTGCTCCAGAAGCTGATCTACGACAACCTCCAGGCCGCCATGCTGGGTCGCCAGAGCACCGCTGAAGCGGTCACTGCCGCCGCCACCGCCTGGAACCGCCGTCTCTCAGGAAGCTGAAACCTTAAAAGAGTCTGGAATTTTGGGCAGGCAATCGCTCCAGATGCCTGTCCCGGACTGGCTTTTCTGTTCCTTCCCACCGGGCCGAAAAGGATGCCGGAAGTGGTTCAGGCTGTTACAATCGCTAACACTATGAAACCTTTCGTCACGAAATAATCTTTCCTCCGATGCGGTCAGCAACCAGCGGCGAAGGGCCCAAGCAGAAGATTCTGGTCGTGGATGACGAGGCCGCCGTTCGCCGCATCCTGACCATGCGGCTGTCCATGGCGGGCTACCGGATCGTCACCGCCGAGGACGGTCAGCAGGCCCTCGAGGTCTGGCAGCAGGAACAGCCCGACCTGATCGTCTTGGATGTGATGCTGCCGAAGCTGGACGGCTACGGCGTCTGCCGGGAGCTGCGCCGCACCTCCAACGTGCCGATCATCATGCTCTCGGCCCTCGGGGACATCGCCGATCGGATCACCGGTCTCGACCTGGGTGCCGATGACTACCTGCCCAAGCCCTTCTCGCCCAAGGAACTCGAAGCCCGCATCGCCACCATCCTGCGCCGCTTCGAGGACAGCACCCCCGCCAGCAGCAGCCCCTCTCAGGGAGTGATCTCGATCAGCAACATCGAGATCGACACCAACCGCCGTCAGGTGTTCCAGAACGGCGAACGGGTGCCGCTCACCTACACCGAGTTCAGCCTACTGGAGCTGCTGTTCCGCCAGCCGGGACGGGTGGTGCCCCGGGGCGAGATTCTCGAGGAACTGTGGGGCTACCCGCCACGGCGGGCCGCCGACCTACGGGTGGTGGATGTCTACGTGGCGCGGCTTCGCTCGAAGCTGGAGCCGGACCCCCGCAACCCGGAACTGATCCTCACCGTCCGGGGCACCGGCTACACCTCCCAGCGGCTCAAGGACGCCCCCCTGGAAGCAGCCAGCTGATCTGCTCCGGCCCGGACCTGCGCTTTTGTCCGATGATGGAAGACGGTCTTCCCGCCCTGCGTCTCCATGTCCGACCTGCGCGCCACCCGCCTCGAGAAAGCCGAACAGCTCCGTGCCCTGGGCCTGAACCCCTACGAATACAGCTGGGAAATCAGCCACAGTACCCAGGCGCTGCAGGAGAAATTCGCGGATCTGGCGACCGGCGAGGACACCGATTTCGCCGTCTCCATCGCCGGCCGGATCATGGCCCGGCGTGTATTCGGCAAGCTGGCCTTCTTCACGCTGCTGGACGAGACCGGCCCGATTCAGCTGTTCCTGGAGAAGGCGACGATCACCGCCAGCATGGGCGAGGACGCCTTTGCCCAGCTGAAGAACCTCACCGACGCCGGTGACATCCTCGGGGTGAAGGGGACGATCAAGCGCACGGACAAGGGTGAGCTGTCGGTGAGGGTGTCGGAGTTCCGCATCCTCACCAAGTCGCTGCAGCCCCTGCCGGACAAGTGGCACGGCCTCACGGACGTGGAGAAGCGCTACCGCCAGCGCTACGTCGATCTGATCGTCAATCCCGAGGTGCGCGAGACCTTCCGCCGCCGCGCCCGGATCACCGCCTCCATCCGTCGGCTGCTGGATGAGCAGGGCTTCATCGAAATCGAGACGCCGGTGCTGATGAGCGAAGCCGGGGGGGCCGAGGCCCGGCCCTTCATCACCTACCACAACACCCTGGACATGCCACTCTACCTGCGGATCGCCACGGAGCTGCACCTGAAGCGGCTGGTGGTGGGCGGCTTCGAGAAGGTGTTCGAGCTGGGCCGTATCTTCCGCAACGAGGGAGTCTCGACCCGCCACAATCCGGAGTTCACCTCGATTGAGGTCTACCAGGCCTACGCCGACTACAACGACATGATGGACCTGACGGAGCAGCTGGTCTGCTACGCCGCCAGTCAGGCCTGCGGGACGCTGAAGGTGCCCTACCAGGGTGAGATCATCGACCTCACCGGGCCCTGGCGGCGGGCGACGATGCACGAGCTGGTGCAGGAGGCAACCGGGGTCGACTTCGCTGCCTTCACGGATCTCGCCGAGGCCAAGGCTGCGGCGAAGGCCGCCGGACTGGTGCAGATCGACGACTGCCCCTCCATCGGCCACCTGCTCAACGAAGCCTTCGAGCAGAAGGTGGAAACGACGCTGATTCAGCCCACCTTCGTCACCGACTACCCGGTGGAGATCTCCCCCCTGGCCAAGCCCCACCGCAGCAAGCCGGGGCTGGTGGAACGCTTCGAGCTGTTCATCGTCGGCCGGGAAACCGCCAACAGCTTCTCGGAGCTGACGGACCCGGTGGATCAGCGACAGCGGCTGGAGACCCAGGCGGCCAAGAAGGCGGCAGGCGACGACGAAGCCCATGACGTGGACGAGGACTTCCTGTTCGCCCTGGAGCATGGCATGCCCCCCACCGGTGGCCTGGGCATCGGCATCGACCGGCTGGTGATGCTGCTCACCGACAGTCCGAGTATCCGTGATGTGATCGCCTTCCCGCTGCTGCGGCCGGAGAAGACCCAGAGCAGTGAAGAGGTGGAACCGGAAGTGGCGGTAACCGCCGAGGCCTGAGGCTCAGGGCTGGAGCTGCTCGAACTCCAGCACCCGTTCGTCGCGATCGCGCACCTGAAACCGCAGGGGCTGCTCCCGCAGAATCCGGTAGCGCAGCCCCCGCGCCTCGACCCGGCGGAGGATAAGGCTGAGGGCTTCGCGGTCGAAGGAGACGTGGCGATCGCTGTCCCCGGGGCGGGCTCCCACCGCCACGTGCAGCTGGGTGCGGCGGCGCAGCTGGTACCAGAGGCTGTCGGACTCGGGAGTGGCCAGGGCCGGATTGCCGTAGAGCCCGAAGCTGCCCAGCATCGGGTCGGTCTGGGCGTAGTAGTCGAGGGGCACCAGCGCCGGGGTCAGGGCCAGACTGTCGCCGTAGAAGCGGCGGGCCGCCTCCAGATCCGAGACGAGGATGGTGTGCACCCGGGGAGCCGTACGCAGGAAGTACCACATCGCCCCGATGTAGCCCACCAGCAGCAGCACCATGATGCCGGGGGTGGAAATCAGGCCATCCAGGGGAAAGGTCTCGTTCATCGGCAGCGGCGATCCGGGGCCGGGGCACAACCGGCAGTGCGTTGATCGTAGCCCTGCACCGACGCTGCGATCGCCCCTGCGGCAGAGTGGAAAGGCACTGCCGAGGACCCCTGCTGTGGACGTGACCCGTGAAGCCCCCCGGTTCTGGACCTGGCGAGGCGAGGCGATCGCCTACCGTCAGACGGGCGACCACGGCCCGGCAGTGCTGCTGATTCATGGCTTCGGGGCCAGCAGCCGTCACTGGCGCCGCAACCTGCCGGTGCTGGCGCAGCAGGCCCGGGTCTGGGCCATCGATCTGATCGGCTTCGGAGCCTCGGCCAAACCCCACCCGGACCACCTCGAGTACAGCTTTGAGACCTGGGGAGCCCTGGTGCGGGACTTCTGCCGGGAGGTAATCGGCGAACCGACGCACCTGATCGGCAACTCCATCGGCTGTGTGGTGGCGATGCAGGCGGCGGTGGACGAACCGGATCTGGTGCGATCGCTGGTGCTGATCAACTGCTCGCTGCGCATGCTGCACGAGCGCAAGCTAGCGGAGGATAACTGGCTGAAGCAGCAGTTGGTGCCCGCCTTTCAGAAGCTGCTGCTCTGGAAGCCCTTCGGCTATTTCTTCTTCCGGCAGGTGGCCCAGCCCCAGGCGATCCGCAATGCCCTGGGCCAGGCCTACCGCAATCCGGCAGCCATCGACGATGAGCTGATCGAACTGCTGCTCACCCCGGCCCAGGATCCAGGTGCCGCCGATGTCTTCCTGCGCTTCGTCACCTATTCCCAGGGTCCGCTGCCGGAGGATCTGCTGCCGCGCCTGACCCAGCCGACGCTGATCCTCTGGGGTCAGGAGGATCCCTGGGAACCGATTGCCCTGGCCCGGGACTTCGCCCGCTACCCGGCGGTGGTGGACTTCGTGGAACTGCCGGGAGCGGGCCACTGCCCGATGGATGAAGCCCCGGATCTGGTGAACCCGCAGCTGCAGCGCTGGCTGG
>CAYZUY010000010.1:0-17263 GCA_964481495.1 uncultured bacterium
CCGTTCCCAGGCAGCAACGGAACGATCCCAGACGTCGTGGATGTTCTCGCCCTCGGGCATCTGCACCGTTTCAGGCTTCACCTTCCAGTCGGCCAGCAGTTCAGCGTAGTCGGCGGCAATTTCGCTCTCCAGCTTGCCTTCCCAGAGTCCGTGGCCGATTTCCTTGAATCCATCGTCGAACCCGAGGCTGAGCTCGGGATGCTCCGCCAGGATAGTTTCGGCGGTTTCCCGGGGGCGGGCCATGGGGCTGCTGACCGCGAAGTCGAGCGGCTGCTCCGCCAGGAACCCGGCGGCGGCACGGGCCTGGGTGCGGCCGTTGTCGTTGAGGGGGATGTCGATCTGACCCTGGAAGCGACCCATGCGGTTCCACTCGGTTTCACCGTGGCGTACCAGCAGCAGCCGCACCCCCTGGGGGCGATCGCGGGTGGGCACCGGCTCACCCAGGTGGGCGGTGACGTTCAGGGACTCGAGCTGCACCTGCTCGCCGAGGCCACCGCTGAAGTTGAGCACCGAGACACCGCAGTTGGACTGGCGAATGGTCTGATAACGTTCGGGACCGATGCCGAGGGCGGTGCTGATCAGGGAGCGGAGAATGCCGTTGTGGGCCACCACCAGCACCGAGCCGCCGCTGTGGCGGGCCAGCAGATCCTGCCAGAAGGTGCGAGCCTGATCGAACAGCTCCACCACCGGCTGGAAGACCGTGCCGTCCTCGCGGGTCTGGGTCAGCTGTTCCGGGTGCTGCTGCCAGAGCCGGTAGGCGTCGGCGTGGTCGGTGAGCACCTGCTCCCGGGTGAGACCGGCCCAGTTGGGCAGATCGATCTCCATCAGCTGGGGATGCACCTCCAGTTGGGGCGGGCTGGTGAGGCTGGAGACGATGATCTGCGCCGTGTGCTTGGCCCGCTGCAGCGGACTGCAGTAGGCGGCGTCGAAGCTCAGGTCGCGCAGGGCCTCACCGGTCAGTCGTGCCCCTTCCTGTCCCCGCTCGGTGAGGACGGAATCGTCGCTGCGCCCCTGAATCAGGCCGCCCGCATTGAAACTGCTTTGTCCATGACGGACGAGAACCACACGCGTAGCCAGGGTCGGCGCCTCCGGGCGTTCGAATGACAGCAGAGAAAAGAGTGTCGGCATCGGCAGCGTGCCAGCCTGGACGATCCTACCCCGCCGTCGGACGCTCCGGCTCGGCCGGATGACGGTGGGATAATGCCGGGGTCCGTTCCGGTGTCCCCATGCCGACCCGCCGTCTGCTGATCTGGCTGTTGTCCCTGTTTGCCTGCGTCTATCTGGCGACCGGGCTGCTGGGCAGCCTGAACCGGCCCCAGGTGGTGGGGCGCCTGGAACTGTATCAGAGCAATCTCGTACTCGAGGCCGGGGCCGCAGCCCCGACGCTGCCGATGCCGGACCTGGAGGGGATGACCCTGTCCCGGGATTCGGTGCGCCGGGACCTGACCCGTCTGATCGATCAGGTGAGTGCCGCGCTGGCCGATACCCAGTGGCCCCTCAGCCCCGGCGATCGCCAGTCCCAGGCGGATCTGCTTGATCAGCTGCGCCTCAGCCTCGGTCTGCTGGAGGCCAGCGAGGGGCGGACCGCCGCAGCCCGCCGCCAATGGGCCTACGTGCTGGAGGACAGCGGCAGCGACACGGCCAGTGGCCGTCTGGCGGCGGTGCTCCAGGGTCTGTGGTCGGATCCGGCCCGGCTGCAGCCTGAAGCCGAAGCGGAAATCCGCCAGGGTCTGCGGGGCTGGTACCGGGATCAGGCCCTGACCCGACTGCTCGGCCTCCAGGGGCGTGAGGGCGATCGCCAGCAGTTGGAGGAACAGATGCAGGTGGATGCGCGCCAGGCCGTACTGGGCCTGGGGCTGCTCTCGGCCACCCCGCTGCTCGGTTCCATCGCCGGTCTGGGGATTCTCGGACGCTGGGGCTGGCAGCGCTGGCAGGAGCGGGACAGGCCCGCGGCATCCGGCTGGTCGGTGCCCTGGGACGGCGAGAGCATCGCCCGGGTGATGCTGGTGGGCTTCGTGCTGATCGGGCAGGTGGTGGTCAACCAGACCCTGTTTCCGTTGGCGATCGCCGGGCTGGGGATCAACCGGGCCGACCTGGGTGTGGTCGGTCAGTCGGCGCTGATTCTGGTGCTCTACACCCTGATGGCGGCGGTGACTCTGGGCTTCAGCGCCTTCTCGCTGCGGGGCTACCGGCCCTGGCCCGCGGGCTGGTTCACGATCCGTCCCGAGCGGGCGGCTCTGGCCCAGGGGCTGGGCGGCTATCTGGCGGCGGTGCCGCTGGTAATCGGCAGCTCCCTGGTCAGCCAGCAGATCTGGAAGGGCAGTGGCGGCAGCAACCCGATTCTGGAGCTGGCCCTGGCCCAGAACAGCAATCTGGCCCTGCTGCTGTTCTGGCTAACGGCGGCGGTGGCCGCGCCGGTGTTCGAGGAACTGCTGTTCCGGGGGTTCCTGCTGCCCTCGCTGACCCGCTACGTCAGCCGGGCCGGGGCGATCGCCCTCAGTGCCGCCTTCTTTGCGATCGCCCACCTCAGCCTCTCGGAACTGCTGCCGCTGTTTGTGCTCGGCTGCGTTCTCGGCACGGTCTACGAGCGCAGCCGCAACCTGGCCAGTTCGATGCTGCTGCACGCCCTCTGGAACAGCGGCACCCTGGTCAGCCTGGTGATTCTCGGCCGTCTCTAGGGACTTAAGGGCGACTTAAGGTTACGGTTTCTTGTCAAAACGGCGAGGCTGTGCTTTTCTATAGCAGCCTTACGGGCGCTAAGTACAAGTGCTGAGTGCCGGATTGTCCGCAGTCCGGTGCCGACGGGACCCCTACACCCATGATTGCCGCTCTCCCCAAACCCCAACCTGAAGCCCCCCGGCCCCGACGCGCCCGTCGTGCCCGCCGCCCGGAACAGCGCCTGCGGCCCCTGCCTTCACCGCCGACCCAGGTCACGACCCTGCCCCGGCCGCTGCGCCGGCTCCAGGCCGGCCTGAGCGTCACCATCGCCGCCGTCGGTACCGTCACCCTCGGCCTCTACTTCTGGAACGTCAGCTCCGAGCGCCACTGGAGCCAGTCGTACCGCCAGTTGGAGCAGCTGCGCCGTCAGGAGCTGCAGCTGACCAGCAGCAACGCCATCCTGCGCGACCAGCTGCTGCGCCAGACCGAGAAGGCACCCCAGGGGCTGGTGGCCGCCAAGCCGGACAGCCTGATCTTCCTGCCCCCGGCCCAGGCCCGCAGTCAGCGTCTGCTTCCCGCCCAGGCCCAGACGGCTCTGCCTACCCCCACAATGGTCGGATACTGAATCCGCCTCCATCCATGACCACTGCCCGGTCGATGTCCAAAGCCCGTCGTGCGGGACGTCCCCTGCCCCTGCGGCAGATTCCGGGCAGTCGACCGGCGATCGCGGCCGGCCTGCTGGCTACAGGGCTGGTACTGCTGGTCGGGCGCCTGTTCGCGGTGCAGATTCTCCAGCACCGGGACCTCAGCCAGCGGGCCACGGCCCAGCAGACGATCACACTCCAGCCCTTCACGCCCCGACGGCCGATTGTCGATGCCACCGGGAATCTGCTGGCGGTGGATGAGGAGACCTTCACGGTCTACGTCCACCCATTGATGTTCAGCCAACCGCTGTCCCAGGTGGCAACCCAGCTGGCGCCGATCCTGGGACGTCCGGCAGCGGAGCTGCGGACAGTGATGGGGCAGCAGGACACCGGTATCCGTCTGGCCAATGGCCTCACCCGCGATACCGCCAACCGGATTAGGGCCCTGCGGCTGGATGGCATCGATCTGGCCAGCGAACCCAGCCGGGTCTATCCCCAGGGCGATCTCTACTCCAATCTGGTCGGGTTCCTCAATGCCGACCGCCAGGCCCAGGCCGGGCTGGAATTCAGCCAGCGGGTCCTGCTCGAACGCCAGCCCCTGCGTACGGATGTCGGGCAGACCGGCGGGGGGAGTGTGCTGCCCGATGGCCTGCCGCCTGGTTTTCTGCATCAGGATGATCTGCGGCTGCAGCTGACCATCAACGGCCGCCTGCAGCTGGCGGTGCGGGATGCCCTGGCCCGCCAACTGGCCAGGTACAAGGCGAAGCGGGGAGTTGCCCTGGTGATGGACGTCCGCGACGGCTCACTGCTGTCGGTCGTCTCACTGCCCACCTACGACGCCAACCGTTACTGGAAGGCCAACCCGCGGCTGTTCTCGGAGTGGTCCATCCACGATCTCTACGAGCCCGGTTCGACCTTCAAGCCAATCAACATCGCGATCGCCCTTGAGGAGAAGAAGATCACGGCCAACGAGGTCGTTCCGGATGAGGGGCGGATCATGGTCGGCGGCTGGCCGATCAACAACCACGACTTCAGCACCCGTGGCGGCCGGGGAGCCCTGAACATCGCCCAGGTGCTGCAGTATTCGAGCAACGTCAGCATGGTTCACATCATGCAGCGGCTGCCCTCGGAGCGGTACTACGAGTGGCTGATCCGGATGGGGATCGATCAGGCGGTGGGCACCGATCTGCCCTTCGCGGCGGCCGGCCAGCTGAAATCACGCCAGGACTTTACGACCCAGGTGATCGAACCAGCTACGGCGGCCTTCGGGCAGGGCCTGTCCCTGACACCACTAAAGCTACTGCAGCTCCACGCCGCGATCGCCAACGGCGGACGGCTGGTGGTGCCCCACGTGGTGGCCGGGCTGGTCAATACCCGCGGCGAGCTCTACTGGCAACCGCCGCGCCCTCCGGCGCAGCAGCTGTTCAGCCCCGAAACCAGCCGCACGGTAACTGAACTGATGGAGACGGTGGTCGACAGCGGCAGCGGCAAGGTCACCCGCATTCCCGGCTACCGGATTGCCGGCAAGACCGGCACGGCCCAGAAGGCAGAGAACGGCATCTATATCGCCGGAGCCCGGATCACCAGCTTCATCGCCACCCTGCCGGTGGAGAATCCCCGCTACGCGGTGCTGGTGGTGGTGGATGAACCCAGGGGGGACGACGCCTACGGCTCGACGGTGGCCGCCCCGGTGGCCAAGCGGGTAATTGAGAGTCTGATCAGCTTCGAGGCTCTGGCGCCCGGGCGCCCGGTTCCGACGGCTCAAACCGGAAGTAAACCTTAAGAAATCCCAGCTTGCGCTCCCCATTACCCGGTTCCACGTTAAACATGTGAAACCGTTGTATAACGGTAGTCAAGGACCGACATGCCCGGTCGACGTCGGTCAGTCCTGTAGAAGAGTGGATCCGCGATGCTATCAGCTGCTGCTACGGTTCGTATTTTTCAGAAGGAAAGCGAAGGCGTTCGCTATCCCGCCGGTACCGAGATCTTCCGTCAGGGGGAAATCGGAGAGCTGATGTACGGAATCCTCGAGGGCGAGGTCGATCTGGTGGTCGACGGTACCGTCGTGGAGACCCTGCAGCAGGACGATATCTTCGGGGAGGGGGCACTGGTCCAGGCCAGTCAGATGCGTGCCTCGACGGCGATCGCCCGCACCGACTGCGTGCTGGCCAGCCTCGATCGGCGGCGCTTCCTGTTCGCCGTTCAGGAAACGCCGATGTTCGCCCTCGAGGTGATGCAGAGTTTCTCCAGCCGCCTGCGGCGTCTCAAACAGAAACAGCAGGCCCAGAGCTGAGTCAGGGCTGCGGGGCCACGTCCACCCAGGCACCTCCCTGGCGATGGGAGTCGTGGCAGCGGTCCATGAGCAGCTGACTGTAACAGCCCTCGGCCAGACCGGGGGCTTTCTGCTGGCCGCTGAGAATCCGCTCAGCCCAGTCCTCGATCACCCGCAGCACCGGGGCAATCCGGCCGTCGGGCCAGGTGCGGGGGAATTCGAGATCCGCATCCACCGTCACTTCCTGGGTGGCCTCCCCGGCCGGGGTGAACCAGAGCCGGTGACCGTGGACGTAATCCTGCTGATTATCGCTGCCGATCACCAGGGTGCCGCGATCGCCGTAGACCTCCAGCCAGTGGCCGCGACCGGCCCGGCAGACGGAGCTGAGACTGACCCGGCAGGGCACCCCATCCGGCAGCTCCAAATCGATCAGGCAGGTGTCGTCGGAGTCCACAGGTCGCAGCTCGCCGCTCAGGGGGTCGGGACGGGCAGCGATCGCCGTGTAGAGGCTGGCCCGCAGCCGCCGGGCGGGCCCGAACAGCCAGTGCAGGTAGTCGAAGCTGTGGGAGCCCAGAGCACCCAGAGCACCGCCACCCAGGTTGGCCTGGGCGTACCAGTTCCAGGGGCGGCTGGCATCGGCCCGGCTCGACATCAGCCAGTCGAGGCGGATCAGGTAGGGCTGGCCGATTACATCCTGGCGCAGCAGCCGTTCCGCCTGCTGCCAGACCGGTACGAACCGGTATTCGAAGTCGAGGGCGGTAACCAGATCCTGCGCCCGCGCCTGCTGCTCCAGGGCGACGGCTTCGGCATAGCTGAGGGCGGTGGGTTTCTCCAGCAGCAGGTGCTTCCCGGCCGCCAGGGCCCGCCCCGCCAGATCGGCATGGGTGAAGGGCGGCGTGGTCACGGCCACGGCAGCGACCCGGGGGTCCGCCAGCAGGGCATCGTAGTCGCTGTAGGCAGCGGGGATGGCGTGCTCGCGGGCGATCGCCTCGGCCCTGGCCGGGTCCCGATGCCAGACGGCGACGACCTCCGTGCGATCGCAGGCCCGCAGGGCGGGCAGATGGACCTTGAGGCCGAAGCCGGTGCCCACCAGGGCAACACCGATCGGGGCGGTAACAGCAGTCATGGCAGCGTCAGTCGGGGGCATGGGACAGGGGTCGGGCAGATCAGGCCATTGTGCTATCGTGCCAGTTCGTTGCTAGGGCGACCGACCGTGAGCCAGACCGATGACCTCCAGACCCTGCTGGAGACCCTGATTTTCCGGGGCGATCGCGCCGAGGAGCGGATTCAGGACATCTGGGATCTGAACGGGGCCCTCGGCGAGGAGGCTGCCAGTCTGCTGCAGCTGTTCCGGGAAGCCGTGAGGCGTCTGCCGGAGGAGAATGCCCGCCGCTGGCGGTTGGAGCTGCAGGAGCGCTACACCGAGGAACTGGCGGGCCTGGACGACTGAGCGGTCGGGCAGACCATCTGCTGACCGGATCGGGCATGCTGAACCTTTACCGGCTACCCGAGGTGGGCTCATGCTCAGACATCTGCACGGAATCCGCCACTCCCTGGTGCTGCTGGGGGGACTGGCCCTGGTGGGTCTGAGTGCGGACCCCGGTCGTGCCGTTCCCTACTGCCCCCGTCCCGGCTACCAGCCCGCCTGTGCCGGGGTGGGCGCCCCCGGGGTCGGCGTTGCTCCCGTGCCGGGAGTGGGGGCACCGGGTGTCGGTGTCCGACCGGTGCCCGGCGCCGGAGCGCCAGGGGTGGGGGTGGTTCCGGGTGTCGGCGCCGGAGCCCCCGGCGTCGGGCTCTCGGGGGCCCGGGGTCCCGGTGTCGGTCCGAATCGGGGAGGGCCGGTGAACTATCCCGGTCGCCGCTGAACAATCACGGTGCGTCAGCCCCGGGGCTCAGGGCTGACGGCGCCGGGACCAGCGGCGGGAATGCCGAGGCAGCAGTACCAGAATCGCCAGTACGGCCAGCAGGGTCGAGAGCCGCGGCGCCGGATTCGGCAGCAGAACCGTGAGGCCGTCGAGGGGGTTTCCCGACGGTACCGGGATGGAGACTGACGTGGAGGCCATGGGGTCAACGGCTGACCACTGAAGCGGTCGCCACCGGCAGCGGCCGATGCAACCGCACCAGCTGGGCCAGGGTGTGCTTGAGCTGGGGCCGGGCCACAATCAGGTCCACGAAGCCGTGGTCCTGGAGGTATTCCGCCGTCTGGAAATTGTCGGGCAGCTTTTCGCGCAGGGTCTGCTCGATCACCCGCCGTCCGGCGAAGCCGATCAGCGCCTTCGGCTCCGAGATGATCAGGTCGCCGAGCATGGCGAAGCTGGCGGTGACGCCGCCGGTGGTCGGGTGGGTGAGGATGGGGGCGTAGAGCAGTCGGGCTTCGCGGTGCCGCTCCAGGGCGCCGGCGATTTTCGCCATCTGCATCAGGCTGAGCATGCCTTCCTGCATGCGGGCACCACCGGAGGCACAGACGATGAACACCGGCACCTGCTCGGCGGTGGCCCGCTCGATCAGGCGGGTCAGCTTCTCACCGACCACAGAACCCATGCTGCCGCCCATGAAGCGGAAGTCCATCACCCCGAGGGCGACCCGCTCCCCTTCCATACAGCCGAGGCCGGTGCGCACCGCGTCGGGCAGGCCGGTCTTGGCCTGGGTCTCGCGGATGCGATCGCCGTAGCTCTTGCGATCGCGGAAGCCGAGGGGGTCGGTGGGCCGCACCTCGTCATCCATCGACTCCCAGGTGCCCGCGTCGATCAGCTGGGCGATGCGGTCGTCACTGAAGATGCGCTGGTGGTGACCACAGCTGGGGCAGACGTTGAGGTTGGCCTTCAGATCCTTGGTGTAGGTGAGGGTGTCGCAGACCTCGCACTTGCTCCAGAGGCCGTCGGCGATCTCCCGTTCCTGAAATTCCTGTACGGTCGGCTCGACTTTCTGGCGATTGGCGAACCAGTCCAAGAGCGACATAGAAAGGCCCGAACTGCGGTAGCGGATTCAACAATCCTACCGCCCAACGCCTACCGAACCGTCAGCAGCTGCCAGTAGGTATCCGCCAGGGCCTGACCGTGGAACCAGGCGATCGCCCCGCCCAGGGCCAGGAAGGGACCGAAGGGAAACGCCTGACGCCGTTTCAGCCGCCCCGTCCAGCGACCGCCCAGACCGTAGATCGAACCGCTCAGGCAAGCCAGAAACAGAGCCACCACCAGCGGCACCGGTCCCAGCCAGGCCCCCAGCAGACCTGCCAGTTTGCTGTCACCACCGCCCATGGCCGGTTGACCGAGGGCCAGACTGCCGAAGAATCCCAGCAGATCCAGGCTCCAGAGGCCGATGGCCAGCCCCAGCACCGCCGGGAAGATACCCGGTCCTCCCGTCGGCAGCAGCGCCCAGACCAGCCCCAGAATCGCACCGCTGGCGGTGAGGGCGTTGGGCAGGGTCATGGTGTCGAGATCGATCAGGCTCAGAGCCAGCAGCCAGCTGCCGAGAATCCAGGCGCCCAGGGTCAGGGGTGTCGGACCGGTCTGCAGGAAGCAGAGCAGAAACCAGACGGCGGTGGCCGCCTCCACCAGGGGATAACGCACCGCCACGGGCCCCCGGCAGTAGCGGCAGCGGCCCCGCAGCAGCAGCCAGCCCAGCACCGGGATATTGTCCCGGGGGGCAAGGCGGTGGTCACAGTGGGGGCAGTGGCTGGGGGGCCAGAGCAGGGACTCACCCCGGGGCAGGCGCCAGACCACGACATTGAGGAAGCTGCCGACGCAGGCGCCGAGCAGCAGCACGAACAGGACGCTCAGGGCCACCGGGTCTAGTAGGGCTCCGCCTGGATCTGCTCCAGGGGCACGAAACACTCGCGGGGCAGCATCACCGGACGGCGACCGAAGACCATGTTGCCGCGGAAGGTATGGCGGTCAATGGTCACCCCCAGGGGCCGCTGGGTTTCGTTGGGATGGGCTTCGAAAAAGCTGCGGTAGACGTGGCGCGCCGTCCGGACCAGAGCCGGATCAATCAGGCTGGCCATGGCTTTTCCCGGGGGCTGGGCGGCGTTCGGGCTCATACCGACCGTCCTTCTTGGCAGGCAACGACTCATTTATAGAAGCTGAGGCAACCGCCGTCAAAAAGGCCCCGCTTCTCTACCGAAACGGGGCCGGGGTGGTCTAGGCCTGGAGGTCGGCGATCGCCGCCAGCAGCGCCTCGCCCATCCCTTTGCAGCCGACGGCGGTCATGCCCTCGCTCATGATGTCGCCGGTGCGGTAGCCCTGGTCGAGCACCCGCGAGACGGCGGTCTCGATCCGCTCGGCAGCAGCGGGCTGGTTGAGGTCGTAGCGCAGCATCATCGCCGCACTCAGCACCTGGGCGATCGGGTTGGCCTTGTCCTGACCGGCGATATCCGGGGCGGAGCCGTGCACCGGCTCATAGACGCCGGGGGTGCCGGGGGTTCCCAGGCTGGCACTGGGCAGCATGCCGATGCTGCCGGTGAGCATCGCCGCCGCATCCGAGAGGATGTCGCCGAACAGGTTGCTGGTGACGATGGTGTCGAACTGCTTCGGCCAGCGCACCAGCTGCATGGCAGCGTTGTCCACATACATGTGGCTCAGTTCCACCTCGGGGTAGTCAGCGGCCATGGCGGTCACCTTGTCGCGCCAGAGCTGGGAGACCTCGAGCACGTTGGCCTTGTCGACGGAGCAGAGGCGCTTGCCACGCTTCATCGCTGTTTCGTAGGCGACCTTGGCGATCCGGTCGATTTCGCTTTCGGTGTAGGCCATGGTGTTGACCCCGCGCTTCTCCCCGGATTCGGTGGTGAAGATGCCCTTGGGTTCACCGAAGTAGACGCCGCCGGTGAGTTCGCGCACCACCATGATGTCGACGCCCTCGACGACCTCGCGCTTCAGGCTGGAAGCATCAATCAGCTGGGGGAGAATCGTGGCGGGGCGCAGGTTGGCGAACAGACCCAGACCGGCGCGCAGACCGAGCAGCCCGGTTTCGGGCCGCTGGGCCCGGGGCAGGGTGTCCCACTTGTAGCCGCCGATGGCCGCCAGCAGCACGGAATCACTGGCACGGCAGGTGGCCAGGGTTTCCTCCGGCAGCGGCGAACCGGTGGCATCGATGGCGGCACCGCCGATCAGCGCGGTCTGGAACTGGAAGTCCAGGTTGAACTGGCCACCGATCGCCTGGAGAACATCCACAGCGACGGCCATGATTTCCGGGCCGATGCCATCGCCGGGCAGCAGCGTGATGCGGTAGGTCTGGGTCATGGAGCGGAAGTGACGAAGGAGCGTTGCCCGCGCGGGGCACAGGCTCCCACTCTATCAGTCCGACCCGGTGCAGTTCTTCGGCGAGTGAACCTGGAGAAAGCCCCTGGAGTCTTGCCTTGTTTCGGCCCCAGGGGCTCTCCGGCGTTCACTCCTCACCTGGCCCCCAGATTATCGGGGTGGGGGACCCCCCGCAAGGGGGCTGTGCCAGTTTGTGTTCGCGGTGAGGATCTATTGACGGGGTTCCAGGGCGTCGAGGCGCTTCTGCAGCGATCGCACCTGCTTGTAGAGCTCCGGCAGCTTGTTGTAGACCGCCGAGGCCTTGAGCCAGAGGCGGTTGGGGATGGCCGGGTAGCCCGAAACCACCTCTCCGGCAGCGATGGTGCTGTGCAGCCCGGACTTGGAGGAGGCGATCGCCCCGTCGCCGATCTTCACCTTGTTGGCGACCCCCACCTGACCAGCCAGGATGACGCGGTTGCCGACCTCGACCCCCCCGGCCATGCCCACCTGGGCGGCCATGGCGCAGGCCTCACCGATGCGGCAGCCGTGGCCGATGTGGACGAGGTTATCGATCTTGGTCTGGCGACCGATGCGGGTTTCGCCGACGGCCGGACGGTCGATAGTGCTGTTGCAGCCGACCTCGACCCCATCCTCCAGCACGACGCAGCCGGACTGCTCCATCTTGAACCAGCCCTCGCGGGTGGGCACGAACCCGAAGCCCTCGGCCCCGACCACCGCGCCGCTGTGGACCACGCAGCCCTGACCGAGGATTGTGCGCTCATGCAGGGTGCAGTTGGCGTGCAGCTGACTACCCGCGCCGATGCGGCAACCCGGATAGACCACAACGTTGGCATGCAGAATCGCACCATCCCCAACCGTCACATCGGCGTGGATCACCACGTTGGCACCGATGCTGACGCCGTAGCCGAGGCGGGCGCTGGGGTCGATCACTGCGCTGGGGTGAATGCCGGGCTGGGGCCGGAAGGGACGATAGAAGGCACCGATGGCAGCAGCGAAGGCCAGCCGCGGCTGGGGAAACACCACCCAGGCCAGCCCACGAGCCTCGGCCCGGGCGATCAGGTCGGCATCCTTCGGCAGGATCAGGGCGCTGGCGGCGGTGCGCTCGATCCAATCGTGCAGGCTGTTGTCCTCGTCCAGAAAGCTGATCTGCCCGGCGATCGCCTCATCCACCGCCGCCACGCCCGTCAGCTGCGGGTCCGAGCCCGGCGAGGATTCCAGAGTAGTGCCCGCCAGGGTGGCAAGCTGAGCGACGAGCTGACTGAACTGCATGGAGGGCGTTGTCGGACTGCGAGCCGATTTTACCGGAGCCGCCCCGCTCCTTCCCGCTCCCGGGCGGGGGCTATGCTGACTGTGACTGTTTAACAGCATGGTGCCGATGCCGGATGGGGCTACTCTGCCTGCCCTGAGACTGGAGTCCCTGAGCCTCGGCTTCGGGGAGCAGACGGTGCTTGAGCAGGTCAGTCTGGCGATCCCCCAGGGGGCGATCGCCGCCGTCATCGGTCCGTCCGGGGTGGGTAAGAGCAGCCTGCTACGGGCCTGCAATCGTCTGCTGGAGCTGGAACCGAGTGCCTGGGTGCGGGGGCGGGTAGAACTGTTCGGCGAGGATATCCACGCCCCGGGCCACGACCCGGTGGAGCTGCGCCGCCGCGTCGGGATGATCTACGAGCGCCCGGCTCTGTTCGATCAGTCCCTGTTCGAGAATCTGGCCTACGGTCTGCGCCGCCAGTCCTACCGGGGTTCGCTGGAGGCCCAGGTGGAGCGCAGCCTGCGCCAGGTCGGCCTCTGGGAGAGCCTGCGCGATCGCCTCGGCCAACCGGTTGATGGCCTGGATGAGGGAGTGCGCCAGCGGCTGTGCATCGCCCGGGCGATCGCCACGGAGCCGGAACTGCTGCTGCTCGACAACCCCTGTGCCAGCCTGGATGAACCCAGCACCCTGGCCCTGGAGGAACTGCTGCTCAACCTGCAGTCGCGGCTGACGATTCTGCTGGTCACCCAGGATCTGAAGCAGGCGGCCCGCTGCTCGGACCTGACGGTTTTCCTGGACCGCAGCTTCGATGCCCAGGGGCGCGCCCGGGGCGTGCTGGCAGAGATGGGCCCGACGGCGCAGCTGTTCCAGCAGCCGCAGCAGTCCGCCACCCTGAATTTCCTGAACGGACGCCGCGGTTAGAAGGGCGTCGGCAGCCTCAGCTCCAGCGGGGCTTCGCGGGCCGGATGGGCCAGCACCAGCTCCCGCGCATGCAGCAGCAGCCGGGGTGCGGAGGCAGGGTTGCCGTAGAGGTTATCCCCGGCGATCGCCGCCCCCAGCCCGCGCGGGTCAGCGGCGTGGAGGCGCAGCTGATGGGTACGCCCGGTCAGCGGCTCGAACTCGATGCGGGTGCGATCGCCCGTCACCTCCAGCACCCGGTAGCGGGTGTGGGCCGGGCGACCGCGCTCAAAGCAGACGCACTGCAGGGGGCGGCGGGGCCAGTCCGGTCGCAGGGGCAGATCCACCTCCCCGGACTCGGAGCTGAGCACACCATCGAGAACTGCCTCGTAGCACTTGCGAGCCCGCTGCTCCCGGAACTGCCGCTGCAGGAAGGACTGGGCGGCCGGGGTGCGGGCCGCCACCAGCAGCCCCGAAGTATCCATGTCGAGGCGGTGCACCAGCAGGCAACCCACCGCCTCGGGGTAGCGCTCCGCCAACCGACCGATCACCGTCTCGTGGCGAGGGGAATTACGCCCCGGCACCGTCGGCATGCCCGAGGGCTTGGCCACCACAACCAGCCAGTCGTCCTCGTAGACGATCGGCAGATCCAGGCCCGTGGGTGTCACCGGAGCCAGGGTCGGCTGCTGCTCCAGCCCGGCCAGCAGATGCCCGAGAATCGGCTGGCAGCGCTCAGCGCAGGGGGGGTAGAACTGCCCGGGCTGGCGATCGCCCTGGGGCGGACCCCACCAGAACTCGGCCAGGGCCAGGGGCTGCAGCCCCAGCCGCGCCGCGGTCTGCAGCAGTTTGGGGGCACAGCAGTCGCCGGTGCCGGTGGGGGGGCGGCGATCGCCGAAGCAGTCCGTCAGCCGGGTCAGCTGACCGCCGAAATCCGAGAGGTCCACGGCATCGTGCATCTGCACCTGCAGCTGGCGCGAAAGCTGCTTCCGCTGCTGCTTCAGCGACCGGATGCGGCGTTCCAGATCCGCCACCTCAGTCTCCAGCTCCTCCAGCTGAGCACGCAGCTCGCGCCAGCGGCGCATGCGGGCGTAGCTGTCGTCGGCGCTCTCCCGGTCCAGATCCGCCAGCTGCTGATCCCGCTCCGGCCCCGGGGGTAGGGCCTCCAGGTTCAGCCGCCGCTGCCGCCGGGCGTCCCGCCGCTGAACAAAGGCAGCCTGATACTGCTGTTTCTCGGTCTCGATGTGGGCCCGTCGCTCCGCCTGCTCCCGGCGCAGCAGATGGTTCTCCAGCGGGGCCAGCTCGGCGCGGATGCGGTCCAGCTCCGCCACGGTGCGGGCTTCGACCAACGCAGTGCGCTCCCGTCCCGGTAGGGGCGGTACCCAGCCGGGGTGTTCCGGCTGACCATTGAGCAGACCCGAGAAGGCCTGCAGATAGCCCCGGCGGCCGTCGGGCTGCCGCACCAGCAGCACCCCGAACATCTTGCCTTCGCGGTCGGTTAGCCCTGCGGCCTCGATGACGGCCATCAGCTGCCAGGCGATCGCTTCGCTCAGGGCCGTACGCGTCAGCTGCAGGGTCTCCCCGGTGCGGGGGCTGCGCACGGTGACTCGGTCGGTGACGGCGTTCGGGTCCGGCAGAGCGACAGCGGGCAGGTCGTGCACCAGAAGGGAGGAGGTCGTCGTCGGCACCGCAGCAGGACTGATTTCAGGCGGGGATGGATGACCCCATCCTAGGCTCATCCGGCCGGAGCCCGGCCCCGGCCGGGATGGCATCGGCCAGCTGTCGCAGCAGGGCGCCCATCACCGGCCGGTCTTCGGCAGATCCCTGCCCGACCGCCAGTTCCCAGGTCTCGTCCACTCCGGCGGCGGCAATCCGATGCAGGCGGATACTGGGGGAGATTCTCCCGGGGGTGCGGGGTCGGAACACCAGTTCACCGTTGGCGACCGCCTCAAGCGGCACCCCCTCTGTCTCGGCCAGTCCCAGCAGGCGATCGCAGATCACGTCCAGAGAGGCCTGAAGTTGAATGCTCAGGTTCATGGCCCGGAGGGGTGCACACCTGAAGAAACTGTAGGGTGACGGCGACGGACTGACGGAATCCTCAAGGAAACGATACGGAACTTTCACGAAGGATAAGGTCGGCTGTGGTGGAAGACGGCAGTTCCACCGCTCGGCTTATCGATGGCCTACCAGCTTCTCCCGCAACTGCTTCACCTGATCCCGCAGGCGGGCCGCCTCCTCGAATTCCAGGGCCTTGGCGGCCTCCTTCATCTGCTTCTCCAGACGGCCGATCAGCTCGGGGATCTCCTCAAGCGGCAGGTCATCGACCACCTCCACCGCCTGCTCCAGCTGCTCGGCATTGAGGCGACGGGAGATCTCCAGGAAGGAGAGGATCGAGTTTCCGCCCTCAGATTTGACCACCGGCATGGGCGTGATTCCGTGCTCAGCGTTGTAGGCCTGCTGGATGGTGCGGCGGCGCTCGGTCTCAGCGATCGCCCGGGTCATGCTCTCGGTCATGTTGTCGGCGTAGAGGATTGCTGTGCCGTCGATGTGGCGGGCCGCCCGGCCGATAGTCTGAATCAGACTGCGCTCGGCCCGCAGGAACCCCTCCTTGTCCGCATCCAGAATCGCCACCAGGGACACCTCCGGCAGATCGAGGCCTTCCCGCAGCAGGTTCACCCCCACCAGCACGTCGAAGTTGCCGTTACGCAGATCCTGAATAATCTCGATCCGCTCGATCGAGTTGATTTCCGAGTGCAGGTAGCGCACCCGCACCCCCCGCTCGCCGAAGTAGTCCGTCAGGTCCTCGGCCATGCGCTTGGTCAGGGTGGTGATCAGGGTGCGCTCGTTACGCTCCACCCGCCGCTGAATCTCCGCCAGCAGGTCGTCCACCTGGCCGTCGGTGGGCCGCACGAACACCTGCGGGTCGAGGACGCCCGTGGGGCGAATCACCTGCTCCACCACCCGGGTATCGGACTGCTCCAGCTCCCAGTCGCCGGGGGTGGCGGAGACGAAGATGCACTGGCCCACCTTGTCCCAGAACTCCTCGGCCTTGAGCGGGCGGTTGTCGGCGGCACTGGGCAGCCGGAAGCCGTGCTCGATCAGCACGCCCTTGCGGGCCTGGTCGCCGTTGTACATGCCCCGCAGCTGGGGCACGGTGACGTGGCTTTCGTCCACCACCAGCAGCCAGTCCCGGGGGAAGTAGTCGATCAGGCACTCCGGCGGCGACCCAGGCTCCCGACCGGCGAGGTGACGGGCGTAGTTCTCGACTCCCTGGCAGTAGCCGACCTCCTGGAGCATCTCCAGGTCGTAGCGGGTGCGCTGCTCCAGCCGCTGGGCCTCGAGCAGCTTGCCCTGGTCGTTGAGCCACTGCACCTGGGCCTGCATCTCGGCCCGGATTTCGGCGAGCGCCTCCTCCAGCCGGTCTTCGGGGGTGACGAAGTGGCGGGCCGGGTAGACGCAGACCCGGTTCAGGCTCTGAAGAATCTCCCCGGTGACCGGGTCGATGTAGCGGATGGCATCGATCTCATCGCCGAAGAACTCCACCCGGATGATCCGGTCCTCGTAGGCGGGGCCAATCTCGAGCACATCGCCCTTGACCCGGAAGCGACCACGGCCCACCTCGAGGTCGTTGCGGCTGTACTGCACGTCCACCAGCTGGCGCAGCACGGCCCGCATATCGATTTCCGCTCCCACCTCCAGGGGGATGGAGGCCTTCAGGTACTCGCTGGGCATCCCCAGGCCATAGATACAGCTGATCGAGGCGACGACGATCACATCCCGCCGCTCGAACAGATTGCGGGTGGCACTGTGACGCAGCATGTCGATCTCGTCGTTGATCGAGCTGCTCTTGGCGATGTAGGTGTCGGTGACCGGGATGTAGGCTTCGGGCTGGTAGTAGTCGTAGTAGCTGATGAAGTACTCGACAGCGTTGTCAGGGAAGAAGCGGCGCAGTTCGTTGCACAGCTGGGCGGCGAGGATCTTGTTGTGGGCCAGCACCAGGGTCGGTCGCCCCACCTGATCGATCACCCGGGCGATGGAGTGGGTCTTTCCGGTACCGGTGGCTCCCAGCAGGGTCATGAACCGTTCGCCGGATCGGACGTAGTCGGTGAGCCGGGCGATCGCCCCCGGCTGATCCCCCTTCGGCTCGAACGGTGCCTGAATGTTGAACTCGCTCATCGGCCCGGCTGTCGCGCTGGTCCCCAGCATAACGAGGCCATAACCGGGGCCACGGTGACACCGGGTAGGATCGGGTGCTGTGACATTGCAGGACAACCTCCCCATGGCGGACGCTCGC
>CAYZUY010000010.1:17273-17603 GCA_964481495.1 uncultured bacterium
TCGCCTCGACGATCCGGGGGTCCATGCGGTGGTACTGATGGGCGAGAAAATCCCGCATGCCACAGATGCGCTGCCAGGGAATCTCCGGCTCAAACGCACACCAGGTACCGGGAAGGTGTTTGCAGGCTTGCCCGATCACAATCAGGCCGTAGCATTGGGCCCTCACGTTATCGTCCTGTAGGGTCAGGGCAATCTGGTCGGAGATATCCTGCAGCCGCTGGTGAGGGCCCCGACTCATAGGGCAATCGCCGACGCCAGCAGTTCCTGACCGCTGGGCCAGTGGGCCAGCCCTTCCCGGGTTGCGACATAACTGCGGGGCAGGATATGTCG
>CAYZUY010000010.1:17613-18529 GCA_964481495.1 uncultured bacterium
GGTGCCGCTGGGCAGGTCACAGATGACTGCCAGTTCCTCCCCATCCTCGGCCACCCGCACATTGGTGGCCCGGAAATGACTAAGCACCTCGGCAAGACGGTCCCGATAGGCTTGCAGATCCAGCATCATCCGGCCTGGGCGAACTGCTCCCAGCATAACGAGGGCGACACCGGGCAAAGAGTCACAACGGTTACGATCGAAGGCTGTGACATTGCAGGACAACCTCCCCATGGCGGACGCTCGCATCGGCATCATCGGCGGCAGCGGTCTCTACAAGATGGACGCGCTCACCATCCGGGAGGAGCGGGTGATCGACACCCCCTTCGGTCCCACCTCCGATGCGCTGATTCTCGGGGATCTGGATGGGGTGCCGGTCGCTTTCCTGGCCCGCCATGGTCGTCACCACCGCTATCTGCCCTCGGAGGTGCCCTACCGCGCCAACGTCTGGGCGATGAAATCCATCGGCGTCGAATACCTGCTCTCCGCCTCCGCCGTCGGCTCCCTGCAGGCTGAGATCAAACCCCTGGACATGGTGGTGCCCGATCAGTTCATCGACCGCACCAAGGGCCGTCCGGCCACCTACTTCGGCGATGGCATCGTCGGCCACGTCGGCTTCGGCGACCCTTTCTGCTCCGCTCTGAGCGGCCTGCTGGCGGAGGCGATCGCCGCCCTCGACCTCGAGGAGGTCACCCTGCACCGGGGTGGCACCTACGTCTGCATGGAAGGTCCGGCCTTCTCCACCAAGGCGGAGTCGAACCTCTACCGCAGCTGGGGGGCCTCGATCATCGGCATGACTAATCTCACCGAAGCGAAGCTGGCCCGGGAAGCGGAACTGGCCTACGCCACCCTGGCCCTGGTCACCGACTACGACTGCTGGCACCCCGAACACGACAGCGTCACCGTCGAGATGGTGGTC
>CAYZUY010000010.1:18539-21544 GCA_964481495.1 uncultured bacterium
GCCCAGCGGGTGATCCGCGAAGCGGTGAGCCGTCTGGCGGCCAGCTGGCCTGCCTCGGCGGCCCATAACGCGTTGCAGTTCGCGGTGATGACCCAGCCGGACCATGTGCCCGCCGAAACCCGGGCCCGGCTGGACCTGTTCCTGAACAAGTACTGGGGCTGATTCGGTACCGGCGGGCCGGGTCCGTTCCACCATCCGCCCAATCCGGCTGCGGCCGCTCACTTCAGGGTGCGAACCAACTCCGGTCCCGTCCCAGCCCTACACTGAAAAAACCCCGTGTGTGGGGCTGTGACGAAACGGAGGATCCAAGCCATGGCGGCCGTAGCCAATATCACCGACAGTCAGTTCGCCACTGACGTGCTCCAGGCCGAAGGGCTGGTGCTGGTCGATTTCTGGGCTCCCTGGTGCGGTCCCTGCCGTCTGATCTCGCCCCTGATGGACTGGGCCGCAGAGACCTACGCCGGTCAGGTCACCGTCTACAAGCTGGAAGTGGACCCCAACCCCGAAACCGTGGCCACCTACCAGGTCCAGGGCATCCCCACCCTGCTGCTGTTCCGCGGCGGCGAGGTGATTGAACGCCTTGAGGGTGCGGTCGGCAAGGAACGCATCCAGGGCATCATCGACCCCCACGTCTAGGTTCATTCCCATGCCGCTGCAGTTCGCCGACCGCATGGCGCCCCTGGGCGTCAACGTCTTCGCCGACATGGACGAGGCCAAGGTCCGGGCGATCGCCGCCGGACGGGATCTGATCGATCTCTCCCTCGGCTCCTCGGATCTGCCCGCGCCGCCCCATGTGCTGGCGGCGATCGCAGCGGCCCTGCCCGACCGCAGTACCCACGGCTACCTGCTGCACCAGGGCACCCTGCCCTTCCGGCAGGCCGCCGCCCGCTGGTACGAGCGCAAGTTCGGGCTGGCGGTAGATGCCGAAACCGAGGTACTGCTGCTAATCGGCTCCCAGGAAGGCACGGCCCATCTGCCCCTGGCGCTGCTCAACCCCGGCGATGTCGCCCTGCTCCAGGACCCGGGCTATCCCTCCCATGCGGGCGGGGTGCACCTGGCGGGCGGGGTGATTCACCGCATGCCGACCCTGGCAGAGAATCACTTCCGGCCGGTGTTCAGCGACATTCCCGAGGACGTGGCGGCGCGGGCCCGGCTGATGGTGCTCAGCTACCCCCACAATCCCACCGCCGGGGTGGCCACCCCCGAGTTCTTCAGCGAGGCGCTGGCCTTCTGCCGCGGCCACGACATCGCCCTCTGCCACGACTTCCCCTACCCGGACCTGGGCTTCGACGGCGCACCGGTGCCCTCGATTCTGCAGATTGACCGGGTTCGGCAGCAGAGCATCGAATTCTTCTCGCTCTCCAAGAGCTACAACATGGGAGGCTTCCGGGTCGGCTACGCCATCGGCAATGCCGAACTGATTGCTGCCCTGAGGAAGATCAAGGCCACCGTCGACTTCAACCAGTACCGCGGCATCCTCGCCGGGGCGATCGCCGCCCTCGACGGCCCCCAGGACTGCGTCGCCGAGATGAACGCCACCTTCCAGGCCCGCCGCGACGCCTTCATCGGCGCCCTGCGCGGCATCGGCTGGAACCTGCCCCTACCCCCCTCGACGATGTACGTCTGGGCCCCCCTGCCGGAGCCCTGGCAGCAGGATTCCATGGGCTTCTGCACTGCCCTGGTGCAGGAGACCGGCGTGGCCGCCTCGGCCGGCATCGGCTTCGGGGAATCCGGCGAAGGATACGTCCGCTTCGCCCTGGTGCACGACCCCGATCGGCTGGAGGAAGCAGCCCGCCGCATCGGACAGTTCCTCGCCGCTTGAATCGTGAAACGACTATGACGCAACCGTGAAACCAATATGAACGTGGCGCGGCGGCGAACCTGATAGCATCGCTCTGCTGTCGCTCTGCACCGGTTGTGGCCACTCCCCTGATTCCGCCGTTCCTGCCCGGATTCACCGCCGGTCTGACAGCCATCACCCTGGCGGAACTGGGAGACAAGACCTTCTTCATTGCCGCCCTGCTGGCCACCCGGCACCCGCGTCGCTGGGTATTTCTGGGTTCGATTGTCGCCCTGGCAGGCATGACGCTGCTGTCGGTGGGAATCGGTCGGGTGGTGTTCACCATCCTGCCGCCGACCATTCTCAAGATTGCCGAGGTGGTGCTGTTCGCCGGGTTCGGTCTGAAGCTGCTCTGGGATGCTCAGCAGATGCCCCGGGGGATCGAGAACGAGGAAGCCGAGGAAGCCGCAGAGATCGTCAAGGCCGCCGACTCGAAACTGCGCAGCGCCAATGCGATCGCCGTCATTATCGAAGCACTGACGCTGGTGTTCGTGGCCGAGTGGGGCGATCGCACCCAGCTGACAACCATCTTCCTGGCCGCCGCCCCCAACCTCAATGCCGTGGGGGTCACCCTCGGTGCCATCCTCGGCCACGCCATCACGGCAGTGATTGCCGTGGTCAGCGGACGCATGGTGGCGCAGCATCTGTCGGAGAAGCTGCTCTATCGCCTCAGTGGCCTGCTGTTCATCATCTTCGCCGCCATGGCGCTGCTGCAGTCCCTGGGCTGGATGCGCTAAGGGCGATCGCCATTCCGGTCACCGGCGACCGGATCATCCAAAAAACAGTTCTGATCGACGATGGCCTGCAGTGTCAGGGCCGTCGTCATCAGCTCACAGATAAACTGCTGCAGATCCGCAGCGATTTCGTCACAACGATAGGGATCTGCTGTCTCCAGTTGTTCCAGCAGAGACAGGCAGAAATGCATGTCATCTCCTGCCATCGGCAGCGAGGCGACCAGTTGGGAAGCGGGTAAACCGTTCACCAGCACCTGACGAATAGCCATCGGCCACTAGCTCAAACAGACGCGGCATAAACCCCAGTATATCTCTGGCAAGACTTAAGTTTTATGCGATACGGATCGCGAGCTTCGTTTTAGATCATTTCTTTCGTCGGCCTGCAATCAGGGCAAGGCTCCGGCCTCTAAGCCGATATGGTACCTATCTCA
>CAYZUY010000010.1:21644-27790 GCA_964481495.1 uncultured bacterium
CTGTTCATGGATGGGTTGCAGTTCCGCAGTTGGGACGCCGCTCCGTTCTCCGCAACGGTGGAGACCTTCCGTACCCGCGCCACGACCTACTGCCGTCTACAGACCACCGGACGGCTCGGCGGCTGTACGGAGCTGTCCGAGGATGCCGTTCTGATCTGGATGGGCTGCAACGGTCGGCAGAAGATCCGCCTGGGCAGTCAGACCCTGATTGAGGAACTGAATGTCCCATTCCTGTTTTCGGGCACTTCCCACCACCGTCATGAATTTCTCAACATCGCCGCGCTGGGCGTCTGGCTGAAGCGGGACTTTCTCCGCCAGGAAGCTCGGCAGCAGGGCGTTATTCCCCAAACACAACTGTCTCCCTTCAGCGTGCGGCTGAAGGGAGCCTATCTGCTGCGGCAGCTGCTGCTGGAAATCGAGTTCTGCCTGCAGGAAGGGCGCAGCGATCGCACCCTGCTGCTGCTCCATCAGGCCCTGATCACCGTCGTGATTCAGCACTGGATCGCTCCCTCGGGCAGCGGCAGTGCCGTCATATCATCCCGCAGCCTGCAGCGGGCGCTCGACTGGCTGCAGGAACGGCTGACCGAACCGGTGCAATGGAGTAACCTCTGCGAGGAACTGGGCATCACCCAGCGCAGCCTGCAGCTGGCCTTCGCCCGGGAACTGAACACCACACCCAGCCGCTGGCTGAAGGAGCGGCGGCTGGAGCGACTACATCAGCAGCTCTCCAACCTCGATGGCTGCCCCGATGGCCGCATCGTCCCGATTGTAGAAAGCTGCGGTCTCCCCTACAGCAGTTCCACCCTCAGTGCCTACCGCAGCCTCTTCCGGGAAACGCCATCCCAGACCCTGCGCAACCACAACGGCCACAGCTGAGGCGGCGGACCCCAGACACGAAAAACCCCGACCGCTACCGGCCGGGGCAGTCCTACGGACCCTTCAGTCATGGGGTTCCGGAACCGGAGACGCCCGTTGCTGCCGCCGGGTTCCCGGCCCGCCGCTTCCGGGTGGGAAGAGAAACGGAACCGCGCCGCCACCGCTGACCAGCCGATCCATACTGGGGACGTCCGTTCACTGCCGCCACCATGACCCCTCTCAGTCTGCTGGCGCTGCTGGCGGTCCTCTCCCTGTTCAAGGGGCTGAAGCTGGACCGCGAATACCAGCGCGGCATCATCTACCGCCTCGGTCGGGTGCGGAAGCTGAGGGGCCCCGGACTCTACTGGATCATCCCCTGGGTCGACCAGAAGGTGCAGGTGGACATGCGCACCCGCACGGTCAACATCGAGCCTCAGGAGACCGTCACCGCTGACAGCGTGACGATCCGCGTTAATGCAGTGCTCTACTACCGGATGATCGACCCGATCCGGGCGATCAATGCCGTCGAAAGCTACCGGGACGCGGTCTACCAGATTGCCCTCACCACCCTGCGTAATGTCGTCGGCCAGAACCTGCTGGACGACGTACTCCAGAGTCGGGATCGGATCAACGCCAAGGTGCAGGAGATCGTCGATGAGGTGACCGAGCCCTGGGGGATCGTGATCGAGCGGGTGGAGATGAAGGACGTCGAGATTCCCACCAGCATGCAGCGGGCCATGGCCAAGGAGGCAGAGGCCGTGCGCGAGAAACGAGCCCGCCGTATCAAGGCGGAAGCGGAACTGGAGGCGTCCCGGAAGCTGGCGGCCGCCTCCCGGGAAATCAGCGGCAACCCTGCGGCCCTCGAGTTGCGGCGCCTGCAGATGCTGGCGGAAATCGGCACCGAGAACAACACGACGACGGTGCTGATGATGCCGTCGGACTTCCCGATTCTGGCTCACCGTCTGGCGGAGCACCTGGGCGGAGACAGTCGTGACGCCGACGACGCCCAGGATGCTCCCGAGGCCGAGAACAGCAGCCCCTAGACCGCTGCAGCCATACCGTCATACAGGCGATCGCGGATCAGATCCCGCAGGGTCGGGTCACGCTGGACGTCGCGATCGCTGAGCAGAAACCACCAGAGGCGCAGATTGTTGAACATGGTCGGCCGCTCCGATGTGCGCTTTACATTCCTTAACAATCTAACGTACCCGACGGGAAACGGCAGTGCGGTGAACCGTCCACCCCGGTCGTGCAGACCGTCCGCCTGCTCCCCAGATGCTCAGTAGCGGCGCACCAGGGGATCAGCCCGCCAGAGGGAGCCCAGCAGGGAGAGGAAGGCATCGAGACTACCGACCCGGCGCAGCTTCTGGAACCAGGCAGCGTCGTTGTAGAGCAGCCGGATCAGGGCCGCTTCACGCTCGGCATCCGCGAGGTTGAACTGCAGCCCCAGCAGCGGATAGCCATCGCGGCTGCCCTGGCGCACCAGGGTCACCGGCAGGGTCAGCGGCACCTGGGGAAACTCCAGCTCACCGCTGCCGATGGTCAGCGGCGGCACCCGGTCGGTGAGCAGCAGTGCCGCACCCTGCTCCGACACATCCGAGGTCACCCCCCACCAAACCTGTCCTTCGGCCCGCAGACAGGCCACCGTTGCCAGCGGAAAGCGATCGCACTCCCGGCGCACCGGCTGGTCGATGCAGGCCAGCAGGCAGACCAGCATCAGCAGCCCGTTGTACAGGGTCCAGGTGACCATGATCCCCTCGCCTTCGAAGGGCGATCGCAGCCAGGACGGCGTCAGCAGCGGCAACCCGTAGCGGGCCGCCAGCGCAGAGAGCAGCAGCAGCAGGTAGACCACCAACGGCCAGGCCAGCGCCAGATCGAGGCGCTGCTGCTCGGCAACCCGCTCCTTGACGGTCACCAGACGACCGATGATCCGGAAGGGCTTCACCAGCACCTGCCCCAGGCACACCAGTGCCGGAAAACAGAACAGTGATTCGTAGACTTCCGCCCAGAACTGGACATAGTGGCGGTCGGTCAGCCAGGCAGGAATGCCATACAGCAGAATCAGAAACGGAATGCCGTAGACAATATATTCGGCAGGTGGAGCGGCGATCAGGCTGAAACCCAGGATCAGACTGGCCAGGGGCAGCAGAATATACCCCACTCGAAACAGTGGCGTGAAGCAGTAGAGCCAGAGATTGAAATAGAAGCTCTTCTGCCAGACATCGAGACGACTCCAGATCGGCAGTTCCCTGCCGCAGAAATAGATCTGGAGATTCCCCTGCATCCAGCGCAGACGCTGATCGAGGTAGTCCCGGAAGGTGCGGGGCACCTCACCCAGGCTGAGAATCTCATCAAGGTAGACCAGTCGCCACCTCTGGGTGAGCAGACGGGTCCCGGTCTGATAATCCTCGACGATGCAGCGGTGAAAGTAACCACCCACCGACTCCAGGGCCTGCCGTCGCACCACGTAGGAGGTACCACAGCAGATTACGGCGTTGAAACGATCGCGCAGCACCTGAATGTAGTGGAAGAAATAGTCCATGTCCCCTGGCATCAGGAACTCAAGACCGAGATTACGGTTGTGGAAGTCAGCATTGAAGAAGTGCTGGGGCGTCTGGACCAGGGCCACCTGCGGGTCCCGGAAGAAGCCCACCGTCCGGTTCAGGAACTGCCGGAAGGGCACGAAGTCACAGTCGAAGATTGCCACCAGCTCACCGTCGCTGTGGGCCAGAGCATGGTTGAGATTTCCCGCCTTGCGGTGGGCATTGTCCGGGCGACTGAGGTAATCGACACCCAGTTCCGCCGCCAGTTGCGCCACCTCCGGGCGGTGGCCATCGTCGAGGACGATGACCCGCTTGTGCTCGTAGTCGAGGTTACGGCAGGCCAGAACCGCACGGCGCACCAGTCGCGGCGCTTCGTCGTAGGTGGGGATGAAGATATCGACCGACGGCGACTGTTCGGATGCCCAGGCCTGCAGGGCATCGGCCTGACGACGGCGGCGGCTGGGGTCAAACCGCAGTGCCGGATAGAACTGGAACGTGGTGCTGAGCAGGTAGGTGCCCTCGAACAGGAAGAAGGCCAGACTGCAGGCAAAGCTGAAGGGATGAGCCGTGTTGAGCGTGGTCGAACGCCAGAGGAAATAACGCAGCGCAAATCCCGCCAGCAGCAGGGAGGCGAGCAGGTAGGCCCAGGCACGACGGGGCAGGACCCGCACCCCCAGGACCACTCCGAGGGCGATCGCCGACGGCGCCAGCAGTTCGGGCCAGTCCTCGTTCACCTGCCACACCTCCGGCAGGACACGAAACCCCAGGGGATTGAGCAGTCCCGGAGCCACCAGTCCGAACTGGAGGTTGCTCAACAGCAGCACCAGCACCAGCAGGGTGGCCGAGCCCAGCAGACTGGCCCAGACCCAGGGATGGATGCGATAGGCCTCCTGACTCCGGCCTGATTCCGGTCGCAGCAGCGTCATCGTTCGAACAGCACCCGGGCCGTGTAGCCGACATAGCAGAACTGCAGCGGCGGTGCCGGAGCATCCTCCAGCAGTTCCACCCGCACCTGGCTTTCCCGGGCCAGATTAATCGGAATCGGCGTGGGGTCGTCCTGCCCCAGTTGCAGCCGCCCCACCCCGGAGCGGATGAAGGCCACCCGACCCCGCAGCTCAATCCGGTTCCCCACCAGCTGAATCGTGGCGGGACTGCCGATGCGCAGATTGTTCAGATCCGACTCGCTGACGAAGGTGTCGATCCAGCGCTGCCGACAGTTGATCAGCTGCATCACCACCTGATCGGCCTGCAGGCGATCGCCGGGCCGGGCCTGATTCTGCCAGACGACGGCCGCATCCGGACTGCGAAGCTCGGTATCTGCCTGCAGTCGGAACTGCCGACGGGCGACCTTCACCTGCCGCTGCAGTCCCTCCACCTCCTGCGTAGCAGTCCGCAGCTGATCCCGCAGGCTCTCCTGCAGGAGTTGCGCTTCCTGCAGCCGGGACACCGGGTCGAAGTTACTACGGGTGGTGGTCAGGGTCAGATCCCGACGGGCGGCCTCCAGCAGGGTCTGCTGGCCCCGCAGCTGACTGTTCAGGTTATCCAGGTCCTGCTGACGCTGGCGGGCCGTGGTTCGGGCACGGTCGACAATGGTTTCGGCGATCGCCCCGCTACGGAACAGAAAGTCCTGGCGGGCCACATCCCGCTGGGCGAAGGCCAGTTCCGCCTCGGCCCGACCGATGTCCGCCTGTACACGGCGGATCTCACTGCGGTAGCGGTCCGCCTCCAGCTGGCGCTGGGCACGCCAGTCCCGCTGTAGGCGGGCGATCAGCTGCGTCTGGTGCCCGAGTCGGTGGGCGAGCTCGGCCCGACGGCTGCGGGCTGCGGCCAGGTCTGTCTCCAGACGGCGCACCTCCAGGGCACTGGCCCGATCATTCTGGATTAGCGCCAGCAGCTCTCCCGCTACGACCCGATCTCCAGCCCGCACCCGCAGATCCCGCAGGGTGCCCGCAATCGGCGACCGCAGCCCGATCGGTTCCGCATTGATCACGGCATCCCGCGAACGGGTGGTCAGAAAGTTGGCCACGATCGCCACAGACAGCACCAGCAGCCCACCGCTGAGCAGCAGCAGGAGCAGGTTCGCCCGACGGCTGCGCCGGACCGGATCGCCGTTATCAGACGGAATCGTCACCATAGACCGATCACGCGCCCAGATGTGTCGGTAACTGTAATGACAGGGTTATCTGTGATGAGGTTTAAGTCATCAGATTTGACACTATCTTCAGCAGTGCGGCTTTCGGCTGCAGATCCCGGTCGAAGGGCAACGGGCGCTGGGGCAGCCCATCCCGGCGGGGGAAGGCCTGGTTCAGCCAGGTGTGGCGATCGCTCAGCCCCCAGCCACAGATCAGTTTCAGGTGCGGCTGGGGCAGCACCGCCGCCAGGAAGTCACTGTAGACGGCGGCGACGCGGGCATCCCGTTCCGGGATGGCAGCAGGCAGGGCCTGATCGTTGACATCCAGCTCCGTGATGTAGAGATCCAGCCCCAGATCACTCACCTGCCGTAGGAAGGTCGGCAGCGTCCGGAAGGTCGGCCCGGCTGGGGTGGCATAGAGGTGCGCCTGCAGCCCCAGCGCCTGCACCGGTGCTCCCTGCCGACGCAGCGATCGCAGCAGCGTCAGCATCTGCTCCCGCTTGCGGGCCGTGGTCGGGTCATCGCCCTCCAGACCGTACTCATTGATCACCAGAGGTGTCGAGCGATCGCTGGCGCGGGCCCAATGCAGGGTCCGGGCAATATAGTCGGGCCCCAGA
>CAYZUY010000011.1:0-4082 GCA_964481495.1 uncultured bacterium
GAGGTTGGCGTAGTTGAAGAAGAAGACGTGCAGACCCATCTCGATGTGGTTGCCGTCGGCATCTTCCCAGCTGCCGACCTTACCGCCGACGAAGGGGCGGGATTCGTAGAGGTCGACCTGGTGGCCGGCATCGACGAGATCCACAGCTGCGGCGAGTCCGGCCAGACCGGCGCCGACGATAGCAACACGCATGGGTTGATGAATCCTGGTTGTCTGCAGTCTTCAGAAATCTTAATGGAGTCTAGGCTCCCTTCAGCAATGACTTGAGACGGCGACCGGCCCGGTGCAGCAGCGAGCCCTTCGCGTTCTCCTCCAGTGCGGCATCCCCCAGGACGCCGACTTCCGGGGTGAAGTCGAGCAGCAGTACGACCCGGGTGCGATCGCTGCGGTTCCAGGCCTCGTGTTCTTCGGTGTCGTCGAAGACCATCGTCTTGCCCGGGGCCCAGGCGCGGGTTTCGTCCCCGACCCGGATGGCGCAGTCCTCGGGGATGATCAGCCCCAGGTGACAGCGCAGCACCCCATCGTCGTAGCCGGTGTGGGGCTGGATGTGGGTGCCGGGGGCGAGGGAGGAGAACCCGGCCGAGACTAGGTTGGGTATCTGCTCGAGCAGGGCGGTGGTGCCGGGGCAGAGGTCGCAGTTTCTGCGGATTCTGACCCCGAAGGCGTAGAGGCCGAAGGTCTCCCAGCCCTGGTCGTTGTAGAGGTACTTCTCGGGCCAGGGGATGAAGTTCTCGTCCCGTAGCTGTTGCAGTTCTGAAAGCACGGTTTCCCAGTACGCTTCCAGCTGGGCGGTGAAGGGGAAGCGGGAGGATTCATAGAACACGGGTCTGGCCTCAGCGACGACGGCGCTGGGGCCCGCGGATCAGACCCCACTGGACGAGGGTGCGGCGGGTCAGCAGCCGCAGCAGGGTGACCAGCGCCAGCAGGATATCCAGCGGGCCGCCCAGGCGCCCGAGGGTGTGCCAGACGTAGCGCACCCATTCCAGTCCCCGTCCGACCTCGACCCGCAGGGACCAGCGTTCGGAGGTCGGGGGGCGGGTGGAAACGGGTGGGGGGGCCATGGCGGTAATCCTGCGTCCGGCTGACGATGGCCCTAATTCTTTCAGGTTTTCTGCGGGGTGCGGAGTATCCGGGAACTCAACGGTAATGCCGCTGGCTCCAGCAGCGGAGCACGAAGCTGCCGGGATGCATCTCTCCGTCCGTCCCCGGCAGGGCGACCAGCTCCCGCTGTAGGTCCGGGCGGGTCCGGACCCGGGTCTTGAGCATCGGGCTGCGGGGGTGGATATCGGCGGCGATGCGGAATTCCAGCTCGATGGCACTGAGACCGGGGTCGCCCGGGCAGCGGCGATCGCCCAGGAACCGCTCTACGGCCCGCAGCGCCAGAATCAGCGTCCCCAGTTCCTCTTCATGGATGGGTTGCAGTCCCTCGAGGGGGTGGATACTGCCGCAGCGGATTTCCGGCAGCCGCTGGTCGGGCCGGGGCTGGAAATCGACGAACAGGCAGTCCTGGCTGGTCAGGGCCTCCTGCTGCTCGGCGGTAGTGACGGCGGTCTGGACCTGATCCCGGAAGCGGCGGAGTGACTCCAGACTGCGGTAGAGGACCAGGGTGCGGGTGCCGCTGCTGTTGCCCAGGCTGCAGGCGTAGAGGGTGAGGTCCTCCAGGCCGGGGCAGCGGATCTCCAGCAGGCCGGCCTGCTCGAACCAGATCCAGGCCTGCCGTTTCCAGATCTGCTGGGCCACCGCCTCCAGCCGCAGGAATTCCGGCGTGCGGTAAACCTCCGGCTGCAGCAGCAGCGGGCTGAGGTCGACGAAGAGGTTGTCGAGAATCGGCAGCTCCGGGGCGTAGGCGACGGTGATGCCCAGGTCCTGCAGGGCCCCGCGCAGGTAGAGCTGCTGCTCGTGGCTGCGCACAAACACCCGCCGGGGCCGGTAGGGCAGTCCCAGATCGCCCGGGCCGGGGTTGGGGGTTTCCATGGCCCGCAGCAGGCCGCGCACCAGGGCCTCTGGGCCGCTGCCGGCATCGATGAAGTCCTGGTGACGGACGAAGTTGCGATCGCGGTCCACCCAGAGCAGCAGGTCGCGACTGAGGGCCCCTTCCAGACCGAGACCGACGGCAAGGCGATCGCCCTCCCAGTCCACTCCCGGCTGGGGCAGGGCCAGCAGCCGTTGGATGGTGGTGCGGGGGAGTGCGGACATGGGTCGTCGGGCCGGGAAAACGCGCTGCCTATAATCAAAGGCACGGACCCAGTGATCCCCCGCAATCCTGCGAAAGCCTTAACGCCCTCACTGCTTCGGGCACCCTTTCTGATAGCCAAGGAGCCAATGTCGGATGAGCGAAGCCACCCTGCCCCAACGCGGCATCCTGATCAGCGACACCGCCCTCAACCAGCTCAAGTCCCTGCGCCAGCAGCAGGGCAGCGATCTGCTGCTGCGCGTCGGCGTGCGCCAGGGCGGCTGCTCCGGCATGTCCTACACCATGGACTTCATCGCCGATGACGGCATCCAGGCCAGCGATGAAGTCTACGACTACGACGGCTTCCGGGTGGTCTGCGACCCCAAGAGCCTGCTTTACATCTACGGCATGCAGCTGGACTTCAGCACCGCGCTGATCGGTGGTGGTTTCCAGTTCACCAACCCCAACGCCACCCAGACCTGTGGGTGCGGGAATTCCTTCTCTGCCTGATCCGGCAGGAGGCCCCCATGGCCGATTCCATCTCTCCCCGCATCGAACTGTTCGATGGCCTGTTCGAAGAACTCGATGACGTCAGCCTGCGCCGGGAGCGCAGTACCGGTCTAAGGTCCGCCAAGCTGACCTTCCTGGCCCTCAAGGCCCTGGAGCGCTTCCGCAGCTTCACCAGCGGCTTCGCCAAGGCCCTGCGCCTGACCGACAGTGAGGGGGTGCTGCTGCTCGAGCCCAGTTCCACCCGTGTGATCTTCGGTGGCGATGACGGCGATGAACTGCGGGGTGTGGAGTTTGTGGTCGAGATTGAGCAGGATGACCACTGGGAGCGCTTTCTGCGCTTCATGCAGCGGTATGCAGCCGCCAACGGGATGGCGTACGGTGATCGCTGACGCATTCCCGAGCTGAATCCATGAAGATCGCGGTCACCGGGGCTACCGGTTTCGTCGGCAGCCGCCTCTGCGAACGCCTGCTGGAGCAAGGCCATACCCTTGTGGTTCTCAGCCGTAATCCGGATGCCGCCCGGCTGCGCTTTCCCCAGGCCGACTGCCGCGCCTGGGACCCGGCCTCCGGTGCCCAGCCGGATCTGAGTGGCTGTGAGGCCGTCGTCAATCTGGCGGGCGCACCGATTGCCGATGAACGCTGGACCGAAGCCCGTCAGCAGCTGATCCGCGACAGCCGCATCCGGGGAACCGAAGCCCTGGTGGCCGCAGCGGCAGCCCAGGCGGAACGACCGCGGGTACTGATCAACGCTTCCGCCATCGGCTTCTATGGCACCAGCGAGACTGCGACCTTCACCGAAGCCAGCCCGGCTGGAACCGATTTCCTCGCCCAGGTCTGCCGGGACTGGGAAGCGGCGGCGCTGGCGGCGGAGTCCCAGGGCGTCCGCACGGTGGTGCTGCGGCTGGGGATTGTGCTCGGCAACGGCGGGGCGATCGCCAAGATGCTGCTGCCCTTCCGCACCTTCGCCGGAGGCCCCCTGGGCAGTGGCCGTCAGTGGTTCTCCTGGGTGCAGCGGGAGGACGTGGTCGGCCTGATTCTCTGGGCTCTGGAGCGCCAGGAGTGCCGTGGGATCTACAACGCTACTGCCCCTAATCCGGTGCGCATGGCGGAACGCGGCCAGGTCGTGGGTGAGGTGCTCTCGCGCCCCTCCTGGCTGCCGGTGTCCGTCCTCGCCCTGCAGGCCCTGCTGGGGGATGCAGCCCAGGTGGTGCTGGAGGGGCAGCGGGTGCTGCCGGAGCGGGCCCAGGCGGAAGGCTTCAGCTTCCGCTATCCCGATCTGGAGGCAGCCCTGCGCCAGTTCCTGCCCTAGAAACGATGAGGGGGAGGCAGACGCCTCCCCCTTGGGACCTTACTCGTTGCTGCCGAACCGCCGCCGCAGCCAGCCGATGCCGCCACTGAC
>CAYZUY010000011.1:4092-25564 GCA_964481495.1 uncultured bacterium
AGGTCGTCGACGTCGGACTAGACCCGGAAACGATCGTCCGGCACATCATCGCGGCACTGCGGCCGCGATGATGGCCGGACGTATGGACGACTCGTGGTGTGGACCGCGGACTAGCGGCCGAACCGCTGCCGCAGCCAGCCAATGCCACCGCTGACCAGAGCCCCCGCCATCAGCAGTCCGATGGCAGGCTGGAACACCCCGGGCCAAAGCTGGTACCAGAGGTCCAGGCCCAGATTCAGGTCGAAGCTGCGTCCCACCAGTGCGGCCGCAAACCAGAAGAAGGCGGCGATCACGAAGAAGACATCGGCGGTGAGCAGCCAGTTCAGACTGCGCAGCAGGGCTTCCATCTAGCCTTCCTCGCCCAGCACCCAGGCCTTGACCCGGACCAGGGAACTCCAGTCGGGGTTGCGCGGCAGGCCGTCCTCGAAGCTGGACACCAGATCCTCGCGCAGTTCCTGGGAGAAGAAGGCGATGCGGGAGGCGATGTCGACGTGCTCGCGTACCCCGGCCTTGCCGCTGTCGAGCAGGGCGATCGCCAGATTCACCCGCGCCTGGGGGTCCTGGGGATTGAGCTTCACCGCCCGCTGGGCCGACTTGACGGCCTTGGCGTGGTCCCCGGCCAGCAGCTGCAGCCAGGCCAGGCAGGTCCAGGCCGCGCTGTTCTTGGGTGCCTTGTCGCAGACCTCCTTGAACAGGGGCAGCAGCGTGGCGGCGTCCTCGCCGGCCTGGTAACGCTCAAGGCCGGTGGCAAACAGTTCTTCGGCGGTCTGGGTCATGGAACGGGTGGATGAAGGCACTTTCCCTATCAAACCACTTCCGCCGGGCTGTCAGGGCCGTCCGTTCTGCTGGCTGGCCGGGGGATTGCTCCAGGGGAACTGCCAGTTCAGCGGCTGGCTGCGCAGAGCGACGACGGCGGCCATCAGGGCCAGCAGCTGCAGCATCGTGACCAGCAGGCGACCGGGGCTGAAGGAGGGCTGACGGCGGCTGGGAATCAGGGCAGTTCGGCCGCTGATGGATGGTTTGCGATCGCGGGGTTTGGCCATGGACGCTCCTGCGGCACCCTCGTGCAGACGGCGGAAACCCGGCCGGGTTCCCCCGATACTAGAGTGGCTTCGCGCAACGGGAGAGGAAACAGTGGCCCGATCGATCGAGCGGCTCCGGGGTGGTCTGGTGGTCTCCTGCCAGGCTCCGGCGGATTCGCCCCTGCGAGACCCCGCCTGCATCGCGGCAATGGCGGCGGCAGCGGTGATGCGCGGGGCAGTGGGTATCCGCCTCGACACACCGGAGCACGTGGCAGCGGTTCGGCAACGGCTGCCGGATATTCCGATCATCGGCCTCTGGAAGCAGGTGCTGCCCGGCAGTGACGTCTACATCACGCCCCAGTTCTGTCATGCCGAGGCGATCGCCGCTGCGGGCGCCGACATCATTGCCCTGGATTGCACGCTGCGGCCCCGCCCGGCGGGCGAGATCTTTCCTGAGATCATCCGCCGCATCCACGCCGACCTGAACTGTGCCGTGATGGCGGATATCGACAGCTTCGACTCGGCCCAGGCGGCGGCCGCCGCCGGTGCGGACGTGATCGGCACCACCCTCTACGGCTACACCGGCGAGACCCAACACCTGAAACCCCCCGGGTTTGACCTGCTGGAACGTATGGTCAGTGAACTGCCCGTGCTCAGTATCTGCGAGGGCGGCATCGCCTCCGCTGCCGCCGCCCGGGAGGCGCTGGATCGGGGTGCCTACTCGGTGGTGGTCGGTACCGCGATCACCGGCATCGATCTGCAGGTGGAAGCCTACTGCCGGGCGCTGCAGGCCTAGTCCGCCGCCCGATCTGTCCCAGTCGGTTGCCCCGGCCTGGGAGAATGAAACACTCAGGAACGCCAGAGAACGTCACCGTGAACTTCCAGACCGTCATCGCCACCCTCAACCAGTTCTGGGCCGAACGGGGCTGTCTGATCGCCCAGCCCTACGACACCGAGAAGGGCGCGGGAACGATGAGCCCCCATACCTTCCTGCGGGCGATCGGACCGGAACCCTGGGCGGTGGCCTACGTCGAGCCCTGCCGCCGTCCCACGGACGGTCGCTACGGTGAGAATCCCAACCGCTACCAGCACTACTACCAGTACCAGGTGCTGATCAAACCCTCACCGGACGAGATCCAGGAGATCTACCTCGATTCCCTGCGGGCCCTGGGGATCAAGCCTGAGGACCACGACATCCGCTTCGTCGAGGACAACTGGGAATCCCCCACCCTGGGAGCCTGGGGCGTGGGTTGGGAGGTCTGGCTGGATGACCCAGTTCACCTACTTCCAGCAGTGTGGCGGCATCGACTGCCAACCGGTGTCGATCGAGATCACCTACGGTCTGGAGCGGCTGGTGATGTATCTGCAGAACGTCGATGCCTTCACCAAGATTCAGTGGACCGACACGGTTACCTACGGGGATGTGCACCTGCAGAGCGAAATCGAGCAGTGCCACTACAACTTCGAGGCCTCGACGCCAGACCTGCTGTTCCAGCTGTTCGGTCTCTACGAGCAGGAGGCCCAGCAGCTGATCGGGCGCGGTCTGGTGGCTCCGGCCCTAGACTTCGTGCTCAAGTGCTCCCACAGCTTCAACCTGCTCGATGCCCGCGGGCTGATTTCGGTGACCGAGCGCACCCGCTACATCGGCCGCATCCGCACCATGGCCCGTCAGGTGGCCAAGCTCTACCTCGAGCAGCGTCAGGATCTGGGCTTCCCGCTGCTCAAGGGTGAGGCGGTGACCGCCTGAGCATTCCGGCGAACACCCTCTGGCAGGGGAAAATAAGGAGTCCCGATCCACTTCGACCATGAAAGCCATCGCCGACTGGGTGACGCAACTGCTGCAACCCCAGGCTGATTTCTTCAGCAGCCTCAACCTGCCGGAAGCCGTGACCCACTGGGGCCACCCCTTCTTCATGTCCATCGTCGTTCTGGTGATGGGGACGTCCCTGGCCCGATACGGCTTCGAGATCCGCAACAGCACTGACATTCCGACCAAGGCGGCGGCGATCAAGCTGCACAAGCGCACCGGGCCGTTCTTCACGCTGTTCATCAGCCTTGGCTTCCTGGGCGGTCTGCTCTCGCTGGTGATGCAGGGCAAGCCGATCATGGAGAGCCCGCATTTCTGGACCGGCTGTCTGGCGATCGCCATGGTGGCGGCCAACGGGGCCATCTCCTTCAGCAAGTTCCTGGGCGGCAAGCCGGGGATGCGCACGGTTCACGCTTACCTGGGGGTGGCAGCGCTGGGGCTGCTGCTGATCCATGGTCTGCTCGGGCTGCAACTGGGCCTGTCCATCTGATCTGAGGTTGCTTCCCTCTTGAACGGCCCGATCGCTCCGGTGGTCGGGCCGTTCTGCGTTCGGGCGGGAACCGTAGGACGGTGGTGCGGTCTCCGTCATGGATGGGCTGATTTTTGTTGGCGGCTGCTACCTGCTGGGGCTGGCTCTAGCGCTGACGCCCCTGAGCCGGGCCGGGTTGCCCCTGGGGCTGGCCCTCGCGCTGCTGCTGCCGTTGCTGTGGGGATTGCTGCCCCATGACCGGCGTCCGATCCGGCAGTTGCTCTGGCTGGGGATGCTGCTGCTGGTGCTGGCTCAGCCCTGGCTGGCGCTGCGCAGCCCGCATCCGGCGATGGATGACATCAGTGGCCTGCTCAACGGAGGTCAGTCGCAGCGGGTGGAACTGGTGGGGCTGGTGCAGCCGCCCCTGCGCCAGCGCGGCGATCGCCTCAGCTTCGATCTGTCGGTTGAGCAGGTTCGGCAACCGCCCCAGGCCCGCCGTGGCCAACTGGCAGTCACCGTCCAACGGCGGGGAGATGACCCGCCGCGCCAGCCGGGGGATCGCCTGCAACTCTCGGGCTGGCTGTGGCGTCCGGCAACGGCCCGCAATGCGGGCGAGTTCGACAGCGCCGCCTGGCTGGCGCGGCGGGGGGTGTTTGCTCAACTGACGGCCATTCGGCTGGAGCGCCTGGGCTCTGTCCCTGCCGACCCATTCTGGCGGCTGGGTAAGCACATCCGTGCTCCGATGGTGGCTGCCCTGGGGGAGGAGCGGGGCTCGCTGCTGGCGGCGATCGCCCTCGGTAACGGGGTTGGCGATCCACCCGCTGCCCTGAAACAGCAGTGGAGTCGGGTCGGCCTCAGCCACGCCCTGGCCGCCTCAGGCTTCCAGGTGGCCCTGCTGCTGGGCTTCAGCCTGCGCCTGACGGCTGGCCGCCCGGCCTGGGTAAGGTTCGTCACCGGCACGGGCCTGATGGGCTCCTTGGTGCTGCTGGCCGGAGCACAGCCGTCGCTGGTGCGGGCGCTGCTGATGGGTGAGGCGCAACTGTGGGCAGCGCAGCGGAGCCAGCGTACCCGACCACTGCGGGTGTTGGCGCTGACCGGCCTGGGGATGCTGCTCTGGCAGCCCAGCTGGGTGACGGACCTGGGATTCTGGTTCAGCTTCCTGGCCACCTTCGGGCTGGTGGTGGCAGCAGACCCGATTCAGGCGCATCTGGACCGGTTGCCCACGCCCCTGGCGGCGGCGATCGCGGTGCCGACCGCGGCGACCCTCTGGACCCTGCCGCTGCAATGGCAGGCCTTCGGTACTGTCTCCCCCTGGGCGGTTCCGCTCAACGTCCTGGCGGCGCTGCCGATCACGGTGGTCAGTCTGGTCGGGTTTGCCAGTGGTGCAGCGACACTGCTCTGGCCCGACCTCGGACAGCTGCTGGCCTGGCTGGCGGGTCCGGTGCTCGACCTGCTACGGGGACTGGTGGCGATCGCGGCGGCGCTGCCCGGCAGCCAGTGGGTGCTGGGCGCTCTGCCCCTGGGCCAGATGCTGGGCCTCTACGCGCTGATGCTGCTCTGGCTGTGGCCCCCGCGCTGGCTGTTGCGGCGCTGGTTGGCGGTGCTCCTGGCACTGCTGCTGCTCGTGCCGGGTCTGGTCCAGGCTCTGACGCTGACGCGCCTCAGCTGGCCGGATCTGCCCCGGGGGGCGGCGATGCTCGTCCAGGAACCGGGCCGTACGGGACTGGTGGCTCGCCTGGATGCCGACGAATGGCGGCAGCATCTGCAGCCCTGGCTGCGCCACCTGGGTATCCGTCAGCTGGACTGGGGTCTGATGCCCGACAGTCAGCCCGCGACCCTCGCGGCCTGGGAGGAACTGCGCCGCACTCTGCCCCTGCGCCAGTGGATCGGGGTGCCGACGGCGGAACCGCTGCCACCCCCGGCGATCGCCCTGCAGCCCGGTCAGCATCTGAGCTGGGGTGAGGACACCCTGGAGGTTCCGGCCAGTGGCGGGCAGCGCTGGCGCTTCACCTGGCGGGGCCACACCTGGCTCTGGCTGCTGGGACCGGACGGGCAGCCCCTGGCCGGGGAACGTCGGATCTGGGGCCTCGGCGGGCGACCGACGCACTCGCCCACAGCGGGTAGTCTGGGCGTGCTGTCGCGTCGGGACTGTGAACCGCTGCCCGACGGCTGGGTCTGCACCGGCGATCGCGGCACGGTCCAGTGGGAACCCGATAGCGGTCTTTCGACCCGGGAATCCCTGCCCTGACTGGCTCGGGGCGAAGCATCGGTGTAGAATCGTTGGGCTACCGGGAGAGGTGGCAGAGTGGTTGAATGCGCCGCACTCGAAATGCGGTTTAGGGAAACCTAACGGGGGTTCGAATCCCCCCCTCTCCGTTCCAGTCATGCAAAGCCGGACCCCAGGTCGGCGGGCAGCTACCCTGCCTGGGGTTGGTGCTGGCTTCCTTAACCGCGTCACCATCTCCCCATAACCTTGGCTCGATAGTGTCGATCTCCAGTGATCAGCTGGGGACAGACCCGTGAACGTTTCCGACATTGTGGCCGCCTGGGCCGAGCACGGCGCTATCCGTAGCCTGGCGGTGGGGGAGTGCATCTATCGGGCCGGTGACGAGGGCCGGACCATGTTCGGACTGCTCGAAGGCTCCGTGCGCCTGGAACGACCGGATGCAGTTTCCGAGGTCCTTGAGGCCGGCGATTGTTTCGGGGAGGGCGCTCTGGCGCAGGCGGACCATCGTCGGTTCACCACGGCCACCGCCGAGACCGATATCCGGCTGGCGGAGATCGATCGCGAGCGCTTCTGTCTGGCCCTGGAGAAGAGCCCGGTCTTCGGGCTGATGCTGATTGCCAGCATGAGCCGTCGACTGCGGGCTCTCAAGGGTTCGGTGGTTTAGCTCTGGGCACTGCCCTTGCGCTTCTTGCCGCGACGGGCGGGCGGGTCCGGGGGCTCCGGTTCCCGGGCCTGACGCTCCGCCTGCTCCTGGGCTTCCTGGGCGGTCACGGTGTCGGTCGATTCCGAGGTGGCCGGATGACTGTCAACGAAGTCCCCGAGAATCGAGAGCACCAGCCCGCTCAGGTCCGGGCGGCCCTTGTGGGTACCGCTGTTGTGGATGTAGCCTCGGTCGATGGCGATCGCCTTCAGCTTGCGCCGCAGATCGTCATCGACCCGGACACCGAAAATCTTCTTGGCCATGGTGGATGGTGAGACCTCGGGGTTAGAGGGCGACGGGTTCGCGTTCGGCCTGATTGACCTGGACCGGCGGACGGCGGGTGACCACCTTGAGGCTGTGCTGGGTGGCGCCGCAGGCCTGGACCAGAAAGGCACAGGCCACTTCCGGCTGGGTGTGACTGCCGCAGGTGAACACATCCACGGCGGCATAGCCGGATTCCGGCCAGGTGTGAATCGAGAGGTGGGACTCCGCCAGCAGCAGCAGGGCCGTGATTCCCTGGGGCTCAAAGCGGTGCATGGTCTCCTTGAGCAGGGTTGCCCCCGCCCGCAGCGCCGCTTCCCGCAGGGTCGGCATCAGGCGCCGCTCATCGTCGAGCAGTTCCGCCGGGCAACCGTACAACTCCAGAATGCAGTGGGTACCGATGCCGCTGTAGGTGGCCTGCGCGCCGCTTTCCCAGTTCATCGCCAAAGACCTCGAATACGTAGGACAGATCTCACGTGTGATACCTGTTTAACAAGTGTGACGGTGGACTGTCAACCGTTGCCCGCGGACTGGGGGCTGGCGTCAGGAAATGCTGACGTAAGGGTGGTTGCTGACGACAGCGGGGGTTGATCGCTGACGATCAACCCCCGCTGGGGATGGATGAATTGGAGTCGGGTCAGAGCAGGGCGGCGATCGCGCCCACCAGTCCCATGCCGACCAGAACGACGCTGCTCAGAAAGCTGATCCCGAAGCCGGGGCCGCGCTTTTCCGGGGCCTGGATGTAGCCGACGGCGTAGGCAATGCGGCCACCGACCCAGATGAAGCCCAGCAGACTGGACAGTTGCAGGCTGCCGAACAGCGCGGCCAGCCAGAGGGCGGGCAGGAAGAACACCAGCTGCTCCAGGGTGTTCTGCTGCACCCGCAGCACCCGTTCGAATTCCGGCGGGCCGCTGACGGCGGGCGGCATCACCTTGTACTGGAACCGGGCCCGGCCGACGAGCAGGGCCGTGGCCTGGTAGGTCAGCAGGGCCAGGGCGCTGACCAGGGCGGGAAGGGCGTACTCGCGCATGGAACTCTCCAGGGACATCAGTCGGGGCGGAACTGGCTGGCGATCGCCTTCACCAGGGTCTCGCGGGGGAACAGGCGCGGCAGCCGGGTCAGGGCCTGGGCCATCCAGTTGCCGGTGACACAGCTGGCTTCGCCCCGCTCCAGGGCTTCCAGGGAGCGCTGCACCACATCCTCGGGGCGCTCCATGGTGATCGACTGGCTCAGCTTGGCGTTACCGGCCATGCCCGCTACGTCGAAGAACTCGGTCTGGGTCGGGCCGGGGCAGACCGCCAGAATGCGGATGCCGCGATCGCCGTACTCTGCCCAGAGGGCTTCGCTGAAGCTGAGTACGTAGGCCTTGCTGGCGCTGTAGGCGCTGAAGTAGGGAATCGGCTGGAAAGCGGCGGTAGAGGCGATGTTGATGATCCGCCCCTCGCCCCGGCTGAGCATGCCCGGCAGCAGGGCTCGGGTCAGCTCCGTCAGGGCGATCACATTCAGCTGCAGCATCCGGGTCAGGTCCTCGGGCGGCTGCTCCAGGAAATCGCCGTAGTAGCCGTAGCCGGCATTGTTGATCAGCAGATCCACAGAGCTTTCGCCCAGTTCCGCCATCAGGGTGGCGGTGGCGCCGGGGGCCGCCAGGTCCAGGGGCAGGATGCGGCAGCGGGTGCCGTGCTGGCGATGCAGTGTCTCCGCCAGGGACTGCAGGCGATCGCCCCGGCGGGCGGTGAGGATCAGCTCCGGTACGCCGCGTGATGCCAGGGCCTCGGCGTAGCAGCGGCCGATACCGGCGGAGGCGCCGGTGATCAGAGCGGTCTGAAGGGTCATTGCTGGCCTCCTAGGCGCTCAGGCCGATGCCGCGGGCCATCAGGGCGGCCAGCAAGGGCAGCACCACCATGCCGGCCAGTTCCAGGTTGAGGGCCGTCTTGATCCGGCCGACGGTGGTTTCACTCACTTCGGGAGCCTTGCCCTCCCGCAGCGGGAAGACCCAGCGGATGATCGTGAAGGTGGGGTACAGCGACAGGCCACCCAGGGTCAGATAGAGTCCGACCTTGGTGATGAAGACAGGGTTCTGCAGATAGAAATCGGCACCCTGGCCGAAATACTTCACCCGTAGGATGCCGGTCACCAGCACGGCCAGGGCCGCCATGCCGTAGACCAGATCGGTGCCCCCCAGCAGGTTGGCGTCCTTGACCGAGAGGTCCTTGCGAATCAGGCGGCGCGCCAGCACCAGGGCACCGAAACTGAGCATGAAGCCGAGGTAATGGATGTAGGCGACGGTGGCGCTCGTCAGCATGGGCCTTCAACAGAAACGGTCAGCGACTACCCTACCGTTTCCGGTCAGGCTGGGCGGGTAAGATCGGTTACGCCCGATTGCCCCCACGAGAGTCCCCAAGCCCGGCATGGTCCAGCAAGTTCCCGCCGCCGAACCGATCCGCCTGCCCAAAACCAGCGAATCCGACGCCCTCAAACGCATCCGCCACAGCATGAGCCACGTGATGGCGATGGCGGTGCAGAAGCTGTTCCCCAAGGCGCAGGTCACTATCGGTCCCTGGACCGAAACCGGCTTCTACTACGACTTCGACACCCCCGAACCCTTCTCGGAAGCCGACCTCAAGGCGATCAAGAAGGAGATGATCAAGATCATCAACCGCAAGCTTCCCCTGGAGCGGATCGAGGTCACCCGGGCAGAAGCCGAGGCGAAGATCCAGGCGAATAACGAACCCTACAAGCTGGAGATTCTGGCGGGTATCCAGGAGCCGATCACGCTCTACACCCTCGGCGACGAGTGGTGGGATCTCTGCGCCGGTCCCCACGTGGAGACGACCGCCGAGCTCAATCCCAAGGCCTTCGATCTGGAGATGGTGGCCGGGGCCTACTGGCGCGGGGATGAGACCAAGGCCCAGCTGCAGCGCATCTACGGCACCGCCTGGGAAACCCCCGAGCAGCTGGCCGAGTACAAGCGCCGCAAAGAAGAGGCCCTGAAGCGGGACCACCGCAAGCTGGGCAAGGAACTGGGCCTGTTCCTGTTCAGCGATCCGGTCGGCCCGGGCCTGCCCCTGTGGACCCCCAAGGGCACGGTGCTGCGCAGCACGCTGTCGGACTTCCTCCAGGCCGAGCAGCTGAAGCGGGGCTACCAGCCGGTGGTCACCCCCCACATTGCGCGGGTGGACCTGTTCAAGACCTCGGGTCACTGGCAGAAGTACCACGAGGATATGTTCCCGATGATGGCCGAGGACGAGGCGGCCAAGCTGGCGGAGCAGGGCTTCGTGCTCAAGCCGATGAACTGCCCGTTCCACATTCAGATCTACAAGAATGAACTGCGCAGCTACCGGGAACTGCCGATCCGGCTGGCGGAGTTCGGCACGGTTTACCGCTACGAACAGTCCGGGGAACTGGGTGGCCTGACCCGGGTGCGGGGCTTCACCGTCGATGACTCCCACCTGTTCGTGCGCCCGGATCAGCTCGATTCCGAGTTCCTGGCGGTGGTGGACCTGATCCTGACCGTCTTCAAGGCTCTGAATCTGAAGAACTTCCGGGCCCGCCTCAGCTTCCGGGATCCCGAGTCCGACAAGTACATCGGCAGTCCCGAAGCCTGGGACAAGGCGGAAGGTGCCATCCGCCGGGCGGTGGAGACCCTCGGCATGGACTACTTCGAGGGCATCGGCGAAGCGGCCTTCTACGGGCCGAAGCTGGACTTCATCTTCCAGGACGTGCTGGAGCGCGAGTGGCAGCTGGGCACGGTGCAGGTCGACTACAACCTGCCGGAACGCTTCGACCTCGAGTACGTGGCCGAGGATGGCACCCGCCAGCGGCCGGTGATGCTGCACCGGGCCCCCTTCGGATCCCTGGAGCGGCTGATCGGCATTCTGATCGAGCAGTACGCCGGGGACTTCCCGCTCTGGCTGGCACCGGAGCAGGTGCGCCTGCTGCCGGTGACCGAGTCGGTGCTTGGCTACTGCCGCGAGACCTGCGATCGCCTGCTGGCGCTCGGTATCCGGGCGACGGTGGATGGCAGCGGCGATCGCCTCGGCAAGCTGATCCGCAATGGCGAGAAGGCAAAGATCCCGGTGATGGCGGTAGTCGGGGCCCAGGAGGCCGAGGACCGTACCCTCAGCCTGCGCACCCGGGCCAGTGGTGATCTGGGCACCGTGCCGGTGGATGAGGTGGTCACCCGGCTGCAGACGGCAGTCAGCGAACGGGCAGCGGCGCTCTGATCGCGGGGATGGGAGGTCAGTCCGGGAGACTGACCTCCTGCAGATAGCTACGGTATGCCTCCCGGATGTGGGCTTCCTGGAACCGATCCAGGTTCCGGTATCCCTGGGCAATCACCTGCTCCCGCAGACTCGCCGTCTCCAGCAGGGATGCCATGGCGACGGCGTAGGCGTCGGGGTCCTGATGGGGCACCTCCAGGGCCGATCCACCGGAGATCTCCGCCAGAGAACCGCCCTGGCTGCAGACCACCGGACAGCCAACCGACTGGGCTTCGATGATCGGCCAGCCGAACCCCTCGCTCAGGGACGGGAAGAGCAGCAGCGCAGCCAGATTGTAGGCGGCGTTCACCTGCTGATCCGTGCTGTGGGTGAGAACCGCCAAATGTGATCGGATGCCCAGGCTGTCCACCTGGTTCTCCAGGGCCTCTCCCAGTGGTTTGCCGACCATCAGCAGGGGAGGTGCATCCGGCAGGTGCCTGCGTAGTGCGGCATAGGCCTGCAGGACCATGCCCCGGTTCTTGTACCAGTTGCCGTTACCGACGTGGAGAATCGGTGCCTGGTCCCGGAACCGGGACGGCAGTCGTTCCGACAGCTGGGCCCAGGTCTCTGCCGCACTCAGCCTCTGGAATCCGGGTTTGAGGGGATTATGCACCGTCCGCACGGAGGCCCGGGTGGTGATCTTGCGCTCGAAGATCCGGCGCGTGTAGTCGGAAATCGCCAGGACGTGGGTGGCGCGGGGGAGCGCCCGCCGCATGACCCACTGCTGTGCCCCGGCCTGCCACGGTTGGACGACGCCGGGGAATTCTCCATCGGCAATCTGGACCGAGTGCAGGTCATGGCAGGTGACGATCCGCCGCTGACTGCGACTGCACCAGAGATACATGGCCAGCGAGTGGTCCGGAATCCAGAGCACCGTCTCCGGTGGTAGGCACAGGACCTGCAGCGGCAGGCTGAGGAACTTTCCGACCAGAGCCGCCAGACGGGGCCAGCGCCACAGCCAGCGGGGACCGGACTGATCCAGAATGCGAACATTCGGCGTGGTTTCCGCCAGGGTCTCCTGCAGCCAGGTGGCATAGCTGAGCATGCTGTACTGACTACGGAAGCGGCTGTTGCGGAGGATGGCGATTCTCGGCTTCTCGACCATCGTGTCTATCGGGACCTGCTCGGTGGGAGGGTGAGAGGAAACGGGCGCCATGGAGATGGCCGGGAGGAATGGTCTGGTCTCTCCAGACTGCCATGTCTGCGGAGGGGCTCATGTCACCGGGACTGTCTGACTTACCCCGATGGGATCGCTCTCGGCTCTATGAATCCCTGACAATGGTTGCAGTCTCTCCTGCTCCCGGCCTGTGATTGAACTCCACGCCCACACGACCTTCTCCGACGGCACCCTGACCCCGACGGACCTGGTGGCGGCGGCGCGGGCGGCTGGGGTGAGGGCCCTGGCGATTTCTGACCACGACACGGTCAGCGGCTGGGACGAAGCGATCGCCGCCGCCACCGACACCAATCTGGAAATCGTCCCTGCGATCGAGCTGAGCACCGTTCACAACGGTCGGGGCATGCATGTTCTCGGCTTCTGGCCCGACCCGCAACGGCTGCAGCAGCCCCTCAGCCAGCGCCAGCTCGGTCGCCGTCAGCGGGGCGAGGCCATGGCCACTAAGCTGGCGGAACTGGGCTACCCGATCACACTGCCCATCCTGCCCAACGGGGCGGTGCCGGGGCGTCCCCACCTGGCCTATGCCCTGGTGGCGGCCGGCCATGCCCGCAGCTACGACGATGCTTTTCACCGCTTCCTGCGTGATGGCGGCCCGGCCTACGTCGACTACGGTAAGTTCACTGCCGTCGAAGGGATCCGTCTGCTGCGCGACTGCGGCGCCATCCCGGTCTGGGCCCATGCCTACCTGTTCCGGGGTGGCCAGCCCGAGGCCGTGCTGCCGGAACTGCTGGAGGCGGGGCTGATGGGCCTGGAGGTGATTCACCCCAGCCACAGTGCCAGTGACGTGCGCAAGCTGGAGCGGCTCTGCGATCGCCACCAGCTGCTGCCCACCGGCGGCAGCGATTACCATGGCCCCCATCCCGACGGAAAAGGGCACCACGCCAGCCGCCTCAACGGTCTGGGGGTGCCCTACGAATGGCTCGACTGGCTGAAGGAAGCTCGGGATGAGCTGCGGGCCGCCTAGGCGGGCCGTTCCTCGATCACCATGTCGATCAGACCGTACTCCTTGGCCTCTTCCGAAGACATGAAGTAGTCGCGGTCAGTATCCTTCTCGATCTTCTCCAGGGGCTGGCCGGTGCGATCCGCCATGATCTGGTTGAGTAGCTTCTTGATCCGCAGGATTTCCTTAGCTTCGATCTCGATGTCCGAGGCCTGACGGCGACCCGTACCGCCCAGGGGCTGGTGGATCATGATTCGGGCGTGGGGCAGGGCGAGGCGCTTGCCCTTGGTGCCGGCGCAGAGCAGGAAGGCGCCCATCGAGGCGGCGAGACCGAGGCAGATGGTGATTACCGGCGCCTTGATGTACTGCATGGTGTCATAGATCGCCATGCCGGCCGTGACCGAGCCCCCGGGGCTGTTGATGTAGAGGTAGATCGGCTTGTTGGAATCCTCGGCGTCGAGGTAGAGCAGCTGGGCGACGATGCTGTTGGCCAGACTGTCGGTCACTTCCTGGCCCAGGAAGATGATCCGTTCGATCGCCAGGCGGTTGTAGATGTCGATCCAGCGTTCGAAGGTGCTGCCGGGCAGCCGGTAGGGGACGCTGGGAACTCCGATGGGCATAGGTGTGGGTTCGCTGGGGAGGTCAGAGGGCGGGCAGGGGCGTCGGCAGGTCCTTGCGGCTTTCCAGAACCCGGTCGATCAGACCGTAGTCCACCGCTTCCTGGGGCGTCAGATAGAACATCCGGTCGGTGTCTTTGGCCAGCTTTTCGTGGGTCTGACCGGTGTTGCGCGAGAGGATGTCGAGGGTGGTCTGCTTGTTGGCCAGCACTTCCTTGGCCCGAATCTGGATATCGCTGGCCTGACCCTGGGCACCGGTGCGCGGCTGGTTGAGCACGATGGTGGCGTGGGGTAGGCTGGCGCGGCAGCCCTTGGTCCCGGCCGAGAGAATCATCGCGGCGGTGCCCATGGCCTGACCGATGCAGATCGTGTGCACTTCCGGGCGGATGTAGCGCAGGGTGTCGCAGATGGCGAAGGCTTCGGTTTCGTATCCGACCGCGTCGCCGGTGTACCAGGAGGTGCCGGTGGAGTTGATGTAGAAGTAGATTGGCTTCTCCGGGTTGTCGAATTCCAGGAAAAGCAGCTGGGCGATGATCAGCTCGGTGACGTCGACACCCAGCTGGCGCTTGACGTCGTCGGAGGAGAACAGCGGCATGCCCAGGTAGACAATCCGCTCCTTCAGGAGCAGTGACGGCAGGTCCGGCGGCGGGGTGCGGTAGGAGACATCCCCGTAGTAGGGAGCCTGGACGGCCTGGATCGGTCCGTTCATAGGGCAGGCGGTCGACGCGGCGGAAAACATCCGTATCAGTTTAACCGCCCTCCGATCCCGGGGTGTGACCGCTGCGACGGCGGGAATCTAAAGAACGTCTGAAGGAAGTCGGAATGACTCCGGGCGACGTGTTAACGATCTTTCATTGGTTGTGGTGTGACCAGTTGAACGATCAGTTCCTAGAAGCGGTGCGCTCCTCCGAGATTGAGCTCTGGGATGGCACCCTGTCGGTGATGGCTCCCAATGAGCAGGCCGCTCACTACTTCTGGGATAACCGCGATCGCCTGCTCCACACCCTGGGCTGCCAGCATCTGGAAATCTTCATCGGCGAAGCCCTGTTCGCCTCCTCCCGCGATCCACTGCCGGAGTACTGATCAGGCTCAGACAGGCGGCCGCTGGCGCTGCCACCAGGCCCGGGCAATCTTCAGTCGCTCGTAGGAGACGCTCTGGTCGAGGGCGTCGTAGGCTGGCCGCAGCGAGAAGCCGCCGCACTGGTCGAGTACCCGAACAATCCGGGCCAGTTCCTCGGGACTGATCAGGCGATCAATCTCAGTCAGGGTGCCGTCCTCGATCAGTTGGGCCAGATGGTCGCAGACCGTGGTGACGCGCAGATCCCGCAGTTGGGCGATCGCCTCGGGATCGTGCCCCTCGCGGAACAGCTGCAGGGTCTGCAGGTGGCTCTGGCCCGGGCCCCGGCGCCGACCCTCGCTGCGGCGGGGGGCGGGCTCGGGTTCCGCTTCCAGACCCTGGGCGTCGCAGTAAGCCCGAATCACCGCCAGGAAGGTGTCGCCGTACTGGAGCAGCTTCTGGCGCCCGACCCCGGCGATCGCCCCGAACCGGTCGAGGTCCTGGGGCAGGGTCTGGCACATCTCCCGCAGACTGCGGTCCGGGAAGACCTGGTAGGGAGGCACCCCCTGCTCGTCCGCCAGCTGCTTGCGCAGGCGCCGCAGCTGCTCGAACAGCTGCTCCTGCTGCAGCTGGCTGGAGGTGCTGCTCAGCTGCGGCTGGCGCGGCAGGGCCACCTTCACGGTCTGCTGGCCCTTCATCACCGCCCAGCTGCCGGCGTTGAGGCGCAGCACCGGATAGCCGTCGGTGGTCTCCTCGAGCAGTCCCTGGTGCAGCAGGCTGCGGCAGAGCAGCCGCCACTCGTCGATGCTGCGATCGCGACCGATGCCCCAGGTGGAGAGGCGATCGTGACCCAGTTCGCGGATGCGCTGCTTCTGGGAGCCCCTCAGCACGTCGATGATGTGGGTCGCGCCGAAGCGTTCCCGGCAGCGGGCCACGCAGGAGAGGAACTTCTGGGCATCGACGGTGCGGTCGATCTGGGGCTGGGGCGAGAGGCAGTTATCGCAGTTGCCGCAGTCGCCGCCGAAGCTTTCGCCGAAGTAGCTCAGCTGGATGGTGCGGCGGCAGACGGTACCCTCGGCGTAGTCGATCACCTGGCGCAGCTGCTGGCGGGCCACCCGCTGCTCGGCCTCCAGGGGGTCTCCGGTCTGGGGGTCGACCTTCTGGGCAATCATCCAGTCGATCGTCTTTAGGTCGCCGAGGGCATAGAACAGCAGGCAGCGGGAGGCCTCTCCGTCGCGGCCGGCCCGCCCGGATTCCTGGTAGTAACCCTCGATGCTGCGGGGCAGGTCATAGTGAATCACCTGGCGCACATCGGGCTTGTCGATGCCCATACCGAAGGCCACGGTGGCAACAATCACCGGCGCGTCGTCGCGGATGAAGCGGCGCTGATGCTCGCTGCGGGTGCTGTCGCTCAGCCCGGCGTGGTAGGCCACCGCCTCGATGCCGTCCCGACAGAGCTGGGCAGCTGTCTCATCCACCCGCTTGCGGCTGAGGCAGTAGACGATGCTGGCGCCCTCGCTGCGGCGCAGCAGGGTGAGCAGTTCGCGGTAGCTGTGGCTGTCTTTGGGGCGGACCTCGAAATAGAGGTTGGGCCGGTTGAAGCTGGCCACGTAGGTGAAGGGCTGCTGCAGGCAGAGCTGGGCTGCGATGTCCTGGCGCACCCGTTCGGTGGCGGTGGCGGTGAAGGCCAGACAGGGAACCCCGCTGTAGCGCCGCCGTAGGCGCTCCAGTTGCCGGTATTCGGGGCGGAAGTCGTGGCCCCACTCGGAGACGCAGTGGGCCTCGTCGATCACGAAGCCGCTCAGGCCCACCTGCCGCTGCACCTCGTCGAGAAACGGCAGGAACGTCTCGCTCAGCAGCCGTTCGGGAGCGCAGTAGAGCAGCTTCACCTGCCCGTCGAGAATCTCGCTCTGGATGCGGCGAGCCTCCTCGGCTCCCAGACTGCTGTTCAGGCAGGCGGCGGCGATGCCGTTGCGGCGCAGGCCTTCCACCTGGTCCTGCATCAGGGCAATCAGCGGCGAGACCACGACGCTCAGACCCGGTTGCAGCAGGGCCGGGAGCTGGAAGCAGAGGGACTTGCCCGCCCCGGTGGGCAGGATGGCCAGCAGATCCCGACGCTGCAGAATGGCGGTGATGATTTCCAGTTGCCCGGGGCGGAAGCTTTCGTAGCCGTAGTAGCGCTTGAGCGCGGGCAGCAGGTCGGGGTGGGGACTCAAACCGGACAGCACTCTCGGGTTGTCTGCCTTACGGATTTTAAGGGGGCAGGCCTGCGCCGAACGGCCGAACTTCCCGGATTTCCCTTGGGTGGGCGGCAGTGGTCCGTCAGAATCGGACATCAAACCTGCCCCGGAGCTCCAGTGTCCGACATCTCGTCCCCGCTGCCCCCGTCGGACCTACATCAGCGCCTGCGCACGGCCGCCAACGTGCGGGAGGATTACGCCCTGCGCCAGTTCCGGGAGGCCCAGCTGCTGCGCCAAGCGGTCGACGAGCTGGAGACAGCCCGGCGAACCATTGCCACCCTCCGGCAGCAGGTGCGCACCCTCTGTCAGGCCTGGCTGCTGGCCCAGGCGGAACGGGACCGCTGTCAGGCTCTGCTGCGGGATCTGGGGGTCGAGGTGGACGTCGAGGGTGCCGAGATCGACCTTGAGGGAATCGTGGACGGCGCCGATCAGGGACTGACGTCGTAGACCACTTCCTGGACACTTCCGGGCACGGCCATCACCGGTTCGTCCAGGGCCAGGTAGAGCGGGTCGTGCTGGTGGGGTTCGCGGCTGGCTACCCAGCCGGGTTCGGGCATGGTCTGCCGGGCCACCTGCAGGGAGCGATCGCCCAGTAGCCAGGAGCCACCACCGATTGCGGCGGCCAGGGCGACACCGGCCGCCAGCAGCCAGCGTGACGGCCGGGGGTGGCGCTGCCGGGCCGCAAACACACCGGCGGCCAGGTCCGTGGCGCTGTGGGGCGAGGGCTCTCCCGGCAGGGACTGCAGGGCGGCCCGCAGGCGACGCAACTGCTGCAGATGCTGGCGCCAGATCGGCTCCTGCTCGAGCAGGGCTTCGCAGGCCTGGCGCTCGGCGGCGGTGGCTTCACCGTCCACGTAGAGGTTGAGCAGCTGCCAGCGATCGCCGTCGGCGGAGGGAATGGAAGGGGAGCTGGGGCGTGCCATGGCAGTGGGGGGGAGCGCGACGGTCGGGCGGATCAGCAATCGGGTTGACGGAGCAGTTCCTGCAGACGCAGCCGGGCGCGGGCGATGCGGGACTTGACGGTACCCAGGGAGACGCCGGTGATCTCGGCGATTTCCTCGTAGGCCAGCCCCTCGATTTCCCGCAGCACGATGGTGGTGCGGAAACTGTCGGGTAGGGTGGCGATCGCCTGCCGCAGCTGCTCGTAGAAAGCCTCCCGATCGTAGACATCATCGGGACTGGGCAGGGGCGCGGCCACATCCCAGTCGATTGCCTCGCCGTCGTACTGCAGCGGTGCATCAAGGGAGAGCGGGGTCGGCTGCCGCCGCCGCCGCCGCAGTTCGTCGTAGAAAAGGTTGGTGACGATCCGGCTCAGCCAGCTGCGGAAGCTGCCGGGATCCTGCAGTTTGGGCAGGTAGCGGTAGGCACGGATCCAGGCTTCCTGGGCCAGGTCTGCCCGGTCTGGCCAGTCCGGGGCCAGATGGGTGAGCAGCCGATCCACCTGACTCTGGTGCCGTCGGATCAGTTCGGTGAAGGCGGCCCGGTCCTGGGGCTGCCGCTGGCAGGCGCGGATCAGCTCGTCGAGGGGCAGCTCGGTCGGGGACAGCGAGGGGCGGCGGGTGCGCAGAAACACCGCAGAGGTCGTCCAGGAGGAGGTCAGCGAAGCGGTCATGGGCCGTGGGTGACGCTGAACGGTTCAGACGCTCGGCTCGGCCCACGGGTTCCCGCTCCGGTAGGACCCAATCGTGGGCAGTACCAGAGCGACTGTCAATTGTGGTTGGGGCGGTTGTGGCTCTGGCGGACGGCGGCGATCGCCTCCCAGACGGCCTCGGCCACCCGGGGCTGCAGCTGATCGTGGTGGCGCTCCCGTAACTGGCGGGCAGCGGTCCGGCTGGTGGCGTAGAGGGGCGGCAGGCGCTGCAGGGCCAGGGCAGCGATGCGGGGCCACTGCTCAAGACTGTCGAGCTGGCGATCGCCGCTGCGCAGTTGCCGCCAGACCTCGCCCCGCACCCAGTCCCCCATGACGTTGATCAGCCGCCGCTCATCGAGCAGCAGCAGTTCGCCGCTTTCCAGGGCGCTGGCCAGCTGCTCGAGGGCCAGTCGCTGGGTTGGCCGCAGCTGCTCCACCTCGCTGCAGAGCCAGTCGATCTCCTGCTGCAGTTCCGGGGTGAGCAGGCCCAGGTCCAGGGCCTCCGCCAGCCAGTCGGAAAGAGTGTGCGACATGGCGGCACGGTCCTAGCCGGGGCTGAGGGGCTGAATGCGGGCGATCGCCCGACGCCAGAGCAGCTGTGGCTGGTCGCCCTGGCTGACGCAGAGACATTCCGGGTCCTGCCAGCTGAGGGTGGCCCGCAGTTTCTCCCCGGTGATCAGAATCAGTTCCAGGGGCTGACGATCGCGAATCCAGTGCTGCAGCAGACGGGTGCTGGGCAGGGTGGTGTCGAGGGGGCTGCTCATGGTGATGGTGCGCACTTTCCCGGATCGTGGCCAGTGGCTGACGACAATTGCCGGGTTGATGGTTTTTCCTTAAGACCGCATCGACCGGGCTGCTCCGTGGCTGATGGTGCCGCCATGTAATGTGCTGAAAGATTCGGTTGTGGGGATACGTTCTTCTGTGGCGGGGAACGGTAGAAATTCGAAACAATCCCCGGAAAGATGTTGTTATTCCTTTTTCGGGCCTGCTATTTTGAAGTGAAAGCGGATTCGAAACATAAAAGCTATGACTACCCCTTCTCCTCTGACGGGTAAAGACCTCCTCGAGCGCGTCAAGGAGCTGAGCAATCTCTCCAAGACCGAGATGGTGCAAGCCTGCGGCTATGCGACATCGGCCAAGAATGGTAAGGTGCGCACCAATTTCACGGCCTTCTACGAAGCTCTGCTGGAAGCAAAGGGCATGAGCTTCGGTGAGGAACGCCCCACCAAGGGACGTCAGGCCTCCTATCGGGTCAAGGTTCAGGGCAACGGCAACCTGCTGATTGGGGCAGCCTACACCAAGAAGCTGGGTCTCGAAGCCGGTGCTGAGTTCGAAATCAAACTGGGCCGTAAGAAGATCAGTCTGATTCCCGTTGGTGGCACCGACGAGGATGAGGACGGCGACGACGTGGCCTGATTTCCGGCCCTGTCGAGGGACGTAGTTCACGTTCAATCTGGTCCGGGGTGCGGGTCAGCTACCAGCGGTATCTGACCCGCACGCGTTTGTTCAGATTGTGCGATCAATCTGACAGCGCCCGCTCTGGCACTGACGCTGGGACAGGAGAGCATCCAGAGATGGACGACCGGTGAGCGGCAGCCGCACGGATGCCCAGAGGTCATAAATCCGGTCCGTCAGCGGACGCAGCAGCGGCCAGGTAGTCGGTGCATAAATCCAGCCCAGGCCGATGGCACGATACAGCTGTCGAAACACCTCCATATCGGTGAGTATTGCGCCATCCGCAGCGATCGCATGGATACGACCCATGGCCTGCTCGAAGCTGATACCGGCATTCTCCTCGGGGTTGTAGTTCGGGTCGGCGATGTTGACGAAGGCAATCCGACCCCGGTTCCCATCCCGTCGCTGCAGGAATTTCACTTCCCGTAGACAGAGGGGGCAGTCGCCGTCGTAGAGCAGTTTGTATTGCCAGGAAGATGCGGCCATCGCCGGTTCACGGAATCATGGATATCCGTACCCTAGCGAACCCGGCCTGTGCAGCGGATTCTTGGTCTGGACCCGGGGCTGGCGATTGTCGGTTTCGGTGCTCTTGAGTGGAACGGACAACCCGGTGAGCATCCCCGACTGCTCGATTTCGGCATCATCGAAACACCGAAGGATGCGGCCGTGGGCGATCGCCTGCGGATGATCCATGACGATCTGCACGAGCTGATTGATCTGCTGCAGCCGACTCTGGTGGCGGTGGAGAAGCTGTTCTTCTACCGCATGGGCAACACGATTGCCGTGGCCCAGGCGCGGGGCGTGCTGGTGCTGGTGCTGGCCCAGCGGCAGATTCCCTACATCGAATTCACGCCGGCTCAGGTGAAGCAGGCCCTGACGGGTTATGGAAATGCCGGGAAGGCCGAGGTGCAGGCGGCGGTACAGCGGGAACTGGACCTCGAACGGGTGCCCCGGCCCGATGACGCGGCGGATGCGGTGGCCCTGGCGCTGACGGCCTGGTACCAGCGCTGAGCGTCAGAACCCGGACAGGGAGACGCCACCCAGCTGGGCGAGGGCGCCGAGGAGGGCGATCGCCGGGAGGACCTGCCAGGAGGGGCGTCCGAGGCCGAGGGCGATCAGGCTGATCAGTAGCAGGCAGCCCTGGAGGGAGAGGCGCAGGTGGGAGTCCCAGGCCAGCCCGGTGGCGGCTAGCTGCAAGGTGACGGCGGCGATCGCGCCAGGCACGACGGCCGTGACGCCCCGCAGGGCGGTGGGCACCCAGGCAAGCTGACGGAGTCGAGCCATCAGGGGCGCGCCGATCAGGACGAAAGTGAAGGAGGGCAGGTAGATGCCCAGGGTGGCGACCAGGGCACCGGTGAGACCGGCGGTGCCGTAGCCGATGAAGGTAGCGGTCATGGTCACCGGACCGGGGGTGAGCTGTCCCAGGGCCACGCCATCGAGGAACTGGCGGGTGGTCAGCCAGCCATAGTCGTGCACCACCGCCTGTTGCATCAGCGGCACCAGCACCAGTCCGCCACCGAAGACGAGACTGCCGGTACGCAGACAGAAGCCGAACAGCGTCAGCAGGGTAGGGTCGGCAACTGCACTCAGGGACGTGCCCGCGAACGGCAG
>CAYZUY010000011.1:25574-25864 GCA_964481495.1 uncultured bacterium
GACGCGCCTCCGAGCCGGCCAGCTGCAGGGTGACGGCGGCGATCGCCAGACTGAGCAGCCCGGCGAGCAGGAACTGCAGGGGCAGGGAGAGGGTCTGGGTGATGGTCAGCAGCAGGGCTCCCAGGGCGATCGCCCGGGTCAGGGGGGTCTTCAGAGCGCGGGTCGCCTGTCGCCAGCAGAAGAGGGCCAGCACGGCGAGCACCGCCGGTTGCAGCCCGAACAGCACCCCCTGCAGCTGCGGCAGCTGCTGCCAGTGGAAGTAGAGCACCGAGCCGATCAGCATCAGTCCC
>CAYZUY010000012.1:0-3825 GCA_964481495.1 uncultured bacterium
TCACCACGTCTCCCGCAGATCCGTTGGGCCGTAGAGCTCCGGCTCATCCGCCATGTCGGCCAGAGCCGCCTGCAGGGAGAGGCGATGGAAGGCGGCTTCCTCCGACTCCTCCTCCGGGGCCGGATGGGATTGCCCATGGCGCTGAGCCAGGAAGGCGACGAAATCCAGCACCTCTGCTTGCTTGTCCGCAGGCAGCGTCCGGAACTGGCGGATCAGTTGGTCTATTCCCATGACAGCAGGCCCTCCGGCATCGGACCGGGTTACAGCTCCAGTCTAGAAACCGCCTTCCGGTGGGGCTCAGATCACCGGGGCGAAGTCCGTGAGGACGCCGTAGATGCCCCAGATGGCCATCGGCCGCAGGTAGTGGCTGGCCCGGAAGGTGGCGTTGGCGGTGATCGCTTCGGGGGTGCGGAACTGCAGCCCGTTGTCGTAGACCTGTCGGACCACGGTTTCGGCCACCCGGAAGCACTGCTCCCGGTAGCCCAGCTGCAGCAGATAGGCGCAGATGCCGAAGTTGATCCCGGTCCAGACCTCCAGCGGGTGGGTGCCCTTGGGGTCGATGGGGCTGCCGTCCGGCCGCAGGCCGTTGGCAATGCCGAAGCGCCCGTCATGGAACTTCAGGAAGCAGGCGTCGTAGACCGTTTCCAGGGCCGAGCGGGCACAGTCGGCGGGCACCAGCTCCGGCAGACCCAGCAGACGGCTGTAGAAGTCACCGCAGAGCTGGTCCGCCATCACCACCTCGCTGCCGCTGCCGCTGTCGAGACGGTAGTAGCGACCGTTCCAGAGGGTGGGCTGGTAGAGGGCCCGGGCCTGCTCCAGCCAGGTGCGGAAGTCCGCCACATCCGCCGGGTCGATGCCGTGCCAGCCTTCCAGTTCCGCTGCGATCGCCAGTGCCGCCTCCAGTGCGCTGATCCAGAGCCCGCCGCAGTAGGCGCTGATGCCCTGCAGCCGCCAGTCGTCGAAGGTCTGGTCCGGGGCGCCGCTGTTCTCGGGAATGCCGTCGTTGTCGAGGTCGAAGGCCTTGAGGTAGCGCAGCGCCTGGACGGCGGCGGGCCAGCAGTCCTTGAGGAAGTGGCGATCGCCATCCCCGCTCAGCCGGTAGTCACGCCAGACCTGGAGCACGAAATCGCACCCCAGATCCTTCCAGAGGTTGCAGTCCTGGTAGCCGGTGTAGTTGGTCGACTCCCAGGGATGCTCGTTGGGCGCCCCCAGGTCGTGGGGGGTGGCCCCGGCCAGCTTGCGGGTGGCCAGGGGGCTCTCCTGCCCGATGGTGAACCAGTAGCCGATTACCCGGGTGCGCTCATCCGAGGCCGGGATGGCCCGGGCGAAGGCCCGCATCACCGCCTTCTCCAGCTCCGGCCAGAGCATCATCAGCCCGAAGGCGCCGTAGAGGCGCACGTCCAGGCTTTCGTACCAGGCGTAGTCGAGGCACTCGAGCACCGCGAACTGACCGACCGGGTCGCGTTCCGTGGCGGCGGTCCAGAGACTGCCGCCGCTGCAGAGGTCGTAGAGTTCGTTGAACAGCCCCAGCTTGAAGGTGTCGCTCAGGTCGGTCCGCTCGAGAATCGGCTGCTGCCAGGCTTCAATCCGCGCTTCCCAGTCGGCGTAGTGGTGCAGACCGGCGGCGGCGATCGCGGCGGCATTGTGGCCCTCGCGCCCGAAGAAGTCGGTGTAGCGCCGCGGGTAGATGACGCCCCGGGCGAACTCGGTCACCGGCAGGTCCCAGGCCAGGGTGACCGGAATCTCGCGGGTTTCCCCCGGCTGCAGGGTGAAGCGCAGGGCGATCGCTCCGGCGATACGCTCTCCGGTGGCTGCCGGGGTCTCATCCGCCTGATCCGGCAGCGAGCCATCGGCGCTGAAGGAGTCCCAGACCTCACCGCCGTCGCCTAGCGGGTTCCAGCGGTCGAGGCGGAAGATTTCCAGGCCCGGGGCCGGGCGGGTGGCGATCGCCCACTGGCCATCCCCTTCAGCGGGTTCTCCCATCCAGGGTTTCTCCAGCAGCAGCCCCACCAGACCCTCCCGGTCCAGGCGGCGGTTGCGGGCCCCTTCACTGCGGCCGATGGCCGGAACGTAGTTGTAGACCGGGCTGCCGTCGTCGCGGTAGACCACTTCCGGGGCAGCGTCGGTGTTGGTGAACCAGCCGCAGAGGTTTTCCCAGCTCACCAGCAGGCTGAGGGTGAGGGGAGTGTCGGTGGGGTTGTGGGCCTGCCAGCGGAAGACGGCCAGGGGATAGCTGGTCTGCTCGTAGTTGCCCGGCAGGATGGGTGAGAACTGACGGCAGGTGAGCTCGGCCCGCAGGACGTTGCGGTAGGTGAACTCGCTGCGGGGGTAGAGGGCCGCATACTCGCCGGTGCTCTGCCCGGCGGTGCTGGCGGGATAGGGCCGCCACTGCTGTAGGGTCTCGCCGGGGGCGGCGGTGCTGAGGCTGTAGGCGCCGCTGCCCTGCTCGAAGACCGCGAACTGGCAGGCGGGGATGCGGCCGTACCAGTGCTCGCCCCCATCCAGATGCCAGAGGCTGAACTCGCCCCGGCTGTCGCGTCCGAGGCATCCGGCCCCGAAGCCGCCGAGGGGGGCGCCATGCCAGGGGCCGTCATCGAGGTTGCTGGCGTAGCGGACGGTGTAGGGCTGGTCCCAGCCGAGGCCGAGGGGCCGTCGCCAGGCGCAGGAAGGAAGGGGCTTGAGCATGGCCGCTATTCTGGCAGGCCCGGACGCCGGGCTCAAGTCGGACAGCGGGCCTCAGCGATCAGCCAGTCGACGAACTGGCGGGCGCTGCGGCCGGAGCGGCCATTGTGGCGGGTGGCCCACTGCCGGGCCCGGAAGCTCAATTCCTCCTCCGGCAGCGTCAGCCCGGCGGCGGCAACCAGATGCCGGACGATGGCCAGATAGGTGTCCTGGTCGGGGGCCTCAAAGGTGAGGGTGAGGCCGAAGCGATCGCTGAAGGAGAGCTTCTCCTGCACCGTGTCCCAGGACTGGATCTCGTCGGCATCGCTGGGCCGGGGCCGGTCGGCGAAGTACTCACGGATCAGATGGCGGCGGTTGCTGGTGGCATAGACGACGACGTTGGCCGGGCGGGCGGTGACGTTGCCTTCGAGCACCACCTTCAGAGCCTTGAAGCTGTCGTCGTCCTCCTCGAAGGAGAGGTCATCGACAAAGATCACGAAGCGGCGCGAGGAGGCCTGCAGCTGCTCCAGTAGCTGGGGCAGGCTGGCGAGATCGCCTTTGCCGACTTCGATCAGCCGCAGGCCGCGATCGCCGTAGGCATTGGGCAGGGCCTTGACCAGAGACGACTTGCCGGTGCCCCGACTGCCGTAGAGCAGGATGTTCTGAGCCGGTTGGCCTGCCAGCAGAAACTCGGTGTTGCGGCACACCGTTGCCTGCTGCTCTGCGAAGCCGGTCAGCTGCTCGAGCCGAATCGGGTCGGGGTCGGGCACCGGCTTCAGTTGGCCGCCGCGCCAGCGGAAGACCCGGTGACAGACCAGGGTGCCGCTGCCCTCCCGGCGGTGATGGCCGATCAGCTCCGGCAGCAGGCTGCCCCAGTCATCGCTCGCCAGCAGTCGGGCCACGATACCCGACGCGATGGCCGGTTCATCCAGGCAGGCCAGGGGGGGCTCCAGAGGGCGGGCGACGGCGGCCACCATCGGGGCGAGCTGGGTCAGGTCTGTGGCGGCCAGCTGCTGCAGCACCCCCAGGTCGGCGATCGCCGCCTCCAGCACTGCTGGGGAGGGTTGCTCTCGCTCTGCCGTCCGGCTGAAGGGGTTGTCGGCCACGGCAATCTGTTCGCTCAGGTGCCGGGCCCAGCTCTGACTCCGGGCGCCCAGTTCCCGG
>CAYZUY010000012.1:3835-5575 GCA_964481495.1 uncultured bacterium
CCGGTAGCAGCGTCCGTAGGCCCGGGCCGCCGCCAGCCCGTCCTGGGCCAGCAGGGCGTCGAGCAGTTCGAGATAGGCCTGGGCCGGGGGACTGGTCAGGCTGTCGGCGTAGAGCAGCAGACCGGCTGCCTGCAGCCGCAGCAGGCCGATGCGGGTGGCAAGGGACGCCATGGAAACGGCACGGGGATGAACCCGCCCATTCTAGGCAGCAGCCAGGGCCTGCTGAAGCTGGGCGAACTGCTCCACGAACCGGTCGTAGGTCTGGGCGGCACCGTTGAGATTGCCTTCGCGGCCACTCAGTTCCAGCTGCTTGGCCAGTCCCTGCAGGATGGTGGCACCGATGTTGGCGCTGGCGCCCTTGATGTAGTGGGCCACCTGGGCCAGGGCGGTGGCGTCCTCGCTGGCGATCGCCGCCTGCAGCCGGGGTAGCTGACTGGCGGTATCCGAGGTGTAGAGCGTCAGCAGTTCGCGGGTGAAGGCCTCATCCCCGTCGCAGAGGGCATCCAGCTGCTGCCAGTCGATGGGGATAGCGCTGCGGTCGAAGGAGGTCATGGCAGGGTTCAAACGCGCTGGACTCCAGCCTAATCAGCGTGTCCGCAGCCGCGGTAGGTCTGCCGCAGAACTTAAGGAACAGTGAAGGTGTCGGCTGCATCGTTGAGGTGGATGCTGCCCTGACGCAGCACCCGGGTCTCGCCGGGGCGGATGGCCACCACGGTGGAGGGTTCGCCGCTCATCTGCTGCCGCTCGAACCCCGCCAGAATCGCTACCTCGGGGAAGCTCTGCTGCAGGGCCTCAACGGTCATCAGCGGGGCCTCGCCGGAACGGTTGGCGCTGGTCGTGGCCAGCGGGCCACTGCGGCTCAGCAGTTCCCGGGCCAGGGCGCTGGCGGGGACCCGCAGCCCGAGACTGGCTCCACCCCCGGGGTTCATCGTTGCGGTCACCGGATGCGCGGAGGGCAGCACCAGGGTCAGGGCTCCGGGCCAGTACTGCTCGGCCAGGGAGCGGGCGGTGGCATCGGCGCTGACGTAGGGCCAGAGGTCCTCGGCCCGGGCCCCGAGCAGAATCAGCGGTTTGCTGCGATCGCGCTGCTTCAGGTCGTAGAGGCGCGCTGCATGCTCCGGGCGCGCCGCCAGGGCCGTGACGGTATCGGTGGGGAAGGCAATCACGCCGCCTGCCTCCAGATGGGGCAGCAGCGCATCCACAGCAAGAATCGACATACCGATCGATTCTGCCGCGCTCCGTCGGCAGCGGTGGTCTCAGCGGCGGCGGGCCGAGACGAAGCGGTCATGGCCCGCATAGTCGTGGTGCAGGCGGATGTCGTCCCAGCGGCCGTCCCGGCGCAGCAGTTCAGCGATCGCCTCCCCCTGGCCCGCCATGTGCTCGACGGCCCAGAAGCCGCTGCTCACCAGCCGTTCCGCCGCCGCCGGAATCAGCACCCGGTAGGCATCGAGTCCATCCTCCCCGCCATCCAGGGCCAGCCGGGGTTCGTGTAGTCGTACCTCCGGGGCCAGTTCGTCCACCGTGTGCCCGGGTATATAGGGTGGATTCGAGAGCAGGCCACCCAGTGGCTCCGGTGGAAGCGGCTCCAGCCAGCGACCCTCCAGCAGGGTTACCTGCGACCGCAGCCCCAGCGCCTCGACATTGGTGCAGGCGATCGCCAGCGCCTCCGGGCTGCAGTCCACGGCGTAGATCGGCAGGTCGGGCCGCAGTTTCTTGATGCGCGGCAGCAATTCGAAGGCG
>CAYZUY010000012.1:5585-25773 GCA_964481495.1 uncultured bacterium
GACCGAGGGCGATCGCCCCGCTGCCGGTGCCGATGTCGGCCCAGGGGTGGTGGGCCAGCTCCGGGGTCGCCTCCAGGGCGGCGATCGCCAGATCCACCAGCTCTTCGGTTTCCGGCCGGGGAATCAGTACCCCTGGCCCCACCGTCAGTTCGAAGTCGCGCCACTGCACCCGTCCCGCCAGGTACTGCACCGGACAGCGGCGGTCGAGACGGCGCTGCCAGAGCTCATCGAGCTGCTCCAGTGAACAGTCCAGGCTCAGCTCTCCCGGCTCATCCGGACGCAGCAGCCGCAGCTGCAGCCGGTCCAGACCGGCGCAGGTCTGCAGCAGCCATTCCAGCTCCAGCTCATTAACACCATGGGTCGCTGCCTGCTGTCTGATCTGATGCAGCCAACCAAAAAATACAGATTTGCTTAACTTAAAGGTTGTTTTGTTCACTATGTCCGCTTTGTATAGGCAGGCACTTTAGAAATTTTGCTCCGAGGTTGCGTAAGTGTTTTCGATAGGGCAAGATTTACCGGAGCTAACCTAAATCCTATAAAGTTCCCACTATGGCCAAGCGATCGGTCAAAGCCTCCCCAACTGGGATCCGCCAGGCCCGCCAGCGATTTGACTACCTGGGTTGGACCCAGGAGCACCTCGCCTCCCTGGTGGGTCTGAATACCCGTCAGTCTATCTGGAAGTTCTTCAAGGGCGCCCCGATCGATCGCCAGTACTTCATCGAGATCTGTTACCAACTGGGACTGGACTGGGAGCAGATTGCAGACCTGCCGTCGCTGCCGCCGGAACTGGAAGGCCGGGATCGTGAGTTCGCCGCACCGCGCGCTGCAGCGTCGGCCGGAGTGTCTGCGGCGTCCGGGGCCCCCGCCTCCGAACTGTCCATGCTGCGGATGCAGGCCGAAGAGATGGCCATTGAACCGCTCGTGCCGATGCCCGGTCTCGGGGAGGGTCGTCGACTGGCCGAGGTGTTCGTCGAACGTACGCTTTCCTACGGGGATGAGCTGATCGCGGCGGCCTCTCTGTTCGATCGGGGTAATCGTTTTCTGCTCAAGGGTGAATTCGGCTCCGGTCGCACCACCCTGGCCCGCTGGCTCTATCTGCGCCAGTTGCGCGACCACACCAACCCCCATCTGGCGCTCTGGCTGGACCTGCCCCTGGTCTACCGGGATGGTGATGGTGATCTGATGCGGACCCTGCGTCAGCTGCTGGGGGATGGTGAGCAGCAGAGTCGTCTTGAGCAGTATCTGCGCCGGGGACAACTGGTGCTGTTCATCGATGGTCTGGATGAACTCTCCGCTTCCCGGGCGGCCTGGGCATCCCGGGAACTGAGTCTCTTCCTCGGCCGCTACCCCTCAACCGGCTGTCTGATCACCACCTCCCTGGTGGGAGACCACGACTGGCTGCTCGGCTGCAGTTCCGTGTCGCTGCTGCCCCTGGCCCACCGTCAGGCCCGACAGCACGCCACTCAGCTTGATGCCTGGGAGAACTGGCACGAGCACCCCTGGTTCTGGCACAATCCCCTGCGCCTGCAGACCATGGCCCGCAACATGTCCGTGGAGCAGGCGTATCCGCAGCTGCTCGACCTGATCTTCCGCCGGATGCCCCGCTGGTCCTTCTGGCCGGAGCCCCTGGCCGACTGGAATATCGCCCCGGCCGAGCTGCAGAACTATCTGGAGGAACTGGTGCGTCAGTGCGGCACGGCCTTCACCCACAGTGAAGCCATCGACTGTCTGATGCGGCTGCGTTCCAACCGTTCCGAACAGGCCCCGGCCGAGCAGTTGCTGCAATGTGCCGAGCAGATTCTGCAGATGTTCCGTCACCTGGCACTGGTTCGTCATCACGGTGAAGGGCGCTATCAGCTGGCGACACCGGAGCTGGCCAAAACGCTGCAGGAACGGGTCAAACGCTGGCAGCATTGGAACCGTTCGGACGCTGCCGGTGCAGACTCTCAGGATCCCAAAGTGGCTCGCAAATTAGACCTTGCCGTATAACTGCAGGTGTCAAGTTGAACTGTTTCAATCAGTTGTTGCAGCTGCTCTGTTCAGATTCCACTCAGGTTGAATGCCAAGAAAATCTGTTGGGTATACCCAGTTTTCTGAAGTGGCTTTAGGATGCTTTATTAAGCATGAACCTTATTAAGTCTTTACTGAGCTCGCTGCAACCATGACGAAGGGCACTCCCGAGGCTACTCCCCAGATGCGGGCACAGCGTTTTGTGCGTCTGCTTCGCTTCACCCGTGCCCGTCTCGGTCATACGCTGGTGCGACGCCCGGCCGCCCAGGGTGAATCCCATTTCCTCTCCCGGCGTCAGCTGGGTCGGATGCTGGGTGTGTCTCCCACGATGATGAACCGCTACGAATCCGGGCGGATTGACCCGCACGAGGTGCGGTTCGGGGTGATGTGCCAGCTGGCTTCGATCATGGGGGTCAGCGTTTCCGCTATGGCGCTGTTCATCGATGCCGGCAAACTCTCGGCGATTATCGAGACCCTGGGTGACGGCGATGAGCGCATGTCGATTCTCGAGGAACCCCTGACTCTGGATGACGTCGTGCTCGAGCCCGAGCAGCCTGCTCCCCTGGCGCTGCTGCGCCAGCAGCTGAGTGAGGTGAGTGTCGGGCTGCAGGCCGATGCCAGTCTGCGTCTGATGCAGATGCTCGCCGGGCGGATGCTGGAACTGGGTGGTGCCGTGGAAGGCCGCAAGGAGCTGGTGCGCCAGCTGGTGCTGGGTCTGAGCGGGCGCGCCCGCCAGCAGGCCGAGCAGCGCTACGACCGCTATCTGGATGATGTCTCCAAGGGGCAACTGCCCGGAGATGTGGAGTTCTGGTGTGCCCTCACCCGCACCCTGCGGGTTGGCTTCCGGGGTGAGTCCCTGGAGGGGAATCCCGAGGTGCTGCTGACGTCCCTGGGGCTGCCGATTCACCCGCCGGAAACTGTGGATGCCGACTCGGACGCCCTTGCGGCACTCTGAGTCTGAGCTCCGACGGCGGCGCCTCGGTCAGGGGTGCCGCCGCAGCTGCGTAATCACGGCACTCAGATGCTCGCTGGCGATCGCCACCTCCGCCTCCGTCGTGTGGCGGTCCAGGCCGAAACGCAGGCTTGCCCGGATCTGTTCGGGCGATCGCCCCAGGGCCTGCAGCACGTGGGAAGGCTGCCCGGCGGCGCAGGTGGACCCGGAACTGACGGCCAGTCGTTGCCGCACCGCCTGAAACAGGCGATTGCCGTCCACGCCGTCGATGCTGATGTTCAGGTTCCCGGCCAGCCGCTGGTTGGAGTGGCCATTGAGGTGAATGCCCCCGAGGGGTTCGATGGCCTCCCAGAGCTGCTCCCGGAGCCGGGCGATGGCAGGTTGCTCCGTCGCCATGGCCCCGGCAGCCCGGTCGACGGCGGCCCCCAGCCCGACGATCAGAGCTACCGGCAGCGTGCCTGAACGCAGGCCCGCCTGCTGGCCACCCCCGTGCTGCTGGGGGGCGATCGCCACCCCCGCCCGAATCCACAGGCCACCGATGCCCTGGGGACCACCCAGCTTGTGACCGCTGCAGGAGAGCAGATCCACCGGCAGGGTCTGCAGGTTCAGCGGCAGTTTGCCGACCGCCTGGGCGGCATCGCAGTGCAGGGGCACGCCCCGCGCCCGGCAGAGTCGCCCCAGGTCCGCCAGGGGCTGCAGCACACCGATTTCATTGTTGGCGGCCATGACTGAGACCAGAATCGTGTCCGGTCGCAGGGCGGCCGCCAGCTGGTCCGAGCGGAGCAGACCATCCGCCTGCACCGTCAGCACTGTCAGCTCGAACCCGAGACGCTCCAGGTAGCGGCAGGGCTCGAGCACCGAACTGTGCTCGGTGGCCACGGTAATCAGGTGACGACCCCGGTGGTGATTGGCTTCGGCCACCCCCTTGAGGGCGAGGTTGTTAGCCTCGGTGGCACCGCTGGTGAAGATCAGATGCCCTTCGGCCGGGGCCTGCAGGGCTGCCAGAATCCGCTCGCGGGCCAGATCGATGGCCGCCCGGGCCTCCCAGCCGTAGCGGTGGGGACTGCCCGGGTTGCCGAACTGCCGTTCCCACCAGGGAGCCATGGCGTCGTGTACGCAGGCCTCCAGGCGGGTGGTGGCCTGACAGTCGAGGTAGAGGGGCGCAGTCATGAGGCAGTGCCGATCAGGTCGGCGCAGATGCGGGCAGAACTGAGCACCCCCGGAATCCCGGCACCGGGGTGGGTGCCTGCGCCCACCAGATAGAGATTGCTCAGGCGGGGATGGCGGCTGGACGGCCGGAAGGCGGCGGACTGGAACAGCGTCGGCTGCAGCGAGAAGGCGGCTCCCCGGTAGCTGTGCAACTCGTCCCGGAAGTAGCGCGGATCGACCCACCGCTGGGTGACCAGATGGGAGCGCAGCCCCGGCAGCAGCGTGGCCTCCAGGTGATCCAGCAGGCGCTCCCGCAGCAGCGGTGCGGCCTGGTCCCAGTCAATGTCCGATTCCAGGTTCGGCACCGGCACCAGGGCATAGAAGGTGTCGCAGCCCGGTGGTGCCAGACCCGGGTCCGTGGCCGTGGGCCGGTGCAGGTAGAGCGGAAAGTCCCGGCTGAGGCGCCCGCGCTCGAACACATCCCGGAGCCAGTCGTCGTAGCGATCGCCCATCAGGATTTCGTGGTGGGCCAGGTCCTCGTAGCGGCGGTCGGTGCCGAAGTAGAGCACCGCCAGGGACATCGACCAGCGTCTGCGGCGACGGTCGGCCTCGCGCCAGTGACCCGGGCTGCCCGGCGGCAGCAGCCGGTGCAGGGTGGTGCCGACGTCGGCATTGCTGACCACAGCATCCGCCTCCAGGGACTCACCGCTGCCCAGGGTGACACCACAGGTGCGATCGCCCTGCACCCGGATCTCCGCCACCGGTGTGCTCAAGCGCAGGTCGCCGCCCAGCTCCCGGAACAGGCGCACGTAGGCCTGCACGAGGGCGCCGGTGCCGCCCTCGGGGAACCAGATGCCGAACTCCTGCTCGAGGCGGTGGATCATCGCGTAGATGGCGGTGCTGGTTTCCGGATTGCCGCCGATCAGCAGCGGATGGAAGCTGAAGGCCTGCTGCAGGCGGGGATCGCGCAGGTAGCGGCGGGTGAACCCGGCCACGGATTGCCAGACCTGCAGCTGCAGCATCTGCGGCGCCAGCCTGAGCATGGACCCCAGGTGGGGGAAGGGGCGGGTCATCAGGGGAAAGCCCTGCTCGAACACCCGCCGGGCTGCCTGCTCGAACCGCTCGTATCCGGGTCCGTCTGCCGGGTTGAAGCGGCGGATCTGGGCCCGCAGGCGATCGCCGTCATCGTCGTAGGTCAGACGGCTGCCGTCGGGGAAGCGGACGTTGTAGAAGGGGGCCAGCCGCCGCAGCCGGTAGTAGTCATCGGGGTTGCGCCCGGTTGCCCGAAAGGGCTCGGCAATCAGCTGGGGCACGGTGATGATCGTCGGCCCGGCATCAAAGGTGAAGCCGTCCTGGCGGAACACCCGAGCCCGGCCGCCGGGCTGGTCCCCGGCTTCGCAGAGGGTCACCCGGTGTCCCTGGGCCTGCAGGCGCACGGCCGCACCCAGGCCGCCCAGACCGGCTCCGATGACGATGATCTCCATGGCGATCGCCCCGCTGCGCTGCTGGCATTATCCCGGCACGGCTCCCATCGGGACTGGGTTTTCGGAGCTTCGGGAAGCGCGTGTTAAATTTAGTTAAGAACAAGACTCAGAATCCGGGTCGTCGATTCATGAAAAATTCCTGGCGTACCATCGCTCTTTGGGTGCTGCCGATCCTCGCGGTCGGCTTCTTCGTCTGGCAGGGCGCGTTCACGCTGCCGACCGCACCCCAGTCGGGCTCGCTGAATGCCGCCAGCACCCGTATGACCTACGGCCGTTTCCTCGAGTACCTCGATGCGGGCCGGGTCACCGCCGTCGACTTCTACGAGAACGGGCGCACGGCAATCATCGAGGCCGTCGACCCGGATCTGGACAACCGTCTGCAGCGGCTGCGCGTCGACCTGCCCGGGGGCACCCCCGATCTGATCCCCCGTCTGCGGGACCAGGGCATCAACTTCGACGTCCATCCCCCCCGCAATGACGGTGCCATTCTTGGCCTGCTGAGCAACCTCGTCTTCCCGCTGCTGCTGATCGGCGGCCTGTTCCTGCTGTTCCGCCGCGCTAACCCCATGGGTGGCGGTGGCCCTGGTCAGGCGATGAACTTCGGCAAGTCCAAGGCCCGCTTCATGATGGAAGCGAACACCGGCGTGATGTTCGACGACGTTGCCGGGATCGATGAAGCCAAGGAGGAACTGCAGGAGGTCGTCACCTTCCTGAAGAAGCCTGAGCGCTTCACCGCCGTTGGCGCCCGCATCCCCAAGGGTGTGATGCTGGTCGGCCCTCCGGGCACCGGCAAGACCCTGCTGGCCAAGGCGATCGCCGGTGAGGCCGGGGTCCCCTTCTTCAGCATTTCCGGCTCCGAATTCGTCGAGATGTTCGTCGGCGTCGGCGCCAGCCGTGTTCGCGACCTGTTCAAGAAGGCCAAGGACAACGCCCCCTGCATCGTCTTCATCGATGAAATCGACGCCGTTGGCCGTTCCCGCGGTGCCGGTATCGGCGGTGGGAACGACGAGCGTGAGCAGACCCTCAACCAGCTGCTGACCGAAATGGATGGCTTCGAGGGCAACACCGGCATCATCGTCATCGCCGCCACCAACCGCGCCGATGTGCTCGACGCCGCCCTCACCCGCCCCGGTCGTTTCGACCGTCAGATCTTCGTCGACACCCCCGACATCAAGGGCCGTCTCGAGGTGCTCAACGTCCACGCCCGCAACAAGAAGCTGGCCGAGGACGTCTCCCTGGAGGTGATTGCCCGCCGTACTCCCGGTTTCTCCGGTGCCGATCTGGCCAACCTGCTGAACGAGGCGGCCATCCTCACCGCCCGTCGCCGCAAGGACGCCACCAGCCTGCAGGAAATCGACGACGCCGTTGATCGTGTCATTGCCGGCATGGAGGGTACGCCCCTCACCGATGGCAAGAGCAAGCGTCTGATTGCCTACCATGAGGTCGGTCATGCCATCATCGGCACCCTGGTGCGGGACCACGACCCTGTCCAGAAGGTGACGCTGATTCCCCGTGGCCAGGCCCAGGGGCTGACCTGGTTCTCCCCCGACGAGGACCAGGGCCTCACCTCCCGCGCCCAGATCCGGGCCCGGATCATGGGTGCCCTGGGTGGACGGGCTGCCGAGGACGTGATCTTCGGCCATGACGAGGTGACCACCGGTGCGGGCAACGACCTGCAGCAGGTGACCGGTATGGCCCGCCAGATGGTGACCCGCTTCGGGATGTCCGAGCTCGGTCCCCTCTCCCTGGAGGGTCAGACCCAGGAGGTCTTCCTCGGTGGCGGCCTGATGAACCGGGCTGAGTATTCCGAGGCGATCGCCACCCGCATCGATGCCGAGGTGCGCGAAATCGTTGAAGACTGCTACCAGCGCACGCTGCAGATCATCCGCGATAACCGCGAGGTGATCGACCGTCTGGTGGACCTGCTGATCGAGAAGGAAACCATGGACGGCGACGAGTTCCGCCAGATCGTGGCCGAGTACACCGAGGTCCCGACCAAGGAACGCTTCACCCCGATCCTCAACTAGGGTCTAAGTACCCGCGAAAAAGCCCCCGGTCCCTGGACCGGGGGCTTTTTCGTTGGTTCGTGAAGGCTGGGTCTGCCGGGCCGGGTTCAGTAGTAGCGCTGGGGCATCGGCTGGGGCATTGCCATCTCGAAGTTCGAAGGGTCGTAGAGGAAGCGCAGGGTCACCTCTTCGAGGCGATGCACCCAGAAGGCCTCCAGGTCGTTGCTGTGACGCAGGGCGGCGAGGTAGCCGTCCACGAACAGACGGATATCGTCCAGCCGATAGCCCCGCTCCCAGAGATCCACCATGGAATCGGTCAGCTTCTGGTAGTGGCGAACCGCGTCGGCATTCTGCAGCATGATGACTCCCCCGGTTGGCGATGGTCAGGTCGTGGAAGTGCTGGCACCACCCTCTGAGTTTCAGGATGGCCCCCTTCAGACTTCAGAAGACCGGGAAAACTCCCTGTTCCGGCATTTCTTGAAGGTTTCTTTATTCTAGCCAGGGCCCACCTGGCCGCACGCGGACCCGCCGCCGCTGCCGCAACCCCGTACCCTGGGCGAAGGAAGGTCCATCCCCAGGAACCGTCGCGATGTCCCTGCTCCGCCGTCTGCGTCTGCTGTTCGAGCAGCCCCACCGCTTCGACCGCTTCGTACACGCCTGCGAGGGGCTGATTGCCCGCATCCTGGCGCTGACCATGCTGGTGGTGATTGCGATCGCCCTGGTGGACCTCTGGCGCTACCTGATCCCGCTGGCGGTGGCGCCCCATGAGTATTTCCTCGGCCGCTCCTTGGTGGAGATTTTCGGTTTCTTCCTGAGCGTGCTGATCGCCGTCGAGATTCTCCAGAACATCACCTCCTACCTGAAGTCCCAGCGGGTGCAGCTGGAACTGGTGCTGATTACCGCCCTGACGGCGGTCGCCCGGAAGCTGATCATCCTCGACCTCGACAAGATGGATGGCGGCACACTGCTGGCTCTCGGGGGCACCGTGCTGGCGATCGCGATCAGCTACGTGATTATCCGCAACTGGGTGCGGGATGATGACTGATCGGCCCCGGGTCGAAAACTGAGGATTTTCTTCCGCTCAGGGGCTTTCGGGCCACTGGCGGACCGGTCCACGCAGGTCCGTATACTGGGTCGATGTGTTTTTTCGGGGGGTGGCCCGTGCCCGTGCTGCGACAATCGCTTCGGCCGCTTGGTCTCCTGCTGGGGCTGGGGGCCCCGCTGCTGGGGGCGCTGACGGCCCAGGCCCAATCGGTGGAGCCCCTGCCGTCGCCCACCCCCTTCGGCAGCAGCCGACCGCTGTCGGTACCGCCGCCGGTCCGCGCCGTTCCCCAGGCCAATGCCACCGTGCCGGACTCCCTGGGGATTGCGGCACCGCCGTCCCGGACGCTGACGCCCCTGGGACAACCGCCGCAGCTGGCACCGACCCAGACGCCCGCTTCACCTACTGGACTGCCGGTGGTGGATACCGGGATTCGTTTCGACCGCAAGAATTGGGTGGCGGTGCGTCAGGTCAGCCGCTCGACCCCGATTCTGGTGATGGCAGGTCACTCGGACTCGCAGAACATGGCCGGGTCCGGCACCTCAGGCCATGCCGTCGGAGTGATGGGGGCCCGTCCGATGCAGCCCGGCATCAGCGACGAACTCTACTGGAACCTGCTCACGGCCCAGACCATTGTCCGCATCGGGCAGCAGCGGGGCCTGAACATCCAGTTCTACGACCCCCCGAGTCGGACCATCTACGATGCCCGCGACCCCCGTACGACCTGGTCGGTCGGCGGTGCCTTCGAGCGCGATCAGGGCGGCTATGCCCTGGAGATTCACTACGACGCCTACGGCTCGGCGGGGGCCGGTTCCGGCCTGATCGTCGGTCATGCCGGTGGCATCCAGTCCCTGGATGATGCCCTGGCAGAGGAGTTCGGGGCCTTCCCGGAACGATTCCGGGACCTGGGGGCGCCGAAGCGGGGGGTGAGTCTGCTCGAGATCGGCAAGCTGGAGGGGAACCTGGAGCGTTCCCTGCGCAATCCGGCTACCCGTGACCAGACCCTGGAGGCGATCGCCTGGCGGGTGGTGCTGGCCATGGAACGGGGCATGGGCGGCTCTCCCGGTTTCGACCCGACGCCGACGGTGGCGACGGATGCGCCCGCTCAGTCCCCGGCCCGGCCGATCATCCGCTCCATCTTCAGCAACTAGGCGACGCGGTTGTACCGCAATCGCATGAACAAGGCCCCCGGACCGTCATGGTCCGGGGGCCTTTCGAGTCAGGGTCAGCGGGGGTGCTAATCCTCGACGATGGTCACCTTGGTGATGCGATCGCCCTGGCGGATGGCGTTGACCACATCCATGTCCTCGGTCTGACCGAAGACGGTGTGCACGCCATCCAGGTGGGGCTGGGGCTCATGGCAGATGAAGAACTGGCTGCCGCCGGTGTTGGGACCGGCGTGGGCCATGGAGAGGGTGCCGGCCTGGTGCTTGTTGGGGTTGATCTCGCATTTGATCTTGTAGCCGGGGCCGCCGGTTCCGGGCATGCCGCGGGAGCCTTCGCGACTGTTGGGGCAGCCGCCCTGGATCATGAAGTTGGGGATGACGCGGTGGAAGGCCAGGCCGTCGTAGAAGCCTTCCTTGGCCAGCTTCGTGAAGTTGGCCACGGTGTTGGGCGCGTCCGCATCGAAGAAGACGAGGTTGATCGTCCCCTTGTCGGTTTCCATGGTTGCCTTGGTCATCGCGCGGTATCGAGCAAAGGATAGTAAGCATTATCCCGTCCCCGGCTCTCCGGTGGAATCGGGCGCGATGGAGGTGAGCGGTGGAACTGGTGTTCGGTGTGGACGGTGGCCAGACATCCCTGAAGGGGGCGATCGCCCGCCTGGATGGCACCCGGCTCGGCTCGGCCCAGTCGGAGGGGATTCTCCACCTGGCGGCGGCGGCGGGCCCGGACCGGCTGCAGCGCAGTCTGGAGGACTGTCTGGCCCGCTGCTGGGCGGAGGCGGAGCTGGAGCCCCGACCGCTGCGGACGGCGGTGCTGGGGCTGAGCGGGGTGGAAGCAGGCAGCGCCGAAGCCCATCGGGCCGAGGCGATCGCCCTGGGGGTGCTGCGCTGCGGCGCGGTGCTGGCCTGCGGAGATGACGAGATCGCCCTGGCCGGGGCCCACGGCGGTGAGCCCGGCATCCTGGCGATCGCCGGTACCGGCTCCGTGGTGCGGGGGCGCAACCGCCAGGGGCGGCGGGCGCAGGTGGGGGGCTGGGGCTGGCTGCTGGGGGATGAGGGCAGCGGCGCCTGGATCGGTCGGGAGGCGCTGCGCCGAGTGCTGCAGCAGGCCGATGCGGGTCAGGAGGGCCCACTGGCGCTGCAGCTGCGCCGGGGCTGGCAGCTGAGCGACTGGCGGGCAATCAAGCGGGTCTGCTACGCCCCCGGGTTCGAGGCCCGGGAACTGGCTGCCCTGGTGCCCTGGGTGGCCGAGGCTGCCGAGGCGGGCGATCGCCTTGCCCAGGACTTGCTGGCGGAGGCCGGTAGCGCCCTGGCCCAGCAGGTGGGAGTTGCCGCCGAGCGTCTGGGCCCCCTGCCCGTGGCGGGGGTTGGCAGCCTGTTCGAGCATCTGAGCCGCTTCCGGGCCGGATTCGACCGGGAACTGGCCCAGCGGGGGCTGACGCGCGTCAACCCCCGCTGCTCACCCCTGGAGGGGGCGCTGCTGCTGGCCTGTCAGCGGGCCCGGGCCTGAACGCCGCACTGCAGCCCCTGCAGGTAGTCGGCCCGCATCCAGCCGCTGCGGAAGTCGTGGCCCCCGTAGGGAAACTCCACCTGGGCCCAGAGGGAGCCGTCCCCCCCGTCTTCCAGGCGATTGATCAGGCCGACGCGGTTGCGGGGCACCGAGTCGACGACGTTGTCCCAGGTGCTGCTGTCCGGGGTCTGGCGCAGGAACACCCGTGAAGAGGGCTGGTGGGTGACCACCCGGGCCGGGTAGTTGGCCATGGGGCCGCAGCCCTGGCTGAGCAGCGGCGCGGGAGCGCTGACCCCGGGGAGTGGTGCCAGGCTGCCCAGCAGGGCCAGAGCGGGAAGAAGCATCAAGCGAAGCGGGACCGGCTGCCGGAACCTGAAATTAAGTGCAGCCATGTTCTCCGACCGTCCAATCGGGAACGCGACAGGATGATATTAATCCCACTGCCGGAAAATCATCGTCCATCCGGACCATTTTCCTGGTTGGTTTAAGAAGCCGGTTGCCGTCATGTCTCTTCACCCCTCGCCCATTCCCGCCGGAGGCCCGGTCCCGAACCACTTCGACTGGCGCCAGGCCTGGTATCCGGTGCAGTACCTCGACAACCTCGACCGCCAGCGTCCCCAGCCTTTCACGCTGCTGGGGCACCCCCTGGTGATCTGGTGGGACCCCCGCGCCGGGCGCTGGTCGGCCCTTGATGACCGCTGTCCCCACCGGCTGGTGCCGCTCTCGGAAGGGCGGATCGCTGAGGATGGCCTGCTCGAGTGTCCTTACCATGGCTGGGGCTTCACCGGTGAGGGCCGCTGCGATCGCCTGCCCCAGCAACCGACGGACCGCCCGATTTCGCCTGAGCGCAGCTGCGTCCATGCCTGGCCGACCACCGAGGCCCAGGGTCTGCTGTTCGTCTTCGCCGGGTCGGTGGATGAGGCGGCGGCGACGCCCCTGCCCCTGATCGAGCCTGTGGTCGAGCAGCCCGATGGCTGGCTGATGATGGATATCGTCCGGGACCTGCCCTACGACGCGGTGACGGTACTCGAGAACGTCCTCGACGCCTCCCACATTCCCTATACGCACCACGGCACCATCGGGCGACGCAGCAATGCGGTGCCGATGGACCTCGAGATTGTGGCCAGCGATCGCCAGGGATTCAAGGGGCTCTGGGCCGAGGGGCCGCGCCGGGGCAGCCTCGGACCCCAGCACACCACCTTCACGGCGCCCTGCCTGATGTGGCACGACATCGATTCCCCCAGCCTGGGGCGGACGATCACGGCGGTCTACGCGACGCCGACGGAGCCCGGGCGCTGTCGTCTGTTCGCCCGCTTCCCCTTCCGCTTCCGCAGCCCGATCCCGCGGCTGGTGCTGTCGGTGATGCCGCGCTGGTGGTCGCACCGCAACCAGAACCGGATTCTCGAGGACGACCAGATCTTCCTGCACGTGCAGGAGCGGGAGCTGGCGGCCCGGGGGCGGGGCGAAGACTACAGCCGCCTCTGCTATCTGCCCACCGCCGCCGACCGCTACGTGCTGGCCCTGCGCCAGTGGGTCCGCGATTACGCTGGGGAACCGTTCCCGGATCAGCCCCTGCCCCCCAGCCCCAGCCGTGAGGAACTGCTGGAACGCTGGGATAGCCATACCCGCATCTGCCGGGTCTGCCGGGAGGCGGAGGCCCGCCTGCGTCGGGTCAGAACGGTCGGACGGGCGATCGCTGCCCTCGGGTTGGCCCTGGGGCCGTTGCTGGCGGTGCTCAACTCGCCCTGGCTGCCCCTGAGCGTGGGGCTGACCCTGGTGGCGCTGGTGGCGGTAGCCCTGAGTGAGGTGATTCTGCCGGGCTTCCGGGAGGGCGAAGCGGTGCCGCCGCGCAACCGCCGCTGAAGCTCAGGAGACGAGGCTGACCTGTTTCTCGATCCAGCGGCTCTGCCGGGGATCGAGGACATAGGCGGGCAGCCGGGTGATGCCCCGCAGAAAGGCGTAGCGCAGGCGATGGCCGCCATCGATCAGCAGCGGCTGTTGACCGTCGCTGTCCTCGACCTGAATCACGATCAGCGGCTGGGACAGATCCAGACCCTCGCCGGTGGCCAGGGCCTGGGCGATGCGCAGGTCGTTGATCGAGCGACCGTGGCTCGGCTGGTTCTTGTCGCGGAAGGGACTGGGGTTCTCGGGCTGGGGATAGTCGATGCCCTCGAGCCGGGCGAAATAGGCCACATCCACGTGGTTGGCCCGCACCGGCACCTGGCCGAGATGAATCAGGTAGCGGGCCCGGGCTACGTCCCAGACCCGGGTATAGCAGCGGAACTGCTCTTCAGCATGGCGGAACGGCAGGCTGGCTTTGAAGTTCGCGAAATCCGTCTCGTTCCACATGGCTGGACACCACCACTGGTATCAAGCTACGCAAACCGGAGAGGGGCGATGGTAACAATCACTACCGAATCCTGGCCGGTAAAAGCGGTTACTTTCACAGAGGGAATTTCGACACGGTTCCATGACCTACTGCCTCGGCATCGTCACCCACGATGGCCTGATCATGGCGGCTGACTCCCGCACCAACGCGGGGATCGACTACATCTCCACCTATCAGAAGCTGTTCGACTATTCCCTGGATGGCGATCGCTCGCTGATTCTCTGCACCTCGGGCAACCTCTCCCTCAGCCAGGCGGTTCTCAGCCATCTTGATCGGGATCTCACCCACGGGGATCTGAATCTGCACACGCTGCCGACGCTGTTCGACTGTGCCCGCTACATCGGCGACCACATGCGTCAGTTGCAGGAGCGCGATCGCGACTGGCTGAAGCAGGACGGCATCGACTACACCAGCAGCTGGCTGCTGGGCGGTCAGGTCCGGGGCGGTCCGATCGAGCTGTTCCTGATCTACGGCCAGGGCAACTGCATCCGGGCCACGGACGAGACACCTTTCCTGCAAATCGGGGAGGCCAAGTACGGCAAGCCGATTCTCGACCGGGTGATCGGTCCCGAAACGACGGTGGACATCGCCGCCAAGTGCGCCCTGCTCTCCCTCGATTCGACGATGCGCTCCAACCTCTCGGTGGGCCCGCCGCTCAGTGTGGCGGTCTATAAGCGCGACAGCCTGCAGGTGCCGATGATGCGCCGCTTCCCGGCAGGCGACCCCTACCTGACCGAGATGCGCCAGTGCTGGGAAGCCACCCTCAAGGCCGGCTTCGACCAGCTACCGGTGCTGCAGTTCTAGGGTCTCGATACCGATGTGGAACTCAAGGCGGGACTCGATACCCGCCCCGAGCACCCGGCCACTGATCGGGGCGGCCAGCCGGGGCGAGGCAGCCGTGGCCAGGGCGATGTGGCGATCGCCCACCGCCAGCCCCAGGGTGGGGTCGAAGCCGCGCCAGCCCGCCCCGGGCAGATAGACCTCCACCCAGGCATGCAGGTCGTAGCGCTCGGCGTTGTCTTCGCCGCAGTGGTAGCCGCTGACGAAGCGGGCGGCCAGACCCATGGCCCGGCAGGCATCCAGAAACACCACGGCGATGTCCCGGCAGGAGCCCGACCGCCGTTTCAGGGTCCAGCCGGGCAGGAAGGGATCGCCGCTCTCGCGCACCTCGTAGCGGATGCGGCGGTTCAATGTCTCGCACAGGGCCATCACGAAACCCACGGGATAGCCGTGGCTGCTGTGACAGAGCTCCTGGGCCAGCCGCAGGGTTTCCGGCTCGAACTCGCCGTTGGGCAGGGTGCCCTGCAGGTAAGGGTGCAGGGCCTGGCGCAGGGACAGCGGATAGTCGAGGGGCAGCTGGGTTGCCCAGTCCTCCACCAGGAAGTCGAAGGGATTGGTGAGGGTGGTCTCCACTTCCCCCTCTGCCACCAGCGACCAGTGGGTCAGCGGGGCCTCGAAGCGGCAGCTGACCAGCCGGTTACCGTCCAGACCGATCAGCTCCTGCTGGCGGTCCGGGATGGGACTGAGGCTCACGGTCCAGTCGCAGACCCGCTGGAAGGCGTCGTGACGGGGCACCAGCCGGATCTGCTGGGGGCTCAGCAGGGCCGCCCGGTTGTAGTGGTAGTCCAGGCGGTGGCGGATGCGGAATCGACTCATGGTCAGGCAGCAATCAGATCAGGGGTGGTCTGGGAGAGGAAGCTCTCGAAGATGCTGGTGTCGAGACCGTTGAGCTGCAGCTCCAGGCGATCCAGGAACTCGTGCAGCCCCTGGTCGAACACCTCGTCAATGGTGATGAAGTCGAGATCGGCATTGATACGGCCCAGGGAGCGCTCGGCGCTGTTGCGCCACTGCCCGGCGGGGGTGCCGGTGATCGCCCGCAGGGAGGTTTCGGCGGCGTTGAGGCTGTAGCTGACCGAGCGCGGGAACTGACGGTCCAGGAGCAGGAACTCGACCACGCCCCGGGGCGTGATCCGGTGCTGTCCCTGCTTGCGGTACATCTCGTAGGCGCTGGCGGACTTGAGCAGCGCCATCCACTGCAGCTCGTCGAGCAGGGTGCCGACGTCCTGGACCGATGGCAGGAGGATGAAATACTTCACGTCGAGGATGCGGGCGGTCTTGTCGGCCCTCTCCAGACGGCGGCCGAGGCGGCCGAAGTGCCAGCCTTCCCCGTGGGAGAAGGTGGCGTCCATGATCCCGGCGAACTGGTGGCTGCCCTGCTTGACCGCCTGGAAGAAGCCCGGCAGGTCACCGGTGATCTGGGTGGCGCAGGTGTCCTTGACCAGCCAGTAGAGGGCGTTGACCTGCTCCCACATCTCGGATGAGATTACCTCGCGGATGGAACGGGCGTTCTCGCGGGCGTAGCTGAGGCAGGAGAGGATCGAGTTGGGGTAGTCGCGATCGCAGGTCAGAAACCGGACCACGTTCTCCTCGGTGGCCTCGCCGTAGTGCTCCTTGAAGAACTCGTTGTCGCCGGTGGTGCTGATCAGCGGCTCCCACTGGGCCTCGCCACTGCCTGCATCCAGGCAGAGGTTGAAGTTGACATCCATGAAGCGGGCGATGTTCTCGGCCCGCTCGATGTAGCGGTTGAGCCAGTAGATGGAATCGGCGACGCGGCTGAGCATGGCGGTTCTCCGGGGAGTGGATGGCGAGGGGGATGGGAGCTGTGACGGGCGATCAGAGGGATGGGGGGCTCAGGACCCAGGTGTCCTTGCTGCCGCCGCCCTGGGAGGAATTGACGACCAGGGAGCCTTTCTTCATGGCGACCCGGGTGAGGCCGCCGGGGGTGACGTAGGTCTGCCGCCCCGAGAGGATGTAGGGCCGCAGGTCGACGTGGCAGCCTTCGAGGCGATCGCCCAGCAGGGTCGGCACCCGCGAGAGGCTGAGGGTGGTCTGGGCGATGTAGTTACGCGGATTGGCCTTGATCCGCTCGGCGAACTCGGCCCGTTCGGTAGGGCTGGCGTGGGGGCCGATCAGCATGCCGTAGCCGCCGGATTCGCTGGCCGCCTTGACCACCAGTTCGTCGAGGTGGTCGAGCACGTAGGCCCGGTCCTGGTCCTCCCAGCAGAGGTAGGTGGGGACGTTCTCAAGCAGCGGTTCCTCACCCAGGTAGTAGCGGATCATCCGGGGCACGTAGGCGTAGATCACCTTGTCGTCGGCAACGCCGGTGCCGAGGGCGTTGGCGATCGCCACCCGCCCGGACCGGTAGACGTCCATCAGACCGGGGATGCCCAGCAGCGAGTCGGGGCGGAAGGCCAGGGGATCGATGAATTCGTCATCGATGCGGCGGTAGATCACATCCACCCGCTGCAGCCCCTGGGTGGTACGCATCTTCAGGTAGCCGTCGTGGATCACCAGATCCCGGCCTTCCACCAGCTCCACGCCCATCTTCTGGGCCAGGAAGGAGTGCTCGAAGTAGGCGGAGTTGTAGATGCCGGGGGTGAGCACCACCACCGTCGGATCGTCGAGGTGGTCCGGGGCCAGGTGCAGCAGGGTCTCGAGCAGCTGGCTGGGATAGTCATCGATGGCCTGGACGCCGCTCTGGCGGAATACCTCCGGGAAGGTGCGCTTCATCGCCTGACGGTTCTCCAGGAAGTAGGAGACCCCCGAGGGACAACGGACGTTGTCCTCGAGCACATACCAGCGGCCGTCGCGATCGCGCACCATATCGGTGCCCGAGATGTGGCACCAGATGTCCTTGGGCGGCGTCAGGCCGATGCAGGGCTTGAGGAATCCCTTGGCCGACTCCACCAGCTCGCGCGGCAGGATGCCGTCGCGGATAATCTTCTGGTCGCCGTAGATATCGGCCAGGAACAGGTTGAGGGTGGCGATGCGCTGCTTCAGCCCGGCTTCGATCGGTGACCACTCCCGGGACGGCACGATGCGGGGAATGATGTCGAAGGGGATGATCCGCTCAATGCCCTCGTCGGCCCCGTAGACGTTGAAGGTGGCGCCCAGCTTGAGCAGCAGATTGCTCGCCATCTCCTGACGGCGCAGTACCTCCTCGGGACTGAGGGAGTCCACCTTCGCGACCAGCAGCTCGGCCTCGGGCCGGGGTTGCCCGGGAGCCAGAAACAGCTCGTCGTAGAAATCACCGGGGTCGTAATCCTTGAACAGCACAGCCGCCCTCCCTGCCTGGATATCGGGACTATAGGCAGCGGGGATCGGCCCCGTTGTAACAGCGGATACACCTTAAGTTGGCGTAAATTCGAGTGTGATCCCTGTAACCGTTCCTGCCGCTGAACCGGGTGCGTATGGGGTTCGGCATGCCGTACCTCAGCCCTACCTGCAGACGCTTTACAGGCGTTTCCGCTTCCGGAACCATAGGGAGGACCCCCCGGAGAGACCTCGTGGAACGTACGTTCATTGCCATCAAGCCCGATGGCGTCCAGCGCGGCCTGAGCGGCGAAATCATCCGCCGTTTCGAGACCAAAGGCTTCAAGCTGGTCGGCCTGAAGCTGGTGCACCCCACCCGTGAGCTGGCGGAAGCCCATTACGCCGTTCACCGCGAGCGCCCCTTCTTCGCCGGTCTGGTGGACTTCATCACCTCCGGTCCCGTGGTCGCCATGGTCTGGGAAGGGGACGGTGTCGTCGCTGCCGCCCGCAACCTGATCGGGGCCACCAACCCCCTCACCTCTGCCCCCGGCACCATCCGTGGCGATTTCGGTGTCAACATCGGCCGCAACATCATCCACGGTTCCGACGCAGTCGAGACCGCCCAGAGTGAAATTGCCCTCTGGTTCAAGGCTGAGGAGCTGGTGAGCTGGACCCCCACCATCACCCCCTGGCTCTACGAATAGAATCAGCGTCGGACTGAACGGTCCTGGCCCGCTGTCGCTCCGGTGACAGCGGGCTTTTCCGTGGCAGGCCGTGGGCAGCTGGTTCAGAATGAATCCAGAGAAGGAGTGATTAGTGATTCAGCTGTGGATGCCGTCCGCGAACAGATGCAGACCGCCGGCCTGCGGGTGACGCCCCAGCGCTATGCCGTCTATGCGGAACTCTGCCGCCGCTGCGACCACCCGACGGCAGAGCAACTGATTGCGGCGGTCAACCGGGAGATGCCGCTGGCCTCGACGGCGGCGGTCTACGGCGCCCTGAAGTCCCTGCGCGAGGTGGGACTGGTGCGGGAGGTGCTGCTCCAGGAGGGCGTGACCCGCTACGATGCCCGCACCGATCGCCATCATCATTTCGTCTGCGATCGCTGCGGTGCGATCCACGACCTCGACTGGACCCAGGTGCCCCCGCTGGAACTGACGCATCTGCCCGCCGGGCTGCGGCCGAGCGCCTACGAGCTGGTGGTGCGGGGCAGCTGCTGCGGCTGAGTCCCCGACCAACTGCGGAAAGCGGCTGAATCCATTCGTGGATTCAGCCGCTTTCCGCAGTTGGATTGTCCTGGGCGTTGGTCAGTCAGTGCCGATGGCCGAAGATGTCGGTGCGGTCCTCGGGCCGGGGGCCGGAAGCCAGCACTCCGACGGAGAACAGGCTGACGTAGAGCCCGATGAGACCAAGCGTTGCCACCATATCCTTACCTCCTGATCAGGGGGATACGTTTTACGTGTCCCACAGCTTGGCACAGGCTGCCGGAATGACCGTATCTCCCGATACAATCCACCAGATCTCTTAAGAATTGGCGCCGACGCCGCTGAATCGCTGCTGGTGGAAGGCCTCCAGCAGGGGGCTGGTGCGGTGTTCCAGGATCCAGTCGCTCACCAGCTGGGCGGTGATCGGGCTGTAGAGGATGCCGTTGCGGTAGTGGCCGGTGGCGAGGGTGAGGTTTCCGTAGCCCGACGGGCCCAGCAGCGGGCCTTCGTCGGGGGTGCCGGGGCGATAGCCCCACCAGATCTCCTCGACCGGGTAGTTGGCCAGGGGCGGGAAGAGGCGGCTGGCGGCGGCCATCAGGGCGCTGGTGCCGGTGGGGGTGTTGCCGGGTCGGAAGCCGATGTCCTCGGCGGTGGCGCCGACGACGATCAGGCCATCCCGGCGCGGCACGATGTAGGTGCCGGGGCCGAAGAGGACGGTGCGCAGCGGACAGGGGGCGTCGGCGGGTTGGCGGACCGAGAACATCTGCCCCTTGATTGGCCGCACCGGCAGGTCCAGGAGCTGGCCGCTCCAGCTGCCGGCCGCCAGGACGTAGTGCTCGGCCTGGAGCAGGCCGGTGGCGGTTTCGACCCCGAGCAGGCGATCGCCCTGGGGCAGCAGCCGCTCGACACTGACCCCATCAATCAGTTCCACCCCCAGGCGGCGGTTGGCCTCAAGCAGAGCCCGCATCAGACGACGGCGGTTGTCCACCTGGGCCTCGTGGGGATACCAGATCGCCCCCTGCACATCACCCAGACCGGGCTGGTGGGCTCGGGCCTCTGCGGCGGCAAAGCGGTGGCCGTCGCAGTGGTCGGGGTGGTGGCTGACCTCCCCGGCCTCGAAATAGGGCACCAGGATGCCGCTGGGCCAGTAGCCGCAGTCGAGGCCTGTGAGGGCCTCCAGGCGGGC
>CAYZUY010000013.1:0-23517 GCA_964481495.1 uncultured bacterium
CAAAGCAGGAGCTCGCGCAGGGAAAGGTTTCCATCGGTGAACGGGGCCAGAAGCTTTCCGGCGGGCAGCGGCAGCGGCTGGCGATCGCCCGGGCCATCCTCAAGGACCCGCCGATTCTGATCCTCGATGAAGCGACCTCGGCGGTGGACAACGAGACCGAGGCCGCTATCCAGCGCTCCCTGGAGCAGATCACTGCCCACCGCACCACGATTGCGATCGCCCACCGGCTGAGTACAATCCGCAACGCCGACTGCATCTACGTCATGGATCAGGGCCGGATTGTGGAAGCTGGACACCACGCGGAACTGCTGGCCCGTAACGGGCTCTACGCCAGTCTCTGGCGGGTGCAGGCCGGGGAACGCAGCCCGCTGGCCTCAGCCTGAGGCCGGGCGGAAGTGATTGAAGGCGGCGGTGCGGGCCAGGGGCTCGTCGTCCAGCCAGCAGCCGGAATCCACGACCTCCCCGATGTGTATGCCCTGACCGTTGGCAATCAGGATCTTGGCCCAGCTCGGCTCCAGGGCCAGCACCAGTTCGAAGTCCTCGCCGCCGTAGAGGCACCAGTGTTCGGCCCGCGCCTGGCCGACGGCTTCCGTCAGGCCAGGAGGGAGTGGCAGCTGCGATCGCTGCAGCCGCACGCCGCAGCCGCTGGCCGCGGCGATCTGACAGACTGCATCTGCCAGCCCGTCGCTGCTATCCATACCGCCGACCCGCCAGGGCCTGCCCGCGGGGCAGCAGCGGTTCAGGTACTCCAGCCAGTCGAGGCGGGGTTGGGGGTAGCGATGGGCGGCGATCCAGTCGTCGCTACCGCTGGCGGGCGGTAGTTCCCCCAGCAGTAGGGCCAGCCCGGCCCGGGAGGCGCCGTGGGCACCACTGGCCACCAGCCAGTCACCGGGGCGGGCATCCCGGCGTTGAATCAACTGCTCCGGCAGTACCTGCCCGAGGATGGTGATCGCCAGATGGCGCTGGGGCGATCGCACCAGATCGCCGCCGCTGATCTGGCCACCGTAGCGGTTCAGACAGTCCGTGATTCCCCGATAGCAGTCCAGCACCCAGTCCACGGGCGTCTCCGGAGGGAGCCCCAGGCCGATGCTCAGGGCCCAGGGCATGGCCCCCATGGCAGCCAGATCCGAGAGATTCGCCGCTGCCGCCCGCCAACCCACGGCGTGGGCCGGCGTGGTGGCCTGCGAGAAATGCACGCCTTCGACCAGCAGGTCGGTACTGACGACCAGCCCATGGCCCGGGGTGGGCTCCAGTACGGCGGCATCGTCGCCGATCAGGCCGGGGCCACAGAACGGTTCCAGCAGGCGCAGCAGTTCGGTTTCGCCCAGGTCGCAGACGCGCCGGGGCTCGGAGCATTCAGCCATGAAAAAGGCGGTGCGATCGCACCGCCATCATCGTTGATTCGGGAGGGGCTGGTCGCCTAGGCGGCGTTCTTCAGATTCTCGGCGCCCGCCACAATCCGGGCCTTGAGAATCTGGTCGCCGGGCTTGAGCTTCTCGAGCACCTCGGCCCCGTCGGTGACGTAGCCGAAGGCGGCATAGCGACCGTCGATCAGGTTCAGACCGGCGGGGGTCAGTTCCGGCTCGAACAGGAAGAAGAAGAACTGGGAGGAGCCGCCGTTGAGATCCTCACCGGGGCGGGCCCAGCCGAGGGTGCCGAAGGCGGAGAAGGGCAGAGCCGGTTGGGCCTGATAGAGGCCGATCTCCTCGAAGGTATTGCCGTAGACAGGCTCGGTCTCGCCATCCACCAGGATCTCCAGGGGGATGGTGCGCTCCTGCTTGGTCTTCGGATCGATGAACCCGGTGGCGGGACCTTCGGGATCGCCGATCTGCAGGATGTAGAAGTCCTCGGCCCGGGTGAATGGCAGACCGTCGTAGAAGCCCCGCTTGACCAGATCGGCGAAGTTCCCGGCGGTGATCGGGGCGCTGTAGCCGTCCAGTTCCAGGGTCAGGTCGCCCTGGGTGGTCTGCACCGCGACGGTGGCCCGGCCCAGCAGCTGCGGCTTATCGGCATAGTCCGCCGGGATCTCGAAGGGGAAACCGGTGACCATCAGTGTCTCGATATCCCCGACGGTGTCGAGAAACTGATTGCGGACCTGCTGTACTGCTGCCTTATCCTTGGCCTCGACCGCCGTTTCGAAGGCGGGCACGTCAGCTTCCAGACGAGCAATCAGATCCTTGGCCTCGGCCTGACGGTCGGCCGGAATACTGGCGAGGATGTTGTCTTCCCGCAGGGCCAGCACCTGGGCAGCATGGCGGACGTTCTTCAGAATCGGTGTCCAGCGCTTGGCCCGCAGGTCGCCGGAGATGGCTTCAATGTCCTTCTGGACCTGACGGATATCCTTGTTGTCGATCGGCAGGGCATAGCGCAGCAGGGCCTTGGGGTCCGTGATGGCGTTGCCGGGCGGCAGATTAGCGGCGGCGGGCTGGGCCAGCAGCGTGGAGCTCAGCAGACCGGCCACCAGGGCGATCGCCGCCCCCCGCAGCCAGGTACGGAGCGACGACGGCCAGCGGAAAAGCATAGACATAGCGATCGGGGAATGCGCCTCGTCCACAGCCGAGCAACCGGCCGCGAATTTTCTCCCACTATGCCATAGGCCCCTGGCCCGGCCTCTGGGCGGCATGGAGGCGGGACCCCGACGGAGTAGAATACTGTTTCGATTGCTCTGATTGCTCTTCCCGAGACAGGTCCAGATGATTTCCAGCAACGATTTCCGGACGGGTACCACCATCGAAATCGACGGCGCGGTCTGGCGCGTGGTCGAATTCCTGCACGTCAAGCCCGGCAAGGGTGCGGCGTTCGTCCGGACGAAGCTGAAGAACGCCCAGACCGGTGGTGTGGTCGAGCGGACCTTCCGGGCTGGTGAAACCGTGCCCCAGGCAGTTCTGGAGAAGAGCACCCAGCAGCACACCTATAAGGACGGCGACGACTACGTCTTCATGGACATGGACACCTACGAGGAGTCCCGTCTGACGGCTGCTGCCATCGGTGGCCAGGTCAAGTACCTGAAGGATGGCATGGAAGTGAACGTTGTCACCTGGAACGGCAAGGTGATCGACGTTGAACTGCCCAGCTCGGTGGTGCTGGAAGTGATCGAGACCGATCCCGGCGTCAAGGGTGATACCGCCACCGGTGGTACCAAGCCCGCCAAGGTGGAAACCGGTGCCCAGGTGATGGTGCCGCTGTTCATCTCCGTGGGTGAGCGGATCAAGATCAACACCCGCGACGACAGCTACCTGGGCCGCGAGTAATCGCGCTGCCCGCCGTGACCCGGAACTGGGGAGAGACTCTGTGCAACTGGACTTCAATCAACTGCGCGAGCTGCTGACCTCGCTCGCCGACACCGACATCACGGAACTCGAGCTCAAGGGCGACGACTTCCATCTGAATGTGCGGCGGGGGAGCGAGAAGGAAGTGGTGATGGTGCCTGCGGCCCCGGCCATGGCGCCGATGGCCCTGCCCACCCAGCCCGTGATCGCGGCAGCTCCCGCTCCGACCCCGGCTCCGGCGGCGCCGAGTGCTCCCCCGGCAGCCGCCCCCGGTGGCGACAAGCTGGTGGAAATCTGCTCGCCGATGGTCGGCACCTTCTACCGCTCTCCGGCGCCTGATGAGCCGCCCTTCGTCAGTGTCGGCGATCGCGTTTCGCCGGGTCAGACCGTCTGCATCCTTGAAGCGATGAAGCTGATGAACGAACTGGAGGCCGAGGTGAGCGGCGAAATCGTCGACATCCTGGTCCAGAATGGCGAGCCGGTGGAGTTTAACCAGCCGCTCTTCAAGATCCGTCCCTGATTCCCAGCTCTCGGATCCCCTGAACCACCCTCCCCTGCCGGGGGAGGGTGGTTTTTTACAGGGTATTCAGGCCGGACCGATGGCGTCGACAGCGGCTTCCAGGGCCAGGGCCACGTGAGTCCAGTGGGTGCCGCCCTGGCAGAAGACCACGTAAGGCTCCCGCAGCGGGCCATCGGCGGAGAACTCGGAGGTACTGCCGTCGATGAAGGTGCCGCCCGCCATCACCAGATCGCTTTCGTAGCCGGGCATTGGCGCGGGCACCGGGTCCAGGTAGGAGCCCACCGGCGAGTAGCGCTGGATGGCTCGGCAGAAGGCAATCAGTTTCTGCGGGTCACCCAGGCGGATCGCCTGAATCACATCCCGGCGTGGCTCGAAAGGCAGCGGCTTGACCGGGTAACCGAGGCGATCGAAGACCCATCCGGCCAGGTGATTACCCTTCTTGGCCTCGCCCACCATCTGGGGAGCCAGGAACAGCCCCTGGTACATCAGACGGTGCTGCTCGAAGGTGGCACCGCCGTGGCTGCCGATGCCGGGAGAGGTGAGACGGCAGCAGGCCGCTTCCACCAGATCGGCCCGTCCGGCAATGTAGCCGCCTGCTGCAGCGATGGTGCCGCCCGGGTTCTTGATCAGCGACCCGGCCATCAGGTCAGCTCCCACGGCGGCGGGTTCGCGATCCTCGATGAACTCGCCGTAGCAGTTATCGACGAAGCAGACGCAGTCCGGGTTCTGCTGCTTGACCAGTGTGACGATGCGCTCGATGTCAGCGATCGCCAGACTGTGCCGCCAACTGTAGCCGCAGGAGCGCTGGATCAGGACCAGCTTCGTCTCCGGCCGGACCGCCGTGGCCAGTCCCTCCCAGTCCACTTCCCCGGCCGCCGTCAGCTCCAGCTGCCGGTAGCTGATCCCGAATTCCTTCAGGGATCCCTGCCCCTCGTCCCGCAGGCCGATCACCTCCTCCAGCGTGTCGTAGGGAGCGCCCACGACGGCCAGCATCTCGTCGCCGGGGCGCAGCACACCGTAAAGGGCGCATGCGATAGCATGAGTGCCAGAGACGAATTGAACCCGGACCGCAGCCGCTTCTGCACCCATTACCTGGGCGTAGACCTGATCCAGGACCTGACGACCGAGGTCGTCGTGACCGTAGCCGCTGACGCTGGCGAAGTGGTGTACCCCGCCCCGGTGCTCCCGAAAAGCATGCAAGACCCGGTTCAGATTCTGCTTTACCTGCTCATCGATCCCGGCGAAAATCTGTCTCAGTGCCTGCTCTGCCTCTCGGACAATTGCGGATCCCTGCATTGCTTTCTCTCGGAAGACTCCAGCGAACTGTTACGTCCCAGCAACCGGCGGATAGGTACGGGATCCGCTGGACTTAGGACTGGCTCATGACCACTTCGACCCAAACCCGGCATGCGTCGGTACAGGCTTCCCTGTCTCCGTCGCGTCCGCCGCTGTCCTGGACGACTGTCATCTTTATGGCAGCGATTCACCTGGGCGCTCTCTGGGCACTGCTGCCACAGAACATCAACGGCCCGGCTATCGGTGTCGCCTTCGCACTCTACTTGATTACCGGCTGCCTCGGTATCACCCTCGGCTTCCACCGACTGGTGGCCCACCGCAGCTTCAAGGTGCCCCGCTGGCTGGAGTACGTCTTGGTCTTCTGCGGCACCCTGGCCTGCCAGCACGGTCCGATCACCTGGATCGGTCTGCACCGGCACCACCATCTGCACTCCGACCAGGACGTCGATCACCACGACTCCAATAAGGGTTTCCTCTGGAGCCACCTGCTGTGGATGCTGCACAAGGTGCCGGCCAAGGCGGAGATTCCCCGCTTCACCCGCGACATCACCACGGATGGGTTCTACCGCTTCTGTGAGCGCTACTTCCTGCCGATTCAGATCGCTCTCGGGGTGGTTCTCTACGTCTGGGGGCAGGCCTGGGTCGGCAACGGTGCCTCCTTTGTGGCCTGGGGTATTTTCTTCCGGCTCACCTGGGTCTATCACATCACCTGGTTGGTGAACAGCGCGACCCACAAGTTCGGCTACCGCAGCCACGCGTCGGGCGATAACTCCACCAACTGCTGGTGGGTAGCCATCCTCGCCTTCGGCGAAGGCTGGCACAACAACCACCATGCCTTCCAGTACTCGGCCCGTCATGGCCTGCGCTGGTGGGAGGTGGACATGACCTGGGGGCTGATCTGCCTGCTGAAGCAGCTGGGTCTGGCCAGTCAGATCAAGCTGCCCGAGTCGGCCCGTTAGGTTTGTTCTCCTCGCCGGGGAGTGGCACCACCCAGGTGGGCTGCTCCCCTTTGTCTGTCAATGGGATTCCATCAAGATGATTGCTGCTGCTGAATCGCGAACTCCGACCGCGGGGCTGGCTCCGGATCTGCGCATCCGGGACATCCTTGACACCCTGCCGCGAGAGGTGTTCCGCAAGGATTGGCGTAAGGCCTGGTTCCAGGTGGCCTACAACGTGGCAGCGGTGGCGATCGGCTACTGGGCGATCGCCCAGGCGCCCTGGTTCCTGCTGCCCCTGGCCTGGATCTGGACCGGCACGGCTCTGACCGGCTTCTTCGTGATCGGTCACGACTGCGGCCACCGCTCCTTCTCCAACAAGCTGTGGGTGAACGATATGGTCGGTCACCTGGCCTTCCTGCCGCTGCTCTACCCCTTCCACGGCTGGCGTCTGCAGCACGACCATCACCATAAACACACCAACAAGATGGAGGTGGATAACGCCTGGCATCCGTCCACCCGGGAGAAGTTCCTGCGCTCCGGCAAGGGTTATCAGGCGCTGTACCATGCCCTGCGCGGCCGCCTCTGGTTCCTGGCCTCCATCGCCCACTGGGCCAAGTACCACTTCACTCGGGAAGCTCGCCTCTCACCCAAGCAGCAGCAGCAGATGCGTTTCTCGGCAGCGGTGGTGATCCTGGCGGCTGTGATCGGCCTGCCGCTGCTGGTGCTGACCACCGGTTGGTTCGGCGTGGTCAAGTTCTGGCTGATGCCCTGGCTGGTCTACCACTTCTGGATGAGCACCTTTACGATCGTCCACCACACCCTGCCGGAAATTCCCTTCAAATACGAAGGTGAGTGGCAGGAAGCCCATGCCCAACTGGCCGGGACCGTGCACTGCGACTACCCCCGCTGGGTGGAAGTGCTCTGCCACGACATCAATGTCCACGTGCCGCACCACCTGTCCACGGCGATTCCCTCCTACAACCTGCGGAAGGCCCATGCCAGCCTGCGTCAGAACTGGGGCGCCCATCTGGTGGAGCGCAGCTTCAACTGGCCGCTGATGCAGCAGATTGTTGACCGCTGCCACATCTACGACCCAGTGGTGAACTACCGCAGCATCCCGGAAATCCGGGGCTGAGCAGCAGGGGGCCGAAAGGCCCCCTTTTCGTTTGGGATGATGGAAGGAGTGTGAGGACGCAACGATGGAGTTTTCGTTCGGAACCGTTGGCACTATTGCCGGTGTGGTGTTCGGGTCGCTGGTCCTGTTCTGGACCATCAGCGCGGCACGGCTGGTGCTCGGCAGTAACGGGCTGCCCCAGACCCTGGGCAAATTTGTCTCGGCGGCAGGCAGTGGTCGGGTGGACGAGGCCTACGCCATGACCACCGAGGAGTACCGCCAGCGGGTGAAGAAGACCCAGTTCCTGCAGGTGATCAACCGCATGAAGCTACGCCAGTACAAGGCGTCCAAGCCCGGTCGTCCTCAGATCAGCGGCAAGCGTTTCACCCTGCCGGTGAGCATGGAGACCCGCAGCGGTGAGCAGGTGGCCCTCAGCTTCGTCTTCGTGCAGATCGGTAAGGAATGGCGCCTGGATGATCTGGGCCTGGCCCAGTAAAGCGTCGTGAACGCAGAAGCGGCCGCTCTCCTCCGTGAGGGCGGCCGCTTTTCGCTTCTGTATCCGGGGAATCCGCGCTAGACGCGGGCTTCCAGGGACTTGAGGAACTCGGTGTTGACACCGGACTCGCGGGTCAGTGCGATCTTGCCGGTGCGGGCGATCTCCCGCAGGCCGAACTTCTGCAGCACCTGAATGATGGCCACCATCTTGCCGGGGTCACCGACGACTTCAATGGTGAGGGCGTCCTCAGCCACATCCACCACCCGGGCCCGGAAGATGTTGACCAGTTCCAGGATTTCGGAGCGGTTGGCGCTGTTGGCATTCACCTTGAGCAGCATCAGTTCCCGCTCGACGCAGGGTGTCTCGGAGATGTCCTGCACCTTGAGGACATTGATCAGCTTGTAGAGCTGCTTGGTGATCTGCTCCACCTCGCGCTCGTCGCCGGGAACCACCATGGTGATGCGTGAGACGCCGCCCTGTTCCGCCGGTCCCACGGCCAGACTCTCGATGTTGAAGCCGCGACGGGCGAACAGACCGGCGATGCGCGTCAGAACTCCGGCTTCGTCTTCGACGAGAACGGACAGCGTGCGTTTCATGGACAGCCCGGGAAAATTGCCACTTTTCCTACTGTAGCGTTCCGGCGGATTGCTCCAACCGGCGCACCCAGTCCTCGACCAGGGGATTGATCCGCTCGGGAGCTTCATCCTGGGGACAGTGCCCCATGGCCGGTAGCAGCTCCAGTTGCAGGTTGGGATGCAGGTGCTGACAGGGACGGGCCAGCTGCGGCGGCACTAGACGATCGCGATCGCCCCAGATCAGCAGGGTCGGCCGGTCGAACTGGGCCAGCAGGCGGCGGGCCCGCCAGCGGGGGGGCACCTGACTGACGAAGCGGGTCATGGCCCGCAGGGCCCGTCCGGCATCGCGGCGCCCCGCCGGTTGGCTGAGCAGCTCCACCAGTTCCGGGTCGACGCGATCGCGGCATTCCGGGTGGTAGGCCAGCCGCAGCCAGCGCTGCATCCGCCGGGGCAGTCGGGCGTAGCGCAGGATCGGCTCGATCAGCAGCGGGTGACTGGCCAGCCAGAGCAGCGGCTCGCTCAGGGCCCGGAAGCGGTGCTGTCGCTGCACCTGGCGATCGCTCAGCTGCAGCGACACATCCGGCAGGTTGATCCAGATCAGGCCGGCACTGGTTTCCGGGAAACGGGCAGCGGTGGTCATCGCCACCACTGATCCGAGGGAGTTGCCCACCAGCACGGCCGGGCGGCTGAGGTGGGCCCGCCAGAAATCGTGCACCAGTTCCGACCAGAGCCGGGGGCCGTAGCGGCAGAAGGGCTGATCCGACTCGCCGAAGCCCAGCAGGTCGAGAGCGTAGACCGCTCGTTCCCGCCCGAGCGGTTCCAGATTGCCGCGCCAGTGGCCGCTGGCGGCTCCGAACCCGTGGATCAGCAGCAGTGGTATGGTCTGGGGCTCCGGCCGGGTGGGCCGGATGCAGCGGTAGCGAATCCGGTAGCCGCGCCAGTACCAGTCGGCAGTCTCGCCTAGGCGATTGCGGACCGGGATGTCGAGGGGAGGGGCGATCGCGCTCATGCTCATGCCCCCATTCTGCCGCTGGTAGGGTCGTGCAGACTGCCTGCCAGACTGGAGGCATGACCCAGCCTGACCATCCCTACCGTGAGGGCCGCGCCTGTTTCCAGGTCGGAGCCGCCTTCTTCCGCCCCAGAGCCCGTCCGGCCCGAGATCTGGGGGTGCTTTCCGCCCGACTGGAGCGCTGCGATCGGGGACAGCTGCGGGTGCTCGAAACGATGGCCGGGTCCGGAATCCGTAGCCTCCGCTATGCCCTCGAAGCCGATGCGGATGTGGTGCATTGCAGCGATGCCGACCCGGATGTGGTGCCGCTGCTGCGGGCCAATCTGGCGGCCCAGCTGCCACCGGAGCGCTGGCAGGCCACCTGTGACTCCGCCGATCGGCGGTTCGCCGAGTGTTTCGCCCGGCAGACTTTCTATGACCTGGTAGATGTGGACGGCTTCGGCAGTGGCGGCTCCCATCTGGCCCGCTGTCTGGATGCGGTGCGGGTGGGGGGACTGCTCTACTTCACGGCCACCGATGGCCGGGCCACCACCGGCCATGACCGCCGCCAGTCCCGGCTGGTCTACGGGGCTGATGCCCGCGCTCACCCTGCCAGCCAGGAGCAGGGGCTGCGGCTGATCCTCGCCACCCTGCAGCAGCAGGCCTGGATGCGGGGGTTCGGTCTGCGACCGCTGTTCTCGCTGTTCAATGGCGAAACCTTCCGGGTGATGGTGCGGCTGCTGCCGAAACCGACGCCTCCGGACCGCGTCGGCTGGCTGGGGTACTGCCACCACTGCGGCGAATACCAGTGCCTCGACTGGCCCCGGGGCGATCGCCTCCACTGCCCCCACGACGGTCAGCCCCTGGTGCTGAGCGGTCCGCTCTGGCTGGGGCCCCTGCACGATGGGGTCTGGCTGGCCCGACTGCGGGCAGAGGCAGTGCAGCAGGCCGACCGGGAAACCGACGCCCATCCTTGGCAGGAACTGGCCTCGCTGCTTGAGACCCTCCGCGGTGAGGTGGACCTGCCGCCTTGGTTCTACACTCTGGGGGAGATCGGGCGCCGAGGCCGGATGGACCCACCGCGTCGGGAGGATCTGCTGCAGCGCCTGCGTCAGGCCGGCTATCGGGCGGAGCCCAGCCATATTCAGGCGGCGGCGGTGAAGACCGATGCCTCCCTGGCCACCTGCCTGCAGCTGGCAGCCATCAAACTGTGATCCCCGGCGCCATGGCCGGGAGCAGGCGCGTGTTAGCGTGATGCCGGTATTGCTGCCGGTCTCCCGTGGGGGAGCCGTCTTCCGTTCGGTTTGGAGAGTCCGCCGTGAACGTGCTGCTGCTGTTCCAGAAGGGTGGCCCGGCCATGTGGCCGCTGCTGCTGCTGTCGATTCTGTCCCTGACCACAGTGCTCGAGCGCGGCTGGTTCTGGTACCAGCTGCTGCGCAACGAGTCGAAGATTGTTCACCGGCTTCTGGATGCGGCAGCGGACAGCGACTGGTCCCAGGCTCTCGACATTGCCGAACGCACCCAATACCAGCCCGTCAGCCGCTTCCTGGGTGCACCGCTGCGGCTGGAGATCCCTGACCCGGAACTGTTCCGGCTGGCGCTGGAGTCCGCTGCCGATGAGGAACTGGCGGCGATGCGGCGTGGCGACAAGATTCTCGAATCCGTGGTGGCCCTGGCGCCGCTGCTGGGTCTGCTGGGAACGGTACTGGGCCTGATTCAGACGCTGGGCAACATCCGCCTTGGCGATATCGGTACGGCCTCCACCGCTGGGGTAAGCAGCGGTATCGGCGAGGCCCTGATTACCACCGCCACCGGTCTGATCATCGCCATTGCCTCCCTGGCGGCCTACCGTACCTTCAACTCCCTGGTGGTCGGTCAGGCCCAGGTGTTCCGGCGTGCCGGGAATGAACTGGAGCTGATCTACCGCCAGTACTGGCTCAAGCTCAAGAGTCGCCGTTCTGCCTCTCCGGCCTAGGAGCGATCGCCATGCGAATCAATCTGGATCGTCCCGGTGAGGACCATGCCCGCATCGAGATTCTGCCGCTGCTGGATGTGGTCTTCTGCGTGCTGGTGTTCTTTATCCTGGCGACGCTGCAGCTGAAGCGGCCCCAGGGGATCGACGTGACGCTGCCGGGGGCTTCCAACGCCCGGGTGCAGCAGCGGGCCTCGCTGCTGGTGACCGTGGATGCCAGCGGCCAGCCCTACGTCGAGAAGCAGCCGGTGGATGTGGCCCAGCTGCAGCTGCTGCTGCGGGGCTATCGCCAGACCAACCCCCAGGGGATGATGCTGCTCTACGCCGACAAGGGGGCGACCTATCAGTCGGTGGTGACGATGCTGGATCTGATGCGCTCGGTCGGTGGTGATCGCGTCGCCCTGGCCACAACCGATCTGCCGTCCCAGCAGACGCCGACTACGCTTCCGGGACTGCCGCCCGTGACTCCGACCCCGTAGCGACCGGATTGGCCGGGTCACTGCACCAGTCACTCCAACTGCCGGGGTAGAGGGACCCCTCCAACCCGGCCAGGGCCAGCGAGAAGAGATTGACGCAGGCGGTCACTCCGGAGCCGCAGTAGCAGATGCGCTCCCGGGCGGTGCTCAGATCCTCCCAGCGCTGGTGCTGTTCGGCGGGCGATCGCCAGAAACCGTCGGCGGTGGTGGCATCGGTCCAGGGACGGACGATGGCTCCCGGAATATGGCCTGCCACCGGATCGATCGGTTCCCGTTCGCCCCGGTAGCGATCCGCCTCCCGGGCATCGATCAGCACCACCCCGGCTTCCTGCTTGTGCTGCTTGAGCGCAGCCTGATCCACCTGTCGGAAGGCGGGGCGGGGAGTCAGGGTTGCGGTCGGGTAGTTCGGCAGCTCAGCGGTGATGGGCAGACCCGCTGCCACCCAGGCCGGATAGCCGCCATCCAGCAGACTGACGGACTCCAGCCCCAGGCCCTGCAGCAGCCACCAGGCCCGGCAGGCGAAAGCTCCCCGCGAGGCGTCGTAGAGCACGATCCGATGGCGATCGCCGATGCCCAGGCTCTCGAGCCGTTCCACCAGACGGTTCAGGTCCGGCAGAGGGTGACGGCCCCCGCCCTGACCCTTGGGGCCCGAGAGGTCCCGGTCCAGATCAAGATGAATCGCCCCGGGGATGTGGGCTGCGGCATAGTCCCGCTGCCCCCGCTCCGGGTCCGCCAGATCGAAGCGGCAGTCGATCAGCCGCAGGTCCGGATCCGAAAGGTGGGTCAGCAGCCAGGGACGGTCAACCAGCATGGCGGTTCTCCGGTGCAGGGGCGCGGTTGGGCGCAGCGGTCTGGCTTAGAATAGGTCACTGACATCATTTCCAAACCACTGATTGAAGGAGCCTGTGCCAGGATGGGTGGCGAAATTTTCGGAACGGCAGCCCTGTTCTTCGTCCTGATCCCCGTGGGTCTGGCTCTCGGTGCCGTCCTGCTGAAGATCCAGGGCGCCAAGTAATCCGCGATTCCGTCGCGTCGCAGGGGGTGGTGCTCCATCAGGGAACGCCACCCCCTGTGCTTTCAGGCCTGAACCGGGATGGGCGCGGCTCCGCATCGCGGGGGATAACGCACTCTGATAGAGTCTTAGTAAAAGTTAACGTTCAGACCCGGACTCCCCATGGAAGTACTGGTAGTCGGTGCCACTGGCACCCTCGGCAGACAGATTGCCCGCCGCGCCGTGGAGGAAGGACACCGGGTTCGCTGCCTCGTCCGCAGCCCCAAGAAGGCTTCCTTCCTGCAGGAGTGGGGCTGCGACCTGGTGCGCGGCGACCTGACCAAGCCGGAAACCCTGGACTTCGCCCTGGAAGGGGTGGAAGCGGTGATTGATGCGGCCACCGCCCGCCCCACTGACTCCCTGAGCAGTTTCGATGTCGACTGGTACGGCAAGATCAATCTGATTCAGGCGGTGCAGAAGGCTGGGGTCAACCGCTACATCTTCTGTTCCATCCTCGGCGCCGACAAGCACCGTGAGGTGCCCCTGATGGATATCAAGGCCTGCACCGAAGCCTATCTGCGCGAGTCCGGGCTGAACTTCACCATTCTTCAGCTGGCGGGCTTCTACCAGGGTCTGATCGGCCAGTACGCGATCCCCATCCTCGAGGGTCAGACCGTCTGGGTGACCGGTGAAGCGACGCCGATCGCCTACATGGACACGCTGGATGTGGCCAGGTTCGCGGTGCGGGCGCTGACGGCATCTGCCACCGAGAAGCACAGTTTGCCGGTGGTCGGTCCCAAGGCCTGGGGTGGCTACGACATCATCCGTCTCTGCGAACGCCTGACGGAACGGGATGCCAAGATTGCCCGCATGCCCATCGATACCCTGCGCCTGATGCGCAAGGTGACCCGCTTCTTCCAGATGGGCTGGAACGTCTCCGACCGTCTGGCCTTCACTGAGGTGCTGGTGAGTGGTGACGCGCTGGATGCGCCGATGGAGGAGAGCTACGCAGCCTTCGGGATTTCCGAGGATGAGGTGACCACCCTGGAGAGCTACCTCGAGGAGTACTTCACCCGCATCCTGCGCAAGCTCAAGGAACTGAATTTCGACCAGAAAAAGGACAAGAAGAAGAAGCTCCCCTTCTAGTCGGAGCGGCGGGAAGCCGCTGATAGAATCGGGAATCGAGTCCAAATGCCGCCGGAGTCAGCGCGCGTGCCCCAGGTCGGGATTATCTACAACGACGGTAAGCCGACGGCCTGCCGGGTGGCTTCGGAGCTGGAAGCGCAGCTGCAGCAGGCAGGCTGGGAAGTGCGTCTGGCCTCCAGTCAGCCTGGGCTGCTGGGCTACTCCAATCCGGATACGGTGATTTGCCACACTCCGGCGGAAAGCCTGGTACCCCACGGCTTCACCACTTCGATGGATGCGGCCATTGTCCTCGGCGGGGATGGTACTGTCCTGGCGGCTTCACGGCTGCTGGCGCCGATCGGGGTGCCGATGCTGGCGATCAACACCGGTCACCTCGGTTTTCTCACCGAGACCTATCTGAATCTGCTGCCCGAGGCGATGGACGCCTTCCTGGCCGGTCAGTACCAGGTCGAAGACCGGGCGATGATGAAGGTCAAGGTTCTGCGGGGCGAACTGCACCGCTGGGAGGCTCTGAGCCTGAACGAGATGGCGCTGCACCGGGAACCCCTGACCAGCATGTGCCATTTCGAGATCGCCATCGGCCGCCACGCACCGGTGGATATCGCTGCCGATGGGGTGATCATCTCGACGCCGACCGGTTCCACCGCCTATTCCCTCAGCTCCGGTGGTCCGGTGGTGACGCCGGATGTGCCGGTGCTGCAGCTGGTGCCTATCTGCCCCCACTCCCTTGCCTCCCGGGCCCTCGTGTTTGCCAACACCGAGCCGGTAACCATCTTCCCGGCGACGCCGGAGCGGCTGATGCTGGTCGTGGACGGTAATGCGGGCTGCTATATCTGGCCCGAGGATCGGGTGCTGATCCAGCGATCGCCCTACCCGGCCCGGTTCATCCGGTTGCACTCGGCGGAGTTCTTCCGGGTGCTGCGCGAGAAGCTTGGCTGGGGCCTGCCCCACATCGCCAAACCGACGGCGGTGGATCTGCCCTAGGCGATCCCTAGGCGATCCCTGGAGGGTCTGGGCTACACTGCCCGACAGTGCGCCCCTGGCGATCCCCTCGTAACGAGCGACATGAGTCCGAGCAAAATTCCGGCGGTTCTGATCCTCGAATCGGATTCGAACCTGGCCCAGCAGATGGCCGAAGACCTGCAGCAGGCCGGTTACGACGCGATCACCGCCAATACCCAGCGGGATATCTTCCGGATCATCGACAGCACGGCACCGGACCTGATCGTCATGGATCGGATGGCGGGTGGGCAGTCGGGGCTGCAGCTCTGTCGCCAGCTGCGGGATGGCGGCGTGGTGACGCCGATCCTGCTGCTGATGGGACGCGATGCCGTGGAGGATCGGGTCGCCTGCCTTGAGGCCGGAGCCGATGACTACCTGCTCAAGCCCTACCGCACCGAGGATCTGCTGGCGCGCACCCAGCTCTACCTGCAGCAGGAGCCGGTCTCCCAGGAGCAGCTGGGCTTCGCCAATCTCACCCTCGATCTGGCCAGTCGTCGGGCCTTCCGGGGTGATCGCCCTATTGACCTGACGATGAAGGAGTTCGAACTGCTGCGCTACCTGATGGAGAATCCCCGCGAGGTACTGACCCGGGAGCAGATCCTGGAGAACGTCTGGGGCTTTGATTTTATGGGTGAGTCCAATGTGATCGAAGTCTATATCCGCTACCTGCGGCTGAAGATTGAGCTCGATGGCGAGAAGCGGCTGATCCAGACTGTCCGCGGGGTGGGCTATGTTCTGCGCGAGACCTGATTGCTGGCTGACCGGCATCGGTTTGGTGCTGCTGATGGCGCCAACGCTCCAGGCCGCCGCGCCGACGACGACGGTGGTGCCCCAGTATCTGCCGGTGACCGCCCAACTGCGGGTGGGGAACCAGACCCTCGGGCTGGAGGTGGCGCTCACCCCCGAGCAGCAGCAGCGGGGCCTGATGGCCCGTCCGCCCCTGCCACCGGATCGGGGCATGATTTTCCTGTTCCAGCCGGCCCGGCCGGTGCAGTTCTGGATGTGGCAGACCCCTGCGGCCCTGGACATCCTGTTCCTGCGCCAGGGGCAGGTGAAGGCGATCTACGCTGCGGTGCCCCCCTGCTTTGCCCAGCCCTGTCCGACCTATGGTCCGGCGCTGCAGCCCATTGATGCGGTGCTGGAACTGCGGGCCGGGCGGGCCCGGGAACTGGGACTGAAGCCGGGCGATCGCCTCAGTCTGGAGCCCCTGCCCCGCCCGCTGCCTCCGGCCTCGCCGAAATAACCGTCACCGGATTCAGGGGCGAGAAGCGGGTCAGCCCGGCGACACGGGTGCTGCGCGACAGCTGCACCTGCAGCAGGGAACTGCTCCAGCGGTGCTGGCTGAACCAGACCTGGGCGATCGCCAGATGCTCCAGGGTGGCCAGGGCCAGCACCACGAGCCCGCCCGGGCGCAGCACGGTGGCGACGGTATCGAGAATCGCCTCCAGTTCCCCGCCGCTGCCGCCGATGAACACCCGATCCGGCGCGGGCAGATCCGTGAGGGCCTCCGGTGCCCGCCCCGCCACGGTGCTGACATTGGTGCAGCCCAACCGTTCGGCGTTGCGGCGGATCAGCCCCTGACCGGCGGCGCTGCGCTCAATGGCGAAGACCCGGCTGTCCGGGCAGAGGCGGGCGATCTCGCAGGCGACGGAGCCGGTGCCCGCGCCGATGTCCCAGACCACCTGCCCCGGCTGCAGTTCCAGTTCCGCCAGCGCCAGCACCCGCACTTCCCGTTTGGTGATCAGGCCGGGACGATCGCGGAAGCCGAGGAAGTCGCTCTCGTGCAGACCCAGTTGCGGCAGAGCCCGGACCACCTCGGCGGGATCGGGTCGGGCCACCAGCACCACCACGTTCAGCTCGGCGTAGGTGGTTGCCTCGGGAGTGTCAGGCTGCCACTGCCACACCCGCTCCGTCTCGGGGTCGCCCAGGTTCTCGCAGACCTGGAGGTCATAGCGATGATCCAGATCGAGCTGCCGCAGCAGTGCGGCGATCGCCCCCGGGCTGTTGCGGCCGTCCGTCAGGCAGGCGATCGGGCTGCGGCCCCGCTGCAGCAGGGGAATCAGCGGCTCGATCGGGCGGCCATGCAGGCTGATTACCTCGGCCTCCTGCCAGGGCAGACCCAGACGGGCAAAGGCCAGCTGGATGCTGCTCAGGTGGGGGTGAAAGCATAGCTGGTCCGCCGGGAAGCGCTCCCGCAGCAGCCGTCCCAGCCCGAAGAACAGCGGGTCCCCGGAAGCCAGGACCGCCAGCCGCTGCCCCTGCTGCTGCAGTTCTGTGAGCCGCTCCAGTGTTTCTGTGATCGCCCCCAGTTCCAGCCGTTGGGCTGTGCCGTCGGGCACCAGCGCCAGTTGGCGGGCACTCCCCACCAGCCAGTCGGCCTGCTCGAGCAGCGCTACCACCCGGGGGGGCAGGTCGGCCAGCCCCCCCAGGCCGATGCCGATCACGTCGATGGGTGGCAGGGTCACAGACGCTCCCCGCTGCTGGGGTCGAACCAGTGGCAGTCCTCAGGCCGGAAGTAAAGGTCGAGCTCCTCGCCGGGGCCCTGCTGCCCAGCGGTCAGCAGGGCCCGCAGCGATCGCCCCTGGGCGTCCCGCAGGTGCACCAGTTCCTGGGCACCCAGGGGTTCCAGCCGCTCCACTCGCAGTCGCAGACCCAGGCTGGCGGGGCCTGACCCCAGATGCTCCGGTCGCAGTCCGAGAGTGATGCTGCTGCTGCCGGAAGCGGGGACCGGCAGGGTCAGACTGCCCCAGAGCGCCTGCCCCGCCTCGACCGGCAGATCGAGGAAGTTCATGCGCGGGCTGCCCAGGAACCCGGCCACGAAGCGGTTGGCCGGGTGACGGTACAGCTGCTGCGGTGTGTCCAGCTGCTGCAGCACTCCCTCGTGCAGCACGGCGATCCGGTCCGAGAGTGAGAGGGCTTCGGTCTGGTCGTGGGTGACGTAGACCACGGGTCGGTCCTGGCCTGCAAAGATCTGTCGCAGCTGGTCGCGCACCTGCTCCCGTAGCAGGGCGTCGAGGTTGCTCAGGGGTTCATCGAGCAGGAAGACGGCCGGTTGCCGCACCAGGGCGCGACCGAGGGCAACCCGCTGGCGCTGGCCCCCGGAGAGCTGGGCCGGTCGCCGCCCGAGCAGATGCCCCAGGTCCAGGCGGCGGGCTACATCTTCAATCCGCTGCTGGATGTCGCGATCCGACACCCGCCGCAGGCGCAGGGGCGATGCCAGATTCTCGGCCACGCTCAGGTGGGGATAGAGGGCGTAGCTCTGGAAGACCATGGCGATGTCGCGCTCGCCCGGCGGCAGTTCGGTGACGTCGCGATCGCCGATCCGGATCCGTCCCCGGTCCGGGCGCTCCAGCCCGGCGATCAGCCGCAGAATGGTCGACTTGCCGCAGCCGGAGGGCCCCAGCAGGGTGAGGAACTCCCCGGGATCCACCCGCAGGCTGAGCTGGCGTACCGGCACGGCCGCCGGTCCGAAGCGCTTCTCCAGCTGGTCAAGGGTGAGGGCTGCCGACATCGCCCCATTATCCCTTCACCGCCCCGGCGGTCAGTCCCTCGATAATCCGTCGCTGGAAGACCAGCACCAGTGCTACCAGGGGCAGGGTGGCCAGCAGGGTGGCGGCGGCAATCGCCCCGTAGGGCAGATCGAAGAGAGTGGTGCCGCTCAGCTCCGCCACAGCCACGGGCAGGGTCTTCAGTTCCTGGCGGGAAATGAAGCTGAGGGCGAACAGATACTCGTTCCAGGCGAAGATGAAGCTCAGCAGGGCTGTCGTGGCCAGGGCGGGCCAGGCCAGGGGCAGGAGAATCCGCAGCAGTAACTGCAGTGGGCGATAGCCGTCTACCCGCGCTGCGTCCTCGATCTCGCTGGGAATCTGCTCGAAGAAGCTGCGCAGCACCAGAATTGTCAGGGGCAGGTTGATGGCGGCGTAGGGGCCGATCAGGGCCAGGTAGTTGTTGCCCCAGCCCAGCCACTGCACCAGTTCCAGCATCCCCAGAAACACCAGCACGTAGGGGAACAGGGTGACGGCCACCAACCCCGTGACCAGAGTGCCGCTGCCCCGGGGCCGTAGCCGGGCCAGGACGTAGGCGCAGGGAGCGGCGCAGACCAGGGTGAGCAGGGTGGAGCCGCTGGCGATCGCCAGGCTGTTGATGGCATAGCGCCCGAAGGAGGGACTGAGGGCGAGAATGCGCCGGAACTGCTCGAGAGTCCAGGGCTCCGGCAGCCAGCGCAGGGGCAGACTGGTGATGCGGGCATCGGTCTTGAATGCTGTCAGCAGTTCCCAGAGCAGGGGGCCACTGCTGAACAGCACCAGCAGCAGAATCGCGGGCAGCAGCCACCAGCGGCGCATCAGCGGGCCTCCCGCCGGATCAGCAGCAGGGCCCCCAGGCCGGCGGCGACGGCGATGATCGCGAAGCTGACCATCACCAGGGCGGCCCCGTAGCCGAAGTCGAGGTAACGCATCACTGTGCTGTAGAGGTAGACCGAGAGGGTCTCGGTGCTGCCGCCGGGACCGCCGCCGGTCATCACCTTGACCAGATCGAAGATGCCGAAGGCTTCCGCGCCCCGGAACAGCAGCAGAATCAGGATCTGGGGCCAGAGCAGCGGCAGGGTGATGCGCTGGAAGCTCTGCCAGGGACTGGCGCCATCCACGGCGTGGGCCTCGTAGAGGTCCCGGGGAATGGTCTGCAGCCCGGCTAGCAGCAGGATGGCGGCGAAGGGCGTGGTCTTCCAGACGTCGGCAACGATCAGAGTCCAGAAGGTGAGAGCGGGGTCCGCCAGCCAGGCCAGCGTTGCCCGGATCAGGCCCAGGCGCAGCAGCAGGTCGTTGACCAGCCCGAACTGGTCGTTGAACAGCCAGCCCCAGACGATGGCCATCACTGCGGTCGGCAGGGCCCAGGGCAGCAGGCTGAGGGTGCGTACCAGTCCCCGCCCGCTGAACCGTTGGTGCAGCAGCAGGGCGATCGCCAGTCCCAGGGCCAGCTCCAGGCTGACGGAAACCAGCGTGAAGCGGCTGGTGATGCCCAGGTCCTGCCAGAAGCGGCTGTCCGCCAGCAGCTGCCGGTAGTTGGCCAGCCCGGCCCACTCCGGTTGCAGACCGGTAGCCAAATTCTCATGCCAGAAGCTGCGCCCCAGGGCCCGCAGCATCGGCCACCCGAAGCCGATGGCCAGTAATGCCAGGGCCGGGCTCATCCACAGCCAGGCCAGACGCCATTCTCGGGAGCGGAGGGCAGCCACAGGTCAGTCCTCGTAGGGATTGCGGGGGGCAGCGATGGGCGTCAGCTGCCGGGCGACAATCACCGCCTGACGCTTGCCGGCCAGGGTGTCGGTGGTCAGCTGACCTTCCACCCGCAGCCACTGGTCCGTGGGGTAGCTGCGGCGATCGCCCGCGGGCAGTCGCACCGGCAATCCGATCGGGTAGGCATCGGCGGCACAGCAGGTAAGCACAAAGCGCGACAGTAGCAGGGTGTCGGCGGGCAGGTCCGGCGGGTGCATCACGAAGCCGGTGACATTCACTGGTTGGCCCCGGTAGGCATCCGGCTCCGGGTAGACCGCAAAGGTGCGGATCCAGTCGGGGATGCTGCGCTGTTCCGGCCGCTGTTGCACCCGGAAGCTCTGGGGCTGGGTGCGGCCCACGCCGGTCAGTTCACTGGTGCTGCGCCGGGAGGCCAGCTCATTGGCGTAGAGACGCGGGGGCACCCAGAAGCTGAGCAGGGCGGTGATCAGCAGAATCCAGGCCCCCAGTTGCCGGGGCAGCAGGCTGCTGTGGGATCCCAGGCGGCGGGCCTGACCGGTCTGCTCCAGCCGCAGGCGGGCGATCGCCAGCACCAGCAGGGCCACGGCAGCCACGGCGGTCAGGGGTTGGTAGCTGCGGTGAATCAGCAGGTCAAGGTCGCCCCGCAGACTATAGAGCAGCAGCAGGCCTCCCCAGGCGGCGATCGCCAGGGCGTCGAGGCGGGCGGCAGTCAGGGAGAACCGAGGCAGCATCAGCCGAGGTGGTAGTTGATCAGCAGGGCGATTGCCATTGTCAGCAACAGAGGCAGCAGCACCAGATAGGCAACGGCCCGCGGCCGGAACACCGTCAGCAGCATGCCGATCCCCTTGAGGTCCACCATCGGCCCGAGCACGAGGAAGGCCAGCAGCGAACCGGTGGTGAAGCTGCCCGCGAAGGCGAGGGCGAAGAAGGCGTCCACCGTCGAGCAGATGGAGACCACCAGGGCCAGGACGATCATCACCAGCACGGAGGTGAAGCTGTTCTGGCCGAGGCTGATCAGCCAGTCCCGGGGGACAGCGGTCTGGATCAGAGCGGCCACCAGACTGCCCAGCACCAGCACACTGCCCATCTCCCGCAGTTCCTGCAGGCTGCCGTCGAGGAAGCTGGCCCAGCGTAGTTCCCGGGGAATCTCGGTTTCGGCGGCCAGCTGACGGTCGAGGGCGATCGCCCCCAGGGAGTCGCCGCCGCTGAGAAAGGTTCCCCCCGCCAGCAGGTCACTGCGGTCCTGGCGGCGCAGCTGCAGGGCAGTGGCTACCGGTTTCTGCAGAAACGGCACCAGATCCGGCTGACGGCTGAACAGGGTGGCCAGGGTGATGGCAATCAGCAGGGTGCTGCCCAGGCGCAGCCAGACCATCTCCGGCTGATCTCGGAAGGCGACCCAGGTGGACCAGAGCACGATCGGGTTGACGACGGGGGCCGCCAGCAGAAAGCCGATGGCCAGGGCATTGCTGCAGCCCTTGAGCAGTAGACGTCGGGCCACGGGTACGTTGCCGCACTCACAGGCGGGGAAGAGAAAGCCGCCGATGCTGCCGCAGATGGCAGCGAGCAGGGGCTGCTTCGGCAGACGGGACAGCAGCTGACGTTCATCCACGAACACCCGCAGGGCGTTGGAGAGCAGCACCCCGATCAGTAGGAAAGGAAAGGCTTCGACCAGCAGGCTGAGGAAGAGGGTGTAGGCGTTGGCAAGCTGACCCATCGCGGCCCCGGCGTGGCTGGGGACATTCTACTGCGCGGGCCGATGGTGCCGGAACCGTGGGCTATCATTCCTGGGTTGTGGGGCTGTAGCTCAGCAGGACAGAGCGAGGGTTTCCTAAACCCTAGGTCGGGTGTTCGAGTCACCCCAGCCTCGTTTCAGAGCGCTTCCCAGGCCCGGATGGCCAGGGCATTCACCAGAGCGGCTGCCACGGGGGAGCCCCCTTTGCGTCCCTCCACCCGGATCTGGGGCACCGGCAGTGTGGCCAGGGCCTGCTTCGATTCGACCACGGCCACGAACCCCACCGGTACGCCGATCACCAGGGCGGGGTTTGCCTGCCCGGTGGCGATCGCCTCCACTAGGGCCAGCAGGGCGGTGGGGGCATTGCCGATCACGACGATGGCCTGGGGATGCGTAGCGATCGCCCGCAACAGACCGGTTTCGGTGCGGGTCCGACCGGGGTCGGCGGCCTCGGCGAAGTCGAGGGCACAGAGCAATGGATTGGCGAAGGTGCGACCGATCACCCCCCGAATCCCCTGGCGCACCATGTCCACGTCCGTGAGGATGGGCACTCCGGCGGCAATGGCGCTCATCCCGGCGGCGATCGCCCCGGGGCTGCAGTGCAGTAGGTCGCGGTAGTCAAAGTCCGCCGTACTGTGGATCACCCGCTGAAGGAGAGCGTATTCCTCGGCCGGGCGATCGCGGGGGCCGTACTCGGCATCGATGCGGGTGAAGCTCTCCCGCAGGATTGGATGGTGGGGATAGGCGGGCAAGAGGACGGAGCGAACGGGTCGCCTACCATTGTCCGCGAAGGGGAAGATTGCTATGCCCGCACTCTGGTTCTGGGGAGAGGATGACTTTGCGCTGCGCCAGGCGGCGGAGCAACTGCTGCGTCAGAGCCTGGACCCGGCCTGGGAGAGCTTCAACTGCGATCGCATTGGCCCGGACCAGCCGGAGTCGGTGCGTCAGGCGCTGAACCAGGCGATGACCCCACCGTTCGGGGCTGGGCAGCGTCTGGTCTGGCTGGCGGAGACCACCCTGGCCAAGGACTGCAGCGAGACGGAGCTGGCGGAACTGCAGCGCACGCTGCCGCTGCTGCCGGAGACAACGGTGCTGCTGCTCACCAGTACGGCCAAACCGAATGGTCGGCTCAAGTCCACGAAGCTGTTCCAGCAGCACGGCGAACTGCGGGAATTTGCGGCGATTCCCCCCTGGAAGACGGACCTGCTGCTGGGACGGGTGCAGCAGACCGCCAGCGATCTGGGCCTGCGCCTGGACCGGGAAGCGACTGAAGCGCTAGCGATCGCCGTCGGCAACCAGACCCGGCAGCTCCACGGCGAACTGGAGAAGCTGAAACTGTATGCGGGCGATCGCACGGTGACGGCGGCGGATGTAGCGGCCCTGGTCACCACGTCCACCCAGAGCAGCCTGCAGCTGGCGGGGGCGATCCGGGAGGGTGATACCCCCCGGGCCCTGGGGCTGGTGGCGGAACTGATCGCCCGCAATGAGGCGCCGCTACGGGTCAGTGCCACCCTGGTTGGTCAGTTCCGCACCTGGCTGTGGGTGAAGGCGCTGCAGGAGTCCGGTGAGCGTGACCAGGCAGTGATTGCGGCGGTGGCGGAACTGGGCAATCCCAAGCGGTTGTTCTTCATCCAGAAGGAGATTGGCCGTCTCTCGGCCCGCCAGCTGGCCCGCTGCCTGGAACTGCTGCGTCAGCTGGACTGGGGCTTGAAGCAGGGGGCCGAGCCGGTGGCGCACCTGCAGACCCAGGTGG
>CAYZUY010000014.1:0-4452 GCA_964481495.1 uncultured bacterium
TTCCGGTCAGCGGACCATCGATGGTGCCATCTACGGCACCTCCGGCAACGACACTAATCTGTTGGGCACTGCCGGCAATGATGTCTTCTATGCCGGTCCCGGTAATGACTCGATTGATGGCCTGGCGGGTACCGATACCCTCAGCTACGCCTATGCGCGGAGCGGAGTAACTGTGACCTATGCTTCAGGTACTACCGCCTTCAATGCAACGGCTTCGGGGGATGGTGCTGATACTCTGACCAGCATTGAAACAGTGGTGGGCTCCGCCTTCAACGATGTCCTGACCGGTAACGGTGCAGCAAACATCCTTCTGGGTGGGGCCGGTAATGATTCCATCACGGGCGGGGCCGGTAATGACACCCTGACGGGTGGTGCCGGAACTGATTCGCTGCTTGGTGGCGCCGGCAACGACACCCTGATCCTGGATTGGCAGGATACTGCTGAGGGTGGTACCGGGGCCGATATCTTCAAGCTCACTGACCGTAGTGCCTCCGGTGCTACCAAGATCAATGACTTTGAAGTCGGCACGGCTGAGCAACTCTGGCTGGATGCCCAATACTCAACCATTCAGCTCGGAATCAGCTACGACGCAACCGCTGGTATCACATCCATCAACCTCGTTGGTGGTGGCACCCTGGTGACGCTGGATGGCGATATGTCAGATGTTGGTAGTAATGGCCAGACCTTCAATACTCTCCTGGGTCAACTGCGGACCAATTCGGGTACCAGTCTGAGCTAGTTCCCGGTCTGTTGCGATAGATTCTCCAGCCCCGCTTCGGTGGGGCTTTTCTGTGGTTCAGGGGGTTCCCATAAAACAATCAGCAGGCTGTTCATCTGAACGGCCTGCTGATTGTTTCTGTAGGCTGTTTCGACTCCGGTTACTTCAGATGCACCACGGTGACGCCGCTGCCGCCGTCTTCCCGTTCGGCGTCGCCGAAGCGACCGACAATCGGGTGGTGGCGCAGGAACTCATGGATGCCCTGGCGCAGCTTGCCGGTGCCGTGGCCGTGGATGATCCAGACCGGGCCGCTGGCGTGGCGCAGGGCTTCCTCGATCACCACTTCGGCATCGGCGACGCGGCTGCCGCGCACATCGAGGGTGTTCTTCTCGGTGCGCACCGCCGGCCCCTGACCGAGGCCCTTGGGGCGCTTCTCAGGCTGGCGCTGGGGAATCTCCGGCAGTTCCGCCTTCTCGCCCTGGAGCGATTCGATCTCCTCAAGCCCCACCGAGAGCTTGAGGATGCCGCAGCGCACCTGCAATTCCCGCCCGTCCTCGGAGAGGGCCAGCACTTCCGCCGCCTTGCCCAGCTGACGCAGGCGCACCTTGTCCCCGACCCGGGGTCGGAATCCCGGTTTCACCTGGGGGGCAGGCCGGTGCTTCTGGGCCAGTTGCTTCAGTTCCTCCCCGGCTTGCCGGGCCCGCTCGGCCTTCTGCACCCCTGGTCCCTGCTGGATGCGGCGTACGACCTTGGCAACCCGGCTGCGGGCCTGCTCGATCTCTGCCTGGATGGCCTGCTCCTGGGTCTGGCGTAGTTCCTGCTCGCGGGCCTTGAGGTTTTCTGCTCGGGCGGCCACCTCGGCGTAGAATTTCTCGGCCTTGGCCAGCAGCTGGGCGGCTTCCTTCGCCTTGCTCTCCTGTTCCCGCCGTTGCTCCTCAAGGCCACGGATTACCGCATTGACGTCGGCACTGCCGCCGGGGGCCAGCTGCAGCTCGGCCCGGGTCACCACGCTCTCCTCCAGGCCGAGGCGACGGGCGATCGCCAGGGCATTGGAGCGCCCCGGAATCCCCCAGAGCAGCCGGTAGGTGGGCGAGAGGCTGACGTCGTCGAACTCCACCGAGGCGTTCTCGAAGCGGGCGTCCTGGTACTTGAGTGCCTTCAGTTCGCCGAAGTGGGTGGTGGCCATGGTCAGGGCGGCATGGTCCGCCAGGTGCTGCAGTAGGGCGATCGCCAGGGCGCTGCCCTCGCTGGGGTCGGTGCCCGCGCCGACTTCATCGAGCAGTACCAGGGCCTGACGGCTCGGCTGCAGAGCCCCGAGGATCCGGCCGATGCGGCGGATGTGGCCCGAGAAGGTGGAGAGGCTCTGCTGCAGGGACTGCTCATCGCCGATATCGGCGAGCACATCGTCGAACCAGGGCAGTTCCACCGGCTCGCGGGCGGGCACGAACAGCCCGGCCCGGGCCATCAGCATCGCCAGCCCCAGGGTCTTGAGGGTGACGGTCTTGCCGCCGGTGTTGGGGCCGGTGATCGCCACCACCCGCAGTTGCGGGCCGATCAGCAGATCCACCGGCACCACGTCCGGGCCCTGCTGCCGCTGCTGCTGCCAGACCAGCAGCGGGTGGCGCAGCTGGCGCAGGGTGATCGCCTCGTTCCGATCCCGGTCGATGAAGCGGGGGCAGTTGGCCTCCAGCCAGAGGCCGTAGCGGCTGCGGGCCAGGGCCAGATCCAGGGCGGTGGCGATTGCCAGCAGCCGCTCCAGGTCCCCATGCACCGCGGCGATCGCCTCGCTCAGGCGGCGACGCACCTTTTCCGCCTCAACCTCCTCCTGCTTCTGCAGCTGGCGCAGCTGGTTCTGCCACTCGGTGGTGCTGCGGGGCTCGATGTAGAGTGTCGAGCCGCTGGCGGAACTGTCGTGGACGATGCCGCCGATCTGCTCCTTCTGACCGGCCTTCACCGCCAGACAGAAGCGCCCCTCCCGCTGGGTGGGCACGGTCTCCTGCAGGGCGTTGCCGTGCATCCGGATCAGAGTCTGCAGCTTGTCGAGAATCTGCGATCGCAGCTGCTTTAGCCGCAGGCGGATGCTGCCGAGCACCTCGCTGGCCCGGTCGGCCACCAGCCCCGAGTCCTCGATGCAGAAGTGGATCTGCTGCTCCAGTTCCGGGTAGGTGCGCAGGTCCGCCACCCGCTCCTCCAGAGTGGGCAGGTCCTCGGCATCCTCAATCAGTCGCCGCAGCTGCCGCACCGCCGCCAGGGTGCTGGCCACCTGCAGCAGTTCCTCACCCGAGAGGACGCCCCCCCGCTCAGCCCGATCCAGGGCCGGGCCGATGTCGGCGACCCCGGCGAAGCCGAGGCCACCGGGCTGGCGCTGGTCGAGACGGCCGATTTCTGTGGTTTCGTGCAGCAGCAGCTGGGCCGCGCTCTGTCGGTTCTGGGGCTGCAGGCCGAGGGCGGCCCGGCGGCCCAGACCCGTGACGGCAAAGCCCGCCAGCTGTTCACAGAGGCGGGGCCATTCCAGCAGACCGAGGGTTTCGGCCTGGATCGGTTCAAAGGTCACAGGGCTCAGGCCGCGGCGGGTTCATAGAGGTACTCGAACCAGTTGCCATCGAGGTCCTTGCCGTAGAAGGAGGCGGTGCCGTCGCGGTGCTCGTGGATCTTCGTGACCGTGACACCCTCGCCCTGGAGGCGCTCGTAGGCAGCCTCCACCTCGGTCCGGTCATCGAAGATGAATCCGAAGTGGGCCCCCGCCTGGTCATAGCCGGGGCTGAGCAGCGCCAGTCCGTCCTGACCGGCCTTCAGGTAGGCCCAGTCGGAGTCCTTCCACACCAGCTCCATGCCCAGGTTCTGGTAGAAGCGGGCCGACGCGTCGATGTCCTGAACGCAGATGGCGACGTGACCGAGGCGCTTGAGCTGCATGGAAGTCCAATCTCTGTTGCTGCTTCGATTCTAGGAAATCTCCGGGCCGGGAGACCGCCGCCGGAAAACCTCACTGCTGCGGCAGGTTTGGTGCACGGCATGACTGTGGAGGGGCCGCATGCCCACTAGGATATTGCCAGTGGAGTCCGGTAGCTGCTCCATCAACCGCTGCTGTGGCAGCTCCAGCCATGCCCGAGACCGGCCTCGCAATTCTGCTGGTGGAAGACAATCCGGCCGATGCGCGGATTGTGCAGCGGCTTGTGTCCCGACAGTTTGCCGATGCCTGCGCCCGCACAGACTGGGTGACCACCCTGGCCGAGGCCCGGGAGCACCTGGCGCACCACACCTACGACCGCTCCCTCAACCCGGAGCACCTCCGCATGGTGCGGGACGTCGACCGACCGCTCCGGGCCACGGGCGATCGCCCAGGGCGCCCAGGACTATCTGATCAAGGGCCAGTTCAGCGGCGAACTGCTCGAGCGCAGCTGCCGCTACGCGCTTGAGCGCAACCGCTACCGGGCCACCAGCGAACGGCTGCGGCGCGAGCAGGAACTGAACCGGCTGCGCCATCGCCTGATCTCGTTCATCTCCCACGAACTGCGATCGCCGCTGACGGTGATTCGTTTGGCGCTCTCGCCGCTGCTGCAGGCGAAGCCCCTGCCCCGGGAGAAGCAGCTGCATTTCCTCGGTCATATCCGGCGGGCGGTGGATACCCTTGAGCGGCTCACCGAAGGGGTGCTGCTGCTCAACCGGGCCGACCAGGGCGCCTTCGTCTGCCGCCCGGAGTGGGTACCGCTGCGCAGCTTCGTCGAGGAGGTGCA
>CAYZUY010000014.1:4462-17055 GCA_964481495.1 uncultured bacterium
ACATTCTGCTCAATCTGGTCAGCAATGCCCTCAAGTACTCGCCCCACGACAGTACCGTCGATCTCAGCCTCGACCCCGGTCCCGATCAGCTGCGGATCACCGTGCAGGACCGCGGCATCGGCTTCACCCCCGAGGAACTGACCCACCTGTTTCAGCCTTTCTGGCGTAGCGATCGCACCGAACACTGTGAGGGTATCGGCCTCGGGCTGATGGTGGTGCAGAGCTGCGTTCAGGCCTACGGCGGGCAGATCCACTGCGACAGCCAGCCCCTGGTGGGCACCACCTTTACCGTGGATCTGCCGACGCCGGCCCTACCGGCGGGGTGAGGCTCAGGCGATCGCCAGGGCCGTGGCCGGGGTGAGACCGGGGCGTGTGGGCAGGGCCATCAGGCGCAGGAAGCAGCCGAGGATGCCCAGCTTCAGCCGTTGCTGGCGCAGCCAGCCGTTCCCCGACTGCCGCAGCTGCTCGGCGTATCCTTTCATCTGCTCCAGACCGTCCCAGAACTGCGGGTGGTCGACATCCAGCACCACCGGAAAGGTGCGGGCCGAGGTGGCGTTGGTCTGGCGGATGACCTCGCGGTTGTAGTCTTCGGCGTTGAAGCCCAGAGATTCGTAGAAGCCATGGCGTTCCTGCACCGTCAGGGTGTGGGTGACGAAGACACTGAGCAGGAAGAAGCGGATCCACCAGCGGGCTCGCCCATTGTTCCAGAGGCGGGGCTGAGCAAGGATCAGGGCTTTGAAGATGTCGCCGTGGCGGTTCTCGTCCTGGCACCAGCTTTCGAAATAGTCGAACAGCGGATTGAAGCGGTACTCGGGCCGCTGCACCAGCTGGCGGTGAATCAGGATGTAGCGCCAGTAGCCGATCTTCTCCGACAGATAGACGGTGTAGAGCACCCAGGAGAAGGGGAACCAGGTGAAGGTGCGCTGTTTGCTCAGATCGGGCATCTCCAGAGCCATGCGGAAATCGCCCATGGCCTTGTTCAGAAAGCCGGCGTGGCGGGCCTCATCCCGAGCCATGTAGTGGAGAATTTCCGCCAGCAGCGGCTGGGGTTGCTTCAGCGCCCTCGATAGTTCCTTGAACAGTAGGAACCCGGAGAACTCCGACAGGCAGGAGCGCTCCAGATACTCCAGAAAGACGGTCTGGGTGTTCTCGTCCAGGACCTGCCAGTGGGCGTCGAACTCGGGCCCCCGCACGAAGTGATTGCGGTTGTAGTCCGCCTTCATCTCATCGCGCATCGCCTCCAGCTCGGTCTGCTGCGCCGAGAGATCGACCCGGGCGGCTGCCTTGAAGTCGGTGGTGTAGAAGCGGGGCGTCAGAACCGTTTCCCGACCGGGCAGACGCACTCCGGGTTTGGTCTGGCTGGGCGCGGTGGTGGTCACCATCGGAGGAAATTCTCGACAACATGCTCGACTATACAACTGACTGGTTGTATAGTCGAGCAATCGATTTGAGGTGGGGTGATGACAACTCTGTCTGAACTCCTGCATACCGCCATCCGTGCCGATCACGGTCGCAACGAGCACAGTGCCTTCATGCAGTCGATCCAGTCCGGCGGTGTGGCTGCCGAGGGGGTGGCCGGTCTGCTGGCTCGGCTCTACCCGGTCTACCGGGAGCTGGAACGATCCCTGGACGCTCGCACGGGTGAGCCGCTGCTGCAGGCCTTCCGGTTTCCGGAACTGCGCCGGGTACCGTCCCTGGAGCAGGATCTCGCCTTCTGGTACGGCGATCAGTGGCAGCTGCGGCTGGGGGCGTCGGCGGCAGTGGACTGCTATGTCGATCGCCTGCGGCGGATCGGGGAGGGGGATGGCCTGCGCCTGATCGCGCATCTCTACACCCGCTATCTCGGGGACCTCTCGGGCGGCCAGATCCTTCAGAGTCATCTCTGCCGTCTGTTCGACCGTCAGCCCCAGGACGCCGGGGTGAGCTTCTGGTGGTTCGAGTCGCTGCCCACCCCCGCCGAGAAGCTGGCGACGAAGGTCCGCTTCCGGGATGCGCTGGATGCCCTCAGCCTGAGTGAAAGCGACCTGGACGCGATCATCGACGAGGCGCGTCTGGCCTTCGCCCTCAACCGGGGTCTGCTGGAGGAACTGCAACCGGCCGTCACCGCCACCCCGACGATCGAGGAGGTGCGGGGATGAGTGCTGCCCTGCTGCCCCTGATCGACTGGTCGGTGGTCGAACGCTACGACCGTCCCACCCCGCGCTACACCAGCTATCCCCCGGCCACGGCCCTGCAGCCGGGGCCGGGAGCACCGGACCTGGCGGCGGCTCTGGGGTCGGGCAACTGCGCCCGCCGTCCCCTCAGCCTCTACGTGCACCTGCCCTTCTGCCGCAAGGCCTGCTACTTCTGCGGCTGTAACCGGATCACTACCGGACTGGGGGACCGGGTGGTCGAGCCCTACCTGGATGCCCTGGAGCAGGAGCTGGATCTGGTGCGTCCGCACGTGGCTGCCGGGCGTCCGGTTGCTCAGCTGCAGCTGGGCGGCGGCAGCCCCAGTTACCTGAGCCTGCCCCAGCTGGCCCGTCTGCGGGGGATGCTGGAGCGACGCTTCCGCTTTGCCGCCGAGGCGGAGTGCGGCATCGAGATCAACCCCGAAGGGGTGAGCCGCGCGTACATCCGCGGGCTGCGCCAGCTGGGCTTCAATCGGATCAGCTTCGGGGTGCAGGATATCGACCCCCGGGTGCAGGCGGCGATCAACCGGGTGCAGCCGCTGGATCAGCTGCGGGCGACGATGGCGGCCATCCGCGAGGCGGACTTTGCCAGCTGCAATCTCGATCTGGTCTATGGGCTGCCCTATCAGACCCGGGAGAGCTTTGCCGAAACCCTGCGGGCGGTGATCGATCTCGACCCGGACCGGGTGGCTCTGTTCAGCTTTGCCTACCTGCCGGAGCAACTGCCCCTGCAGCGCCGCTTCCCGGCAGAGTCACTGCCGGACAGCCCCACCAAGCTGGCCCTGCTGCGCCTGGCGATCGAGCAGCTGACGGCGGCGGGCTACGAGTTCATCGGCATGGACCACTTCGCCAAGCCGACGGATGACCTGGCCTGGGCCCAGCGCTGCGGTACGCTGCACCGCAATTTCCAGGGCTACACCACCACCCGGGCGGACGATCTGCTGGGCTTCGGGGTGAGTGCAATCAGCATGCTGCCGGATCTCTACCTGCAGAACCACAAGGGTCTGAAGGACTACTACCGGGCGATCGCCGCCGGGGAGCTGCCGATCGAGCGCGGTCTGCGCTTCGGGGATGACGACACCCGCCTGCGCCGGGCCGTGGTGATGGCGCTGATGTGCCGCTTCCGGCTCGACCCGGCGGAACTGGAGCAGCGCTTCGGGATTCAGTTCGAGCACTACTTCCGGGCCGAGCAACCGGCTCTGCGGCAGCTGGCGCAGGATGGCCTGATCCGCGAGGAGGGTCGGCTGCTGCGGGTCACGCCCCTGGGTCGGCTGCTGCTGCGCAATGTCGCCCACGTTTTCGATGCCCACTCCGCTGCCACAGCGGGTCGTTTCTCCCGTGCCATCTGAGTGTCTGCTGATGACTGCTTCTGTTCCGTCTGCCCGTCTGCCCTACCCGAAACTGCCGATTGACTGGCCCACCGTGGTCTTCATGGCCGTGGTGCACCTGGGAGCCCTGCTGGCCCTGCTGCCCGGGTTCCGTAATGGCCCGGCCATGGCGATCGCCTTCGTCCTCTACTTCGTCACCGGCTGCCTGGGGGTGACCCTCGGCTACCACCGGCTGATCTCCCACCGCAGCTTCCGCACCCCGCAATGGTTGGAGTACCTGCTGCTGCTCTGCGGCACCCTCTCCTGCCAGCACGGGCCGATCACCTGGGTGGGGCTGCACCGGCACCACCACCGCTATTCCGACCAGGACAACGACCACCACGACTCCAAGAAGGGGTTCCTCTGGAGCCATCTGCTCTGGATGTTCCACGAGGTGCCTGCCAAGGCTGAGGTGGCCCGCTTCACCGGCGACATCGCGACCGATCCGGTCTATCGCTTCTGCGAGCGCTGGTTCCTGGGGCTGCAGTTACTGCTGGCGGTTGGCCTATACGCCTGGGGGCAGGCCTGGGTCGGCAATGGCTGGTCCTTTGTGCTCTGGGGGGTCTGCCTGCGGCTGGTGGTGGTCTACCACGTCACCTGGTTCGTCAACAGTGCCACCCATCGCTTCGGCTATCAGACCTACGAGAGTGGCGACTGCTCACGCAACTGCTGGTGGGTGGCCCTGCTGGCCTTCGGCGAGGGCTGGCATAACAACCACCATGCCTTCCCGTCCTCGGCCCGCCATGGGCTGCAGTGGTGGGAACTGGATCTCACCTGGGGCCTGATCTGCCTGCTGCGATTCCTGGGGCTGGCGACCCGGGTGCGGCTGCCGCGGCTGGGAGCCTGAAACTGTGGCCGGCTGCTGCCGTCAGGCGGCCGGGTCACTCTGGCTGCCGCCCAGCCAGCTGACCACCAGGTCGTAGCCCAGGGTCAGGACCACCGGCCCGAGGAACAGCCCGAGAATGCCGTTGGTGAGGGTGCCGCCCAGCACCCCCAGCAGAATCACGACCATCGGCACCGGCAGCCCCCGGGCCATCAGGATCGGCTTGAGGATGTTGTCGATGCACAGCGCCACCCCCATCCAGAGGCTGTAGAGCAGTGCCACAAGGGGATTCAGGCTGGCCCAGGCATAGAGGATGGTCGGGATCACGATCAGTCCGGGGCCGATCTGGACGATTGCCAGCACCAGGCAGAGCGGAATCAGCAGTCCCGCTCCGGGGACCTTCACGGCAATCATCCCCAGCCCCACCAGCAGGGTCTGCAGCGCCGCCACCCCCAGCACCCCCTGGATCACATTGCGCAGGGTATTGGCCGAAAGCTGCAGGATCGCCACCCCCCGCCCCGGTTCCAGGCGCCGGGCCAGACGTTCCAGGCCGGTTTCGAGGCGGCGGTGGTGCATGATGCACAGCCCGGCCACCACGACCGAGAGCAGAAACTGCAGTGAGGACAGGCCCAGGTTAGCGGCCAGCTCCAGGGTCTGCTTGCCCAGATGCTCCAGCTGCGGCCGGAAGCGCAGGGCCAGCTCCGGCAGATTCTGCCAGGCCTGCTGCCAGAGGCCGTAGACCGATTCCCCGATCAGCGGCCACTGCTGCACCCGGGGGTCCGGATCGGGAACGATGTGACCGTCCCGAGCCAGATCCTGGATCAGGGCATGGGTATTGCCCACCACCTGGGTCGCCATCAGGCTGATCGGGCCGACCAGCAGCAGCACCCCGACCAGGGTGAGCAGCAGGGCCGCCAGTTTGCTGCGACCGCCCAGCCGCTGACGCAGCCAGCCGTAGACCGGGTAGAGGGCGATCGCCAGGATGCCGCCCCAGAGCAGCACGTCCAGGAACGGTCGGATGATCTCGAAGCACCAGGCCAGCAGCACCCCGGCCAGGAACAGGCGGATGAACTGGTCGATGGTCTGGCTCGGGAGGGAGGACATACCGGCTCGGCGGGGGGAAGCTGCGGCCATCCTAGGGGGCATTCCTGCGGGAGCCGTCGCTGTGTGAGAAGTCTTAATCTGCCTGGGATCGACCGTTCGTGCCCGTAGAATGGGGCCGCTGTCCGGGGCCACCACCATGGGTAAATCCCCTGTCCGTCGGGTGAGGCGGGCCCTCTACGACCTGGTCGGACTGCTGATCGGCCATCTGCCCATGGAACTGCGGGCGCGGCTGATGCTGTTCACCAGTGTGGTGCTGGTGGTGGCCTTACCGGTGCTGCCGGGGCTGCCCGGCGGGGTGCCCCTGGGACGGGTGCTGATGCTGCTGCAACTGCTGGCCAGCATGGACTTCATCTATGGCCTGCCCCGCCGCCGCCCGCTGGCGACCCGGCTGGTGCTGGTGGGCGGGCTGCTGGCGCTGCTGGTGAGTGCGGTCGATCTGCATCTGGTGCAGCGTCTCTCACCCCTGCCACAGATCCTGTTCGCCATCTACTTCTGTCTGGTGACGGGGGTGCTGATCCGGGTGCTGCTGCGGCTGCCCCAGGTCACCCGTCAGGTGCTCTGGGTGGCCATGTCCGGCTATCTGATGCTGGTCATCTCCGGTGGATTCCTGGGAGCGATTCTGGAGTATTTCCAGCCGAGTTCCTTCCATCTGGAGCGCACCCTGCCGGAACTGCACAATCTGCCGGCCCTGGTCTACTACAGCTTCATCACCATCTCCAGCGTCGGCTTCGGCGATATCTACCCCCTCTCTCCCCTGGCCCGGGGGCTGACGGTGCTGCTGGGCGCCGCCGGGGTCTTCTACAGCACCCTGGTGCTGGCGATTCTCCTGGGCCGCTACCACAGCGACAACAGCATGGACGACTGACGGCTCAGCCGCTGCTGTCGCGCATGCGTTGCACGAAAGCCGCTTCCTGTTCCGGGGTGGCCAGGGCCCCATCGTCGACGATGATGATCCGGTCGGCGACGTCGAGAATCTTGTTGTCGTGGGTGACCATGATGATCGTCGTCTGCTGGGTGCGGGCCAGCTCCTGCATCAGATTGACCACCGTGCGCCCCGATTCCTTGTCCAGGGCGGCGGTGGGTTCGTCCCCGAGCAGAATCTTCGGCTGACTGACCAGGGCGCGGGCGATCGCCACCCGCTGCCGCTGCCCGCCCGAGAGGTTGGCCGGATAGTAGTCGACGCGATCGCCCAGCCCCACCTTCTCGAGCATCTCCACCGCGAGCCGATCCATATCGGCGTCGTAATACTGTTCGTGCAGCTCCAGCGACAGGCGCACGTTGCGGCGGGCATTGAGGAACATCATCAGGTTGTGGGCCTGGAAGATGAAGCCCACATTCAGCCGCAGTCGGGCCAGTTGCTCCCGGCTGGCCCCGTGCAGTTCCTCGCCGAGAATTTTCAGGCTACCGTCCTGGCAGGAGCGCAGGCCCCCCAGCATGGTCAGTAGGGTCGTCTTACCCGAGCCAGAGGGGCCGGTACAGATGATGATCTGACCGGGATAGATGTCGAGGCTGATGTCCTTGAGGGCGTGCTTGCGGTTCTCGCCCACCCCGAAGTAGTGGTTGACGTGCCGCAGCGAGATGATCGGTTCCGGGGTCTGGGAGGTCATGGATGCGGCTCAGAAGACGTCGGCGGGGTCCAGCTGCACCAGCTTGCGGGTCGCCAGGGTGCCGGAACCGACGCACATGATGAAGGTGAGGACCAGGATCTGCAGGGCCCGGGTCGCGGTCATGAAGATGCTCAGCTTGGTGACGTTGGCGAGCAGCTGGTAGAGGCCCCAGGAGAGCGCCAGCCCGGGCACGAAGCCGATCACCGCGAAGATCGCCGACTGCTGGATCACGATCAGGATCACGAAGCGATCGGTGTAGCCCATCGCCTTGAGGGTGGCGTACTGAGGCAGGGAGTTCATCACGTCCCCGTAGAGGATCTGGTAGACGATGATGCTGCCGACCACAAACCCCACCAGTACCCCCAGGGAGAAGATGAAGCCCACCGAGGAGTTGCGCTGCCAGTAGTCCAGTTCCAGCTGGGAGAGCTGCGCCTTCGTGACCACCATCACATCGCCCCGGTCGAGGATGCGGTTCATGGCATCGCGCACGGCGGTGGCCGACACCCCCGGCCGCAGCCGAATCAGGCCCACCTGGATCTGGGTCGGGTCGGAGTCGGGGAACAGGTACTGGAAGGTGCTGTCGCCGGTGATCAGGTTGGCGTCGGCGGCGAAGGTGGCGCCCATGCGGAAGGTGCCGATGATGCGGACCTCCTTGCCGTTGATCTCCAGCGGGAAGCGACCGTCACGGGCCAGGGTACCGGCCACGTCCCCGTACTGCTTCTTCGAGTTGCGGTCGAACAGGGCGGTCCGCAGCAGTCGCAGCCGTCCCGACTCCTGCTCCAGTTCCGGAAAGGTAAGGGAGGGATAGGCAAGGTCGACGCCGAAGATGTAGACGTCGTAGGACTGGCGGGTGGACGGGGTGATCCAGTTGCCGCGGGCGATGCGCAGGGGGGCGACGGACTCGACGCCCTCGAAGCCGCGCATCTGGTAGAGGCGACTGCGCTGGAACGTCTGCAGCGCCCCGAGGTTGCTGTACTTGGCGCTGACCATGATCAGGTCCGCCTGCATCCGTTCGATCGGTTTGCGCTGGCTGTTGTAGAGGCTGTCGAGCAACCCCAGCTGGAAGAACATCAGCAGGTTGGAGAAGCTCACCCCGGCGATCGCAATCAGCATCTTCACCGGGCTGTGGGTGACCTGCAGCCAGGCGATGGGGGTGCGCTTGAGCAGCTTCTTCAGGGACGGCTTCATGGGGTTGCCCCGGTCGGCTTCGGCTCGAAAAGCACATTCACCTGCAGGTTGGAGGCGAACTCGATGCGCTTGTAGCGCGGATCGGCGGGATCGATGCGCAGCTTCACCTCGAACACGCGCTGGTCCATGTTCTCGCCCGGTTCCCCGGCGAAGATCGACTGCCGCTGCACCTGGGCGTTGATCTGGTAGACCGTGGCGGTAATGCTGCCCTTGAAGCCATCGGCGCTGATGGTCGCCTTCTGGCCCTTGAAGATGCCGGGCATGTCGGTCTGGTAGACCTCGGCATTGACGATCATCTGGCTGGTATCGGCCATCTCCAACAGACCGTCATCGCCGATCTTGTCTCCCGGTCGGGCGATCAGTTTCAGAATGCGCCCGTTCTGGGGTGCCGTGACGGTGGCGTAGCTGAATTCCTGGCGGGCCTTGTCGCGGGCGGCGATCGCCTTGCGCAGCTCACTCTCGGCAGCGGTGATGTCCACCGGCCGGATTTCCTTGATCTTCTCCAGGGTCTGCTGGGCGCTGGCGATTTCCGCCCGCAGGGTGTTCAGAGTCCCGGAGCGGGTTTCGACTGCCTGGGCCAGCTCCGACTGGGCGGTTTCCGCCCGGGCCTGGTAGCGATCGCGCTCCAGTTCCGAGACCGCACCGCTGGTGTAGAGCTCGGTGTAGCGCCGCGCTTCAACCCGAGCTTCCCGCAGGCGGGTTTCCTTGGTTTTCACGGTCTGGTCCTGGGCCAGCTTTTCACCCGCCAGCCGGTTCTTCAGGCTCTCGACCTTGTATTCCTGGGCCTGGATCTCCCCCTGCTTCGCCCCGGCCTGCACCTGGGCCAGCTGACTGCGGGCCACCGAGACATTCCCCTCGGCCTCCTCCAGGGCGGCCTTGAGGGTGCCGTAGCTGTTGAGGATGGCCAGAGGCTGCCCCTTGCGCACGGTCTGGTTCTCCTCGACCAGGATCTCCTGGATGCGATCGCCGCTCAGGGAACTGGAAACGGCCACCTTGCGGATCTTGGTCTCGGGTTCAAGCCGACCCAGGGCGGAGATCCGGCGGGGAACGGTTACTGCTGGCGGTTCCGGGGCCTTGGGGGCACTGCAGCCGCTGCCGAGACCGGCGAGACCGAGCAGGCTGCAGCCGAGCAGGGTGGTGCGAATCAGGCCGGCTGGGGAGGCAGGGAAAGTCATACCGGGGTCGGAGCTGAGGCGATGGCAACTGGATTGGGTATCCGCCAGTCCCTGGGCTCCGGGGCCAAATCCTCTCAATTTCTTCCGAACCCGTACGGATGTCGTCGTCGCCCGAGCCTGTCTCACTCCATCAGAGTCCCCTGCTTCGCATCAGGGACTGGAGGCCGGAAACTGTCATCGGAAGGCCCTGGCGAAGCAGGATGTCGAGGTTCTCCTCAACGGACTTGGGGTCCCGTTTCAGGCGCTGACGTACGATTTCGGCTGCCGTGGCGACCTCCCCGGGACGTTCGTCCAGCAGCGTAACGATAAAGTCATCGGGGTGCTGGGCTGCGATTCGGAACTGCGCCAGTTCGGCGTCCGGGAAGTCGCTTCCATTGAAGGTGATGATCAGCCCTGCTCCGCAGTGGATAGCGGCAGCCAGCACGTGCCGGTCATCCGGGTCCGGCAGGCTCAGGGCGGGAATCAGAGTTTCGTAGTCAGTCACCAGACAGTCCCGAACATGCTGGTTCATCAGCTCCCGGGTGCGCTCCAACTGCTTGGGCTGCAGATGGGGATTGTTCTTCAGAACACTCCGGATCCACTCCCGGTGAATCTGCTCCGTCCAGCGTGCCCGAAAGAGATCGCCCAGGGCCAGCTGCATCAGCAGATCCCGTAGGGGGGCCGGGTAGAGGACGCAGGCGTCCAGGATGACCGTCCCTGGCCGAAAGAAGAATGGCATCAGTAGCCCATGCCCAAGGTTTCCGCCTGGGCGACCAGCTCGTCGAGGACCTGACTGCGGGCGGTGTCAATCTGCTGTTTGTAGGCCATCAGCTCCTGAAGCCGGACCCGACGATGGCGTCCGACCCGATGAAACGGGATCTGTCCGGTTTCGAGCAGTTTGACCAGATGCGGTCGGGAGACCTGAAGCAGATCGGCGGCTTCCTGGGTAGTGAGTTCTGCCTGGATGGGCATCAGCGTCACGGCATTGCCCTGGGCCATCTGGGCCAGGACGTCGATGAGCAGATGAAGGGCACTGGCAGGGATTTCGATCTCCTCGCCGGGGATATCGTCGCTCACCAGTCGCAGCCGACAGGCGCCGGTGCGCAGCGGCAGATGACTAGCCAGGAACTGACTGCTGGCCCGGGAAAGCTGCATCTCGGTTTCGCTGGGAATCTGCATCCCTTCCGTAGCAGAGCCCATAGGGCGTTCTCCTGGTTCGTACCCAGCTTGAGTGTAGGCAGTTATTCGAAATAATCGCAACAACTGTTGCGAAGGTGCAGGGAAGGGTGGCGCGGTCATTCAGAGGGGTGGTTGCTTCGCCTGCTGTCGGCGTTGCTCCAGGCGGCTGAGCAGGCGCTGCAGTTGGCGACGGCGGCCCAGCCAGCGGGCTTCCTCGCGGGCGTCGGAGGCGATCGCCTGCAGGTGGCGCCACTGGGCTTCCAGGCTGTCCGGTTCGATGGGGAGTCGCAGAGCGGCACGCAGTTGCCGGACGTGCGCCAGCAGCCGGGGCAGGGCCCAGTCCGGGGCCAGCACCAGACTGGTGAGTAGGGCCAGGGCACTACCGAGGCTGTAGTCCAGCCAGCGGTTGGGAATGTACCAGTTGAGTAGCGGGCCGTAGCCTGCGAAGGTGACGCCGCTGGAAATCAGGGCGGTGCGCAGGTGAGTCTGCTGGCCGAGCAGGCTGCAGAGGGCGGTGGTTCCGGCCATGGCCAGCCCCAGCGAGACCACCGACAGGTCGAAGGTATTGAACACCAGCCAGGGCATCAGCACCCCGATGGAGACACCGATCACCCGATCGCGGCAGCGACTGATGGTCGCTCCGACGGTGTCGTTGAGCAGCAGCACCACCCCGAAGTAGAGGTACTTGGGGGTTGCGGTTCCCAGCCCCTCGCCGATGGCCAGGGCCAGCACCGCCACCAGCAGCTTGCGCCAGAAGCGAGGATTGAGCAGGCGCTCCGCCAGGGGCGGTGGGGCGATCGCCGCTGCTTCCGGTTCGGACTCCGGGGGTAGGACCGGCGCCAGCCCCCGCTGTACCAGCGTGCCGACGACCAGGCCCAGGCTGATGGCCACCAGCTCCTGACCTATGGTGCTCAGGTCGGTGGTGTTGCTCAGCAACGGCAGCACCGCCGCCACCGGCGGAATGTTCTGCAGCATCGCCAGTTTCCCCGGCAATAGCAGTCCGAACAGCTGGGCCACGGTGGTGGTGATCGCAAACAGCCAGACATCGCCACTGGCGGCCCCGAACAGGCCCAGCACCGTCACGCCGATCATCAGACTGATCCCCATCAGGATCACCAGCACTGGGTAGATCGGTAGGGGCCAGTTGCGGAAGTCCGGGCGCACGACCAGACAGGCGATCACCACGCCGTAGGCGGTGGGCGAACTGCCGTAGCCCAGGGTCTGACAGAGCGCATGGGCGATCGCCGCCGCCAGCCCGATGGTCAGCACCAGCCGCCAGCCGTGGGGCGGCATCATCCTAGCGGCGGGCGGCATGCTGGCTCTGGATCAGGCCGACCAGCAGGCTGAGCCCCAGCAGGGCCAGCCAGAACCAGAATCGGGGCGCTTCGGTGCGGCTGGCCAGCCAGAGCAACCCCAGGGAAATCCAGGGCCAGGGCTGCAGCCAGGGACGCAGCAGGCGGCGCAGGCGTAACGGTCGGGCGGGTGCATCAGTCATGGGGAGCGGTGAATCCGGTCAGCCAGTTGAGGAACGGACGCAGGTAGCTGAAGACCGAGCGCCGTTCCACCTCGGCACTGGCGGTGCCGAGGCTGCCCTCGGCCAGCCGGAAGGCCGGGCCACTGCCCCGGCTCCAGCGCAGTCCGCTGGGGGTGGCAGCAGTATCCAGGCGCACGTCGGCCATCACCACCGGGGTGGTGAGCTTGCCGCTCAGCTGCTCGAGGTCGTTGCCGTAGGCTTCCTGGCGAGCCTGGGTGATCAGACTGGCCGCCAGATCCGCCGAACCGACCAGGGCGGTCAGGTCCTCGGCGGTCAGGGTGGTGGGGGAGATGCGCTCCACCCGGGCGACGATGCCGCCGAAGCGATCGCCGGTGCCGCTGCCGAAGCTGTCGTCGCTGAGGAACTGCGGCTCGATCTCCAGGTCCTGGCCCGGTCGCAGCAGGCTGGCGTTCTGGGTGGTGAGGAAGACCAGGAGGACGCGGGGGACGATAGTGGCGGCGAGGCA
>CAYZUY010000014.1:17065-23274 GCA_964481495.1 uncultured bacterium
GATGCTCAGGTCGAGCACCTCGCCCTCCACCGGGCTGTAGACGTTGAGAGCCTGACGGGCCCCCTGCAGGCCAGCCCGGGTTGCCTGCAACTGGGAAATCTGACTGCGCAGGGTGACGATGTCCGCCCGGTTGCGCAGGTAGAGGTCCTGAGCCCCGACCCAGAGCGGGCTGTAGCGGGCCACCACATCCTCCCGGCGCAGGTCGTCGAGGGCTTCCATCTGCTGCTTCACCGGCTGGTTGGTGGTCTGAAGTTCCCGAATGCGGGTCTGGATCGCTGCGATCTGTTCATCGATGGCCCGCTGCTGACTGACCAGCGTGCGGGGATCGAGGGGTTGGCCGGGGCCACTGCCCTGGAGCGTCTGGTCGAGGGTGGCCAGGACCTGATTGCGCCGGACGCGATCGCCCACCTTCACCCGCACCGAGGCGACCGTGCCGGCCGCGCGGCTGTAGAAGCCCTGACGCTCGAAGGGAATCGTCAGCAGCGAGGAGCCGCGCACGACCACCGGTACGGTCGGCAGGGTGCACCAGTACAGGCTCAGGCCGGTGACGACCAGCATCGGCGTGGCGCACCAGAGGCGATAGGCGATACCCACAGTGAGATCCGTCGCTGGCAATTATTATCTCGATGAGGGAAATTCCTGCCCGGGAATTACCGGTCACCTTTGTCATTGCCGCTATGCCCGCTCGGTCACTGTCCGTTGATGCTTCCGAGGGCCGGGCCGGGCTGGCCCTGGGGCTGGCTCTGCTGCTGGGGTGGACAATCGCGCCCGCAGCCCGCGCTGCCCCCCCACCGGTCGAGGCGCTGCGCCCGACTCCCACGGCCGCCGTGCCGGTGGCTGCCCCCGCCCGCGCCCTCACTCTGACCGAGACGGTGGAGCGGGCGATCGCCGTCGCACCCGGCCTGGAGAAGCTACGGGCGGCGGTGGATCAGGCCGATGCCGATGTGCGGGTGGTCGGCTCCAGCTACCTGCCCAAGGTGGACCTGCTGGGCATCGCCGGCTACACCGCCGTGGGCGGCACGCTGGCGGTGGTGGGCGGTCTGAACCTGTTCAGCACCTATCTGAGCAACACGGGCAGCGGCGGCTTCGATGCCCAGAACCTCCTGGGTAACGTCGGTCTCGCCCTCCGCTACGACCTGGTGGATTTCGGCCGGGCTTCCCGGCAGTCGGCGGTGGAACTGCTGCGCGACAGCAACCGGGCGGCTCTGGCCGAGCAGGAGCGGCAGGTGCGCTTCGCTGCCACGGCAGCCTACCGGCAGCTGCAGCTGAGCGAGGCGCTGATCCCGGTCTGGGAGGATGCCCTGGCCGCCTCCACCCGGTTGCGGGAGAACGTCAGCCGGATGCTCGCCAGGGGGCTGGTGGCCCGCCTCGATCTGCTGCGCACCGAAGCGATGCAGGCCAATGACCGTCAGGGACTGGTGCGCGCCCAGGTGGGTCGCGACGCGGCCCAGGCCCGACTGGTGAACCTGCTGGCCCTCACCCCTACGGATCGGCTGCGGGCGGCGGACCCGATCCGGGCGGCAGGCCCCTGGCCCTACCCGCTGGAGCGGACCCTGGCCCTGGCTCTGGAGGAGCGGCCGCTGCTGCAGACCCTGGAGCGGCTGCAGCAGTCCCAGGACCGGCAGGCTGAGGCGGCGATCGCCACCCTCTACCCGTCGGTGCAGGTGCTGGCCGGGGGTGGCATCACCGGCGGCCTGATCACCGGGACCGCGGGCCAGAGCGGCACCACCGGCACTCCCCTGGGGGCGGTCACCCTCGGAAGCAGTGCGGGGGGGCAGGCCAGCGGATCGTTCTACGACGCCGGGGCGCTGCTGCTGGTGCGTCAGCCCCTCTACGACGGCGGCATGGCCGCTTCCCTGGCGGACGGGGCTCGGGCCCGCAGCCGAGGCCTGAGTGCCGATCTGACCCAGGCGCGGCGGCAGATCACCCAGGATGTCACCGACAACTGGCACCAGCTGCAGGCCCAGCAGGCGTCGGTGTCAGCCGCAGAGGCGGCCCTCAAGGCCAATGAGCGGGCCTATCGCGATGCCCAGTTGCGCTATCGGGCCAACGTCTCGGACTACCTGGAACTGATGCTGGCCCGGCGGGATCTGACGGCGGCCCAGGCCGGGCTCTATGAGGCGATCACCACCACCAACCTCGCCCTCGACAATCTGCAGCGGGAAACGGGCCAGGATTCCCTGCCGAGGGTCGGTCCCCCGAACCCGGTTTCCCCGCCTCACGGGCTTGCCGGGCCCCGACCCCCGGGGCAGACTGGGGAGCGATCGCCAGGAGCATCCCCATGACCGATATCGACACCGATCGCCAGAAACGTCAGCAGGCCTTCGAGGCGATTCAGCACCTGTTCGAACTCGATCAGGACGTGATGAGCGGCACCGTGCGGCTGTTCGAGGCGGAAGATGCGGTCAACGCCAATGCCGCCGGGCCGATGACCGTTGCGGCCCTGCGCACTATCCCCGAGGCTGCTGCCCTGTTCGATGAGCGCTGGACCCTGCCCGCCATTGATCTGGCGGCGATGCAGCAGCTGCCCGAAGGCAGCTTCGGTCGCATCTATGCCGATTACATGGTCAGCACCGGTTTCGACCCCAACTACGTGATCAGCCTCGCCCCCGTCGAGGTGACCGACGACCTCACCTATTTCACCTACCTCTGGCGCACCACCCACGACTTCCATCACCTGGCGGCCAACATCGGCACCGATGGCCGGGGGGAAGTGGCGCTGCAGGCCTTCCTGGCGGGGCAGATGCCCAACGCCTTCAGCCTGATCGTGGTCTGCTCGGCGATTCTGCGCTCCGCCGTGGCCACCCCACAGGAAGCGGCAGGACTGCTGGATGCGGTCAGCAAGGCCTACGGTCGGGGTCGGCGATCGCCGCACCTGCTCTACGCCCAGCGCTGGGATCGCTTCTTCGCACTGCCCCTGGAGGAGGTCCGTCGCCAGCTGGAGATTGCAGCAGATTAAGTCTTTAGCTGGAATCATTCCAGAGACGATTACAGCTGCTTCAATCGAGTCAAGACCGGCATTTCGAGGAGGCTCCCATGAACGCCAAATCTCCCGTCAGCCCGCCCCCCATCGATCTGGGCATCTCCGTCGAGCAGCGCCAGGCGATCGCCGAGGGCCTCAGTCGCCTGCTGGCGGATTCCTACACCCTCTACCTGAAGACCCACAACTTCCACTGGAACGTCACCGGCCCGATGTTTCAGACCCTGCACCTGCTGTTCGAGGCCCAGTACACCGAACTGGCCCTGGCGGTGGACCTGATCGCCGAGCGCATCCGCTCCCTCGGCTATCCGGCCCCCGGTTCCTACCGGGCCTATGCGGCCCTCACCTCGATCGAGGAGGCCGAGGACGGTGTCAGCGCCCCGGAGATGATTCGGCAGCTGGTGCTCGGCCAGGAAGCGGTGGTGCGCACGGCGCGATCGCTGTTCCCGGTCGTGGATGCGGCCCACGACGAACCCACGGCGGATCTGCTCACCCAGCGGATGCAGATCCATGAGAAGAACGCCTGGATGCTGCGCAGTCTGCTTGAGGGCTAGCAGCAGCGTGAGGCGACCGTCCCGCCGGGGCGACCGTCCGGGGTAGTGAAGGGCTGGAGCTGGCTCTGTAGCTCCGCGAAGGCGTCAGGGCGCAGGCGGTAGAAGGCCCAGCGGTGGTCATGGCGGACGTCGATCAGCTCCGCCTCCCGCAGCACCTTGAGGTGGAAGGAGAGCTTGGGCTGGGCCACCTGCAGGCGATCGCTGAGGTCGCAGACGCAGAGCTCGCCGCCGGTGAGCAGTTCCAGTACCCGCCAGCGCAGCGGCTCCCCGATCGCCTTGAGGCGTCGCAGGGTCAGATCCGGGGCACGGGTGACGGGGTTGCTCAGGGTGGGGATCATCGTTGAGTCAGTTGGGCCAGTTCGGCGATTTCCCGCCGCTGCTGCTCCATCTGACGGGCAATCAGGCAGCTGATCTCCCCGCAGATGCCGAACAGAACCGGCTCCGCCACACTGTAGTAGACGCAGACCCCCTCCTGACGGCGGTTCACCATCCCCAGCTGGGTGAGGGACTTCAGGTGCTTGGAGGCATTGGCCTGACTGAGGCCGGTGGCCTGCATGATCTCCGTGACGTTCAGTGCCTGCCCCTGCAGCGCCGCGAGAATCTGCAGCCGACTGGTCTCGCCCAGGGCCTTGAAATAGTCGGCAATCCGGGCCAGAGCCTGGGGAGAGAGCTGGGAGAGCTGGCAGGGGTCGGAGACAGTCATGGTAAAACAACTCCACTTGATTGAATGGTAATGCAATTGGGTGATTCTGCCCGCGTCAGTCCAGCCCCTGGCAGCCGTAGCGATCGCAGTCCTGTAGACGGGCCTGCTCGGGGTGGGCGCCGCTGAAGTCTGCAAAGCTGAGGTCGCAGGTCTCGAAGCGGGTGCCCTCCAGGCAGGTGGGGTGTTCGCTGGGGAAACTGGGCACCAGCTGGGCCCGGCAGAGACGGCTGTGCCGGAAGTGGGCGTCGCTGAGGTCCGCCCCCTGGAACTGGGCGTAGCTGAGGTCCGCTCCGTCGGCCCGGACCTGACGCAGACTGGTGAGACCATCCGAACCGGGCTGGAAATCGGCCTCCAACAGCGAGGCTCCGGAGAGATCTGCCCCGTCCAGGCGGGCGCCCCGAAAGCCGACCCGCAGCCCCCGGGCCCCGACCAGGGAGGCCCCGATCAGCAGGGCTCCTCCCAGGTCGGCCTCGCGCAGCTGGCAGTGACGCAGATTGGCCCCTTCGAGGTTGGCCCCCCAGAGCACCGCCTCGCTCAGGTCCGCGCCTTCGAGGTCGAGCTCCCGGGCATCGCAGAAGCCCAGCCGCACCTGCCGCAGATCGGCACCCCGCAGGTTGAGGCCCCGCAGGGTGGTCCGCACCAGATCCGCCTCCCGCAGCACCAGTCCCGGAAACTGGGTTTCACCGGCCGCCAGGGCCTGCTTGAAGGAGACGGCATCCATGCTGCACACCAGATAACCAGTGAATTATAGAGTTGTTCTAGAAGCAGCTGGCGGCGGCCCGGGCGGCGCCCAGCAGGCCGACCCGGGGCTCCAGTACCACCCGGATCGGGAACCAGGGCATCATCCGGCTGAGACGCCCCTTGGCGCGGAACACCTCGAGGAATCGCTCGGACTGGAGCAGCGGCAGGATCTTCGGGGCGATTCCCCCGGCAATCCAGATGCCGCCGTAGGGCAGCAGCTTCAGGGCCATATTCCCGGCCTCGGCAGCATAGGCGTCGACAAACAGTTCCATCGCTGCCCGGGCCAGGGGGTCCTGCTGTTCCAGGGCTGCGGTGGAGACGGCGGCGGCCAGATCGCCCTCCCCATCCAGGGCTGCCTGCAGGGTCGGGGTCACCTGTTCCGGCTGCTGCTCGGCCAGGAAGCGGTAGAGGGCGCCGATGCCCTGGCCCGAAACGACCCGCTCCACCGAGACGTGGTCGGTGGCGTAGTGGCGCTGCAGGAAGCGCAGCAGTTCCCATTCCTGTTCGTTGCGGGGGGCGAAGTCGGCGTGAGCCCCCTCGCTGGCGACGATGGTGGGGCCGCGATCGCCCGGGACGCAGAAGCATTCCCCCAGCCCCGTCCCGGCGCCGATGATCGCGCTGGGAGCAAAGGGATCATCCGGCACATCCTGAAGCACCACCATCTGCTCGGGCTGGAGCAGATTCACCCCCCAGCCGACGGCGACGAAATCGTTCATCAGCCGCACCAGGGGCACGCCGAGATCCCAGGCCAGTTGCTCCACGGTCAGGTGCCAGCCCAGATTGGTGAGTTGGGCATGGCCTCCCACCACCGGTCCGGCAACGCCGAAGGCTGCCCCCTGGAGGCGATCGCCCTCCCCCACCTCCGCCAGGAAGGCCTGCACCATCGGGGTGAGGCCGGGGTAGTCGCCGCTGCGATAGGTGAGCTCCGCAATCACGGTACTCTGTTTGCCCTGGCGCCGGAACAGCTGCAGCAGGGTGTGGGTTCCGCCGATGTCACCGGCCAGCAGCAATGCCATGGTTCGATCCCAGTCAGGCTGCACAACCCTTAGCACGACTGCTGCCGCTGCGTCCGTCCGAAGCGAGACCGACCCGGTTGCGGCCGCCGGGTCGGTCCGGGTGCGTCAGTGCCGCCGTCCGCGGCTGGCGACCGCCTGGGGTTGGGGTCGTCGATCCGGCACCTCCTCCAGGTGATCCGGCTCCCAGGTGAAGAAGCCCACGCCCTGGGTGGCGG
>CAYZUY010000015.1:0-13162 GCA_964481495.1 uncultured bacterium
TGTCGGGGGCGACCAGCCCCTGACTGGTTGGGTTGTAGGGAGGTGCCACCACCTCCCTACACCGGCATGGTTCTGCAAGGCACCCCCTTGCCCTCCACCGAGCCCTACTGGGAACCATTAACACTCCGCCACCAACCGCTCCAGTTGCTCCAGCCCCTCAATCTCAAAAATCCTCGACCCCAGCGCCTCCAACTGCGGCTCTGACCACTGCCGAATGTGTTGCTGCAGCTCCTCCGTGCTGAGCTTGGGGCGTTGACGGGTCAGCGATAAACCTCTCGACGGTGACCCACCCGAACCACCAGCACGACCAGTTCGCTCTGCCGCCACTCATAGACCACTCGGTAACGGCCAACCCGCAGCCGCCGCAGACCTTCGAACTCCCCTTTCAGAGCTGAGCCAGCCGCAGGCGTTTCACGCAGCCGATCAATGGCCGCAATTAGCCGTAGCCGATCCGGTTTGGGAATCGCCCCCAGCTCCTTCGCCGCGGTGCGCTTAATCTGCAGCGAGCAACGCATCGCGCACCTCGGACCAATCCAGGACCGGGTCTGCCGGGTCCTTCAGAGCCGCGACGCCGCGCTGCAAATCCTCCAGATCATCGAGGTAGTACTCGATCGCCTGGCGGATGATCTCGGCCCGGGAGCGATGCAGTTGCTCCGCTGCCGTATCCAGTTCCGCTCCCAGTTCATCCGGTAACCGGGCTGTCACCTGAATCATCGCCGACTTCTCCATGAAGTCACTGACATCATCTTAGTCCCCAGCCCTCTCCCCGCAGAGAACTTTCACGAGAAGCAGCAACGTTGCGGCTGGTCCGACTGACACGGACCCCGGGTCCTGGGCGACCTCGCAGCCGGCGATGGGGTGCGACATGCGGCTGACCTCCTGGCTGACGTTCATACCTCCTGGCAGAAGCGTATTAAAACAGGATTGCCATCTGTCTGAACAACCGCTGTGGCTGTCATTTCCCTCAAGCTTCCGGATGCCCTGGCTGCCCAGTTGTCAGAGCAGGCACAGGTGCGCCAGCTCAGCAAGTCGGAACTGATGCGCCGGGCGCTGCTGGCATTCCTGCAACTTCCGGCAGACGCAGGCTCCCGACCGGCCCCATAGCGGCATGTCGCGCAAGGGCAACTGCTGGGACAACGCGGTCAGCGAGAGCTTCTTCTCCACCCTCAAGGCGGAGATGTTCGTTGCCATCAGATAAGCCCATGGGGTGGGTCGCCGGAGAAACGGACCGCGCATCCCCGCCCTGGCAGGACGGGGTTTTCCCGCGCCATGATGCCGATCACCCAGCGGTTCTGATGGATGAAAATCCAGCTGTCTCCGAGGCTGATGGCTGCCAGGCATCGTTCCACGGGCAGAGATGGCTATGCCTGTCCGTGGAACGATGGCGATCGCCGTGCGACTGCTGACTTGGGGGCTGTCTTACTGCTCAATCTGGGTACTTTCGCAGACAACTCGCTTCACGATCGGAAAAAGGTCTGAAAATCAATCCCGGACCGGCATCAAATCAAGCTTTGGTAACACTTGAACGTCAGTAGCCCTCTGCCAAGCTGGTGAGGTGGTGATGCTGATGGAGGCAGAAGGCTTGAAGAGCAACGACCAGAGTCCGCCGGACGGGATGGATGAGGCTCCAACCTGGGTTGAAGTGGATGGTTTCGTTTACGAACTGGAAGCGCTGCCCGCTACGGTGCGTCAGCTGCTCAGCCGTTCCCGGCGGCTGGAGGAGCGGCTGCAGGAGCAGGCGGAACGTCTGGAGAAGCTGGAGCAGGGACGCCTGGACACCTGGGCCAGCCTGCGCTCCTCCATTGCCCAGTCGGGGGTGTCGCCGATCGGGATGCGCGAGGAGGCCTGAGGCCGGGCCGCTGACCCTGCCTCAGAAGACGTCGGCAGGGTCGGCGGCGGACAGCCGCCGGACGGCGATCGCTCCGGAGATGAAGCACATCACCAGGGTGAGATTGAAGATCAGCGTCGCCCGGGCACCGGTCATGAACACCGGAATGGCGGTGGCGTTGCGGGTCAGGTCGTAGAGGCCGAGGGTGAGCAGGAAGCCGGGAATATAGCCCAGCACCGCCAGGATGATCGCCTCCTGGAAGACCACCGTCAGCAGGTAGCGATCGCTGTAGCCCATGGCCTTGAGGGTGGCGTACTCCGCCAGATGGTCGGAGACATCGCTGTAGAGAATCTGATAGACGATCACCCCGCCGACCACGAAGCCCATCACTGCCCCGAGGCTGAAGATGAAGCCGATGGCGGTGCTGGTGGCCCAGTAGTTGCGCTCGAAGTCCATGAACCCGGCCTTGGTGAGCACGCGCACGTCCTCGGGCAGGGCCTGACGCATCGCCGTCACCAGAGCCGGAATGTCGGTTCCCGGCTTCACCCGGATCAGGCCGACTTCGGCTTCCCCCTTTGTGGCCTGGGGAAACAGGCGCAGGTAGTTCTGGTCGCCGGTGATCAGGTTGCCGTCGGCCCCGAAGGTTGCCCCCATGGCGAACAGGCCGCCAACGGTGACGCGACGGCTTCCGACCTCGGTCTCCACGCTTTTGCCTTGCTTGAACTGAGCGGCGACCGGCCCGAATTCCTCCCGGGATTTCTCGTCGAACAGCACCTGATCGGGCAGCTGCAGCAGCCTCAGGTTATCCGTCAGGCCGGGCAGCCGCAGTACCGCGTCCTTGGGGTCGAAGCCCAGCACCATGATCGAGCGGGGCTGGCGGGTAACCGGGTTCTTCCAGTTGACGAAGTTGAGGTGCAGGGCGCTGACGGACTCGACCTCCGGGAAGGCCAGGGCCTGGTAGAGCCGCCGCAGCGGGAAGGTCTTCATGGCAATCGAGGCGGTCGATTGCGGACTGATCAGCACCAGATCGGTGTTGAGGGCCTTGTGCATGGTCACACTGCTCTCGAACAGCCCGTCCCGGAAGCCCAGCTGAATGAACATCAGCAGGGCCGCGAAGCCGATACCGGCCAGGGCCACCGCCAGACGCACCGGCTGGCGGGTCAGCTGCAGCCAGGCCAGGGGGATGCGCTGCAGTCCCTTGAGGGGCTCAGGAAGCCGGATTGGCAGCGGCATTGATGCGCACCATCACCTGCAGATTGGTCAGATTGGCCACCCGCTGGCGATCGCGGGGAGCGAGTTCGATGTGCACCTCCACCACCCGGGCGTCGACGTCGGCGGTGGGATCGGTGCTGAGCACATCCTTCTTGCCGATCTTGCCGCCGATGCGGCTGACCCGACCCTGGAGCGTGCCGCTGAAGCCGCCGTTCTCGGCGGTGACGGTCACCGGCTGGCCGACCCGGATGCGGCCGACATCGGTTTCGTAGACCTCGGCCACCACCTCCATGTCCTGGGTGCGGGCCAGCTCCAGCACGCCGTCCTTGCTCTGGGTCTCGCCGGGGCGGGTGTGGATCTTCAGCACCTGCCCAGCGAAGGGAGCGCGGATTTCACTGTTGAGCAGGGCGGCAGCGGCCTTGCGTTCCTGGGCCTGGGCCTGGGCCAGCTGGGCCCGGGCCAGCTGCAGGTCCTCGGGGCGGATTTCCTCGACCTTGTTCAGGGTGGCGCGGGCCACTTCCAGTTCACCCCGCAGCCGCTCCACCTCCAGCCGTTTGCTGTCGAGCTGAGTGGCGGACACCGCCCCCTGGCCGAACAGAGCCTGGTTGCGGCGGTACTCGGTGGTGGCGATCGCCAGCTCCGAGGTCAGCTTGCGGATCTGCTGCTGCTGGGCCGCCACTTCGCCGCGCTTGGGCCCGGCTTCCACCAGCCGCAGCTGGGCCTGGGCGATCGCTACGGCGGAGCGGGCCGCATCCAGCTGGGCCTGGAGGTCATCGCGGTTATCCAGCAGGGCCAGGACCTCCCCGGCCCGCACCCGCTGCCCTTCGCGCACCCGCACTTCCGAGAGCAGGCCCGGGGCAAACCCTTCCTGCGGCATGGCCAGCTTCACCACCTCGCCACCCGGCTCCAGGCGACCGAGGGCTCCGACCAGCTGCGGCTGCGGTTTCGGGGCCGCCGCGCGGACGCTGGGGGCCAGCTCCGGTGCGGCCGGGCGACGGCCGAGCTGACCGAGGCCGAACCCGGCCACCAGCGCCAGGCCGAGGCCCAGCCCCCAGCGCACCGGAGGACGGCTGAGCATCGTCAGCCAGGGCTTGTTGGAGTCCGCCACGTCCTGCTCCGTCGCAAGAAAACTTCACAGACCTCCATTGTGCCGATAGTCGGGCCCGGTCGGTGAACGGATCCGGCTCGGAAGCGCTGCGGATAATGGGGCTGTTGGCTCCCGGGAGACCGCCGTGACGGCCCTGACGGTTCTGCTCGATCGCATTCTGGCGGGGCATCTCCCCACTCCCGAAGAAGGACTGCAGCTGGCGACGGTGCCTGCGACCGAGTTCGAGCCGGTGCGGCAGGCGGCGGATCAGCTGCGACGCCAATGGGTGGGCGATCGCGTCAGCTACGTGGTTAACCGCAACCTGAATTTCACCAACATCTGCGAACAGCACTGCAGCTTCTGTGCCTTCCGCCGGGATGCGGACCAGCCCGGTGCCTTCCGCCACAGCACCGACGATCTGGTGGCCAAAGCCCGGGAGGCTGCGGCAGCGGGGGCGACGGAACTCTGCCTTCAGGGCGGGCTGGACCCGGCAGCCAAGGTGCGGGGGCGCAGCCTCGACTTCTATCTGGCACTGGTGGACGCCCTGAAGCGGGCCGAGCCCCAGCTGCACCTGCATGCCTTCTCGCCCCAGGAGGTGCAGTTCATCGCCCGGGAGGACAACCTTGAGTTCGTTACGGTGCTGCGGGAACTGCAGCGGGCCGGGGTCGGTTCCCTGCCGGGCACGGCGGCGGAGGTGCTCGACGACGACCTGCGCCGCATTCTCTGCCCCGAGAAAATCGACAGCGCCACCTGGCGCACCATCGTCCATCAGGCCCATGCCCTCGGCCTGCCCACCACCAGCACGCTGCTCAGCGGCCATCTGGAAACGCCCGCCCAGCGCATCGCCCACCTCGATCAGCTGCGGCAGCTGCAGCAGGCGGCCCGGGACTGCCCGGCCGGAATCACCGAGTTCGTGCTGCTGCCTTTTGTGGGGGCAATGGCCCCGGCTCCCCTGCGGGCCCGGGTGCGTCGGGACCAGCCGGACCCGGCAGAGGCGCTGCGGCTGCAGGCGATCGCCCGCCTCTACCTGGGGGCGCTGATTCCCAACCACCAGCCCAGCTGGGTGAAGCTGGGCCTGCCGGTGGCGGCCGAGGCCCTCGACTGGGGCTGCAACGACATCGGCGGCACGCTGATGGAGGAGCACATCACCTCGATGGCGGGAGCCCGGGGCGGCACCTGCCAGAGTGTCGGGGCGCTGCGGGATGCGATCGCCGCCCGGGGGCGCATTCCGGTACAGCGTGATACGCTTTACCGGCCCATTGAGACCCCCGCTGCCCGTGCCCTGGTCTGAAAAACTGCTGTCCCGGCTGCCCCGGCGCCGCCGCTGGTGGATTGGGGGCGGGGTGCTGCTGGCGCTGGCGGGACTGGGCGGCCTCAGCCTGCTGCGTCGGACGCTGCCGGAGCAGGGCAGTGCCGCCACGGCCGAGGCGCTGATTCCGGCGGCGGCGATCGCCGCCCTGGACCTGCAGCCCCGCCGTCAGGGCCTGCGCAAGGAGCTGCTCGGCCAGATGCCCTGGCTGGGCCAGTTGGATACGACGGTGCAGCAATCCCTGTTCACGCCCCGGCCCGAGCAGCGGGCCCAGCTGATCTGGCTGCGCAGCCCCGGGACCCTGCAGGCGCCGGTGGAGACGGTGCTGGTGCTGCCCCTGGGGTCTGCGGCCGTCTGGACCGATCAGCTGGAGCAGTGGCAGCGCCAGGGACTCTGGCGCGAAACGGCCCGGGCCGGTCAATCGCGGCTGGGACGGCTGCAGGGACGGGCCTCCCTGGCGCTGCTGGGTAATCGCTTTCTGCTGCTGGGCAGCCGGGAGAGCAGTCTGCGGCCACTGCTGGAGGCCTACCAGGGTCGTGAGGCGCTGGTCAGTAATCCCCAGTACCGGCAGGCCTGTGGCGATGCCGGAGCGCTGGGCGATCGCCTCTACCTCAACTGGCCGGCATTGAACGAAGCGGCGGCTGCCCAGGGCTACGCCATGCCCCTGCCCCCCCTGGCGGTGGGAGTCTGTGGCTCTCTGGGGCCGAATGCCCGGGGGGATCTGGAATGGCGCGGTCGGAGCTGGGTGAGCGGGCGTGAGCGGGGAACGACCGCCGTAGCGGCCCCGGGACTGCCCCCGGAACCCCTGGCCCCCTGGCTGCCGACCTCACCCTGGATCTGGTGGCAGGGCCCGAATCTGCAGCAGCAGTGGCTGCAGGCCCGCCAGGGCATCGGGCTGCTGCTGCCGCTGTTGGGCACTCTGCCCGAGGACTTCCGGCGGCTGACCGGTCAGGACTGGGAGCGCAGCTGGCTGCCCCGCTTCCGGGGCAGTTGGGCGATTGCCCTGCTGCCCACGCTCGATGGCCGACCCCGCCAGGGCTTCCGGGCGACGCTGGTGGCGATCGCCCAGGCCAGCGACCGTGCTGGTCTTGAGCAGGCCTGGCAGCGGATTGAGGAGCGGGCCCGAGTGCGCACCCGGCGGGAGGGCAATCAGGTCCTGTGGCTTGATGCCCAGGGCCGCCCCCTGGCCAGTCGGGGCTGGCTCAGTGCGGGGGTGGCCTACCTGGCAGTAGGTGCACCACTGAACGCCGCGACGCCCGGGCAGACTCCGGCCTGGAGCACCGACCTGCCCACCCCGGACCGCAGCGGGCTCTACCTGAGCCTGCGGGCATTAACCCGCCAGCGCCTGCTCCAGGGCCCACCCCAGCTGCAGACGCTGCTGCGACCCTTCGACCGACTGCTGCTGACCACCGAAGCTCCGGCGCAGGGGCGCACTGCCTTCACGCTGCAGCTGCGCCCCTGAGGGCGTCAGGCAGGATCGCTGGGGGCGGCGGCTTCGGCGGCGGGCTCGGTGCTGCCGGTGGCGGCGGCCTTCTCCTGCTCGCGCTGGTCGCGCTTCTTGCGCTCGGCGGCGATCGCCTCCTCCATGGTGATCCGCGCCTGGGCCATCTTCTCGATGTTGCTGCGGTAGAGGGCCAGATCCTTGAGCAGCTTGTCGGCGGGCAGATGGTAGTGGCCGCTGATCTGCTCGACGGTGGTCTTCAGCTGTTCGGCGTCCTTGACCCGCTCGGGATCGAGGGTTTCGAGCAGGGTGAACAGGCCGACGCCGAACAGACGGCTGTACTTGAAGTCAGGACGGGCCCCGATGTCGCTGAGGATCTGCTGCAGGGGCTGGGGGGCCTGCCCGTCGGCGGTGGTCAGGCTGGTGAGCACGGCAGTGGCATCGCTCTGACGCACCACGTCCACCAGCTGCTGGGAGTCGCGGCGGAACTGCTCGGGCTCGGTCTGGATGCTGCGGCAGAGGGCGGTGAAGATCGAGTCGACGTCGGCGGTCGGTTCGTAGCCCGCCATGAAGGTGTCGAAGACGGTGACGACGCCCAGGGCGTAGACCGCGTCGTAGCGGAAGCTGCCGTTCACCGAGAGCAGGTGCATCTCCACCAGCAGCTCCTCGACCACCCGCCGGTAGAGGGTGTTGATCGGGCGGGGGTGGGCGCTGTAGAACAGGCGCTTGGAATCGGAGACGGTGGGGATGCTACTCACAGCCGGTTCAGCAGTCAAACTTCTTAATAATTCTCCCGCACCGGAAAGCGCTTTGCCAAACCGGGCGGCGTCCAGACGAGTGGCTAGAATAACGGGAATCCATTCCAGCTCTGCTGTTTTTCGCCCATGATCCCCATCGTCGTCGAAGAGACCGGCCGCGGCGAGCGCGCCTTTGACATCTATTCCCGACTGCTGCGCGAGCGCATCATCTTCCTGGGCGAACCCGTGACCGCCGACAGTGCCAACCGGATTGTGGCGCAGCTGCTGTTTCTGGAAGCCGAGGACCCCGAGAAGGACATCTTCCTCTACATCAACTCCCCCGGCGGCTCCGTCTACGACGGCATGGGCATCTACGACACGATGAACCACATCAAGCCGGATGTGGCGACGGTCTGCGTCGGTCTGGCGGCCAGCATGGGTGCCTTCCTGCTCTCGGCGGGGGCCAAGGGCAAGCGCATGAGCCTCACCCACTCGCGGATCATGATCCACCAGCCCCTCGGCGGCGCCCAGGGTCAGGCTCGGGACATCGAGATCCAGGCCAACGAGATTCTGTTCATCAAGTCGCGCCTGAACGGCATCCTGGCGGACAACACCGGTCAGCCCCTGAGCCGCATCGAGGAGGACACCGACCGCGACTTCTTCATGTCGGCCCAGGAAGCGGTGGAGTACGGCCTGATCGATCAGGTGATCGACCGCCGTCCGCTGCGCTCCGTCAGCTAGGACGGCCGGGTGGCCCCCGACCGCGCCGGTCCGGTGCCCGTGTTCGTCTACGGCAGTCTGCGCCGGGGCGAGTACAACCACCGGCTGCTGGCGGGGGCCGAGTACGCAGGCGAGGCCCGGGTGGCGGGGTTCGACCTCTACAGTCTCGGGGCCTATCCGATGGCGATCGCGGCGGACGGCACCCTGGTGGGCGAGGTCTACCACTGCCCGGCCCCGCTGCTGCGCCAGCTCGATCGTCTGGAAGAACACCCCCACGTCTACCGGCGCCAGTGGGTGACGCTCACCGACGCCCGCGAGGCCTGGCTCTACGTCGGTCGGGTGGAGCTGGTGGCGGGTCGCCCCCGGCTCGACCACGGGGACTGGCGGCGACGCCTCAGCGGCTGAAGGGGCTCCAGCTGGTCACCGGCGGGGCCAGATATTCCGGGGCCGGGCCCTGGGCGGTGCGGGCACTGATGTGGATATCGAAGCTGACCGAGAGGCGCAGCCCGTCGCTGCAGTTCTCGGTGACACCGTGGCGGGTGCTGGAAGGGAAGATCAGCATCAGACCGGCGTGGGGGGCGTAGTCGACCCAGCCGCGGTTGTAGGGATTCTCGACTTCCAGCACCTCGCCGTAGCCGACGCTCATGCCCGGCACCAGTTCGTTGCGGGGTCGGTCGTCGAAGATCCGCAGGCACCCGGCCTCGGGATCGCCGTCGCCGCTCAGGTAGTAGACGACGCTCAGGTGGGCGTTGGGGTGGTGGTGGGCACCGATGCTCTGGCCGGGTTCCGAGACGATGGGCCAGGCCCGCTGAATCATCAGCTCCAGGGCATCGGTGTCGAAGCCCAACTGCTGGCAGAAGCCGAGCACCTGGGCTTCGACCTGCTGGCGCAGCCAGGCGAAGTCGGGGTGAGTATGGATGGCGGCCACGCCGTTGACGTCGCCGGTCCAGGCGCTTTCGCCGCTGGGGTTGGCGAAGACGTCGCCACGCCAGTCGAGGATGTGCTGCTGCATGCGCGCCAGCAGGTCGTCCGGCGGCAGCAGCGTTTCCCGGGCGATCGCCAGGGGGAACCAGGTATCGATGGCCAAGCAGGGGCGGGGGCGGGCTACTTCAGCACCTTATCGTGGGGTCGGGTCGGTTTACGACCCTGGGACCAGCGGCCGTGGACGTTGACGGCGTAGGGAACGGCGAAGGTGAGCAGGGCCGAGAACCAGCGGGTGGGGGTCATGGCACCCGTGGCCAGGGCCGGGCCGTGGTTGATGGCGAACAGCAGGGAGCCGATCACGAGGGCGACTTTCAGGGCCGAGCGTCGGTAGCGGCGATCGCCCAGGGCCTGAAGATACCCGGGCGGCGGCAGGTCGGTGGGGGGCATGGCCCCACTGTAAGGGACTACCACAGGAGCAGCACCCAGACGGTTCCCAGTCCGTCGGGTGGTGTCACCCCTCGTAGTCCCGGTCAGCCGTCAGAAGCGGGACATCGCCGCAATCTTCGATAGCTTGTCGGCTGCCAGCCCCTCCAGCTCATCCAGCTGCAGAAACTCGTCTTTGACCAGGCTGGCGAAGACAAACAGGATGCCCTTGAACCGGAAGGCGAAGCGGCCCTCAATGGTGTGGCGTTCAATACTCAGGAAGTCGTGCAGCGCCCAGACTGTCTCAGCCTCACTGAGAGCTACGGCACGGGTCTGTACTGATAGAACCAGCTGCGCAATGGCACGGCGGTAGGCCATGTCAAAGGCCCAGCGGGCGATCGCCTGCTCGCTCTCGTTCCAGCCTTCCTCCAGGGCCTCTTCCATCAGTCGGATCTCGGCCAGGGTCGAGGCCTCAGGGGTGGTCAGGTCTCCGTTGGTATGCATGCTCGCTCCTTTGCAGCGGGTAGCTCAAACCAGGCCAGACCTGGATTGTCGTGATGTTCTCGGTGGTAGCCGAAGTGGAAGCAGGCCAGCAGCGACAGCCAGGACGGCAGGTCAAGGCTGTCCGGATGGGGACACTGGCCGGGGGCCCTCTGACCACGATGCGGCAGATAGGTACCAAAGACAAACAGCTGCCATGAGCTCAACAGCAGCGGCAACGTGCAGAACACCAGCACATTGAGGGCCGCTGTAGGCGTGACGCCGCTGAAGAGAGTCGCCAGGACCGCCCAAACACTCAGCAGGCCACTCATCTGCGGGACCGTGAGGTAACCGGCCATGAACTGCCGATACCAGGGCAGCAGACCGGAGCAGCCATCGGCTGGGAAGTCCGGATCCAGGTCCGTCGCGGGTGCCCGGTGGTGCCGCTGGTGCTTCCGACGGCACGACCGGTAGGGCAATGCGGCATAGGCAATCAGAACAGCAGATCCCAGACGGTCGTTCCAGCGGGGGTGACCCGGCCAGAGAACACCGTGCATCGCATCGTGGCCGATGATGAACAGCCCCGTCTGCAACTGGGTCCTCACCAGGACACCGACCGCCATCCACCACCCGGAAAGGTGGTGGATGTTCAGGCTCAGCAGGCTGATGAGGGATACCAGCCACGCGAGCCCCAGGCCAACGGTGAGCGCCAGGCCCTTGGGGAACGGAGGGCTCACAGCCGTCTTAACGACGGAACTTGAGAAGCTCTGCCGGAGAAGCCAACAGGTCGATCGCCACGAAGTAGATCTTCCCTGCGGGGCTGAGCAGGAAGCGCCAGGCCACGTTCATGCCGATTCCGGCGCCGAACCAGGGAGTCTGAACCTTACCGGTGACCTTGATCTGGGTGAATCCATCCTCCGTGGGCTCAACCTGACCGCGCTCAGGCAGCAGCTTGAGGTTCTGGCAATCCTCGCGGAAGAATCGCAGGATGGCAGCCGTGCCGACAATGGGCTTCTGGAATGGGGGCTGCAGCGCTCCATCGGGGAGGAACAGCTGGATCAGATTGTCAAAGTCATTGGCGTTGAGCAGATCCATGTAGCTGGTCACCGTCGGGTGATCCACCCCTTCGATGGTCACTTTCTGACGCATGGCTTCCGGGGTCGGTGGCACCACGGGCTCCGTCACACGCTGGCCTTCACCCTTTTCCGGGTCGTAGCCCATATCCGCCACAAAGTTTCGCAGCAACGTGATCTGCTGCCCCTGCTCGACGTCTCGCAGTGAGCTCAGTACCGCAGCCGCATTGGCAGACAACTGATAATCCTTGGGAATCGGTGCCACAATTCCGGCAGACATCCATTCACCCAGCTGATACCAGAACCCCAGCTTGATATTGATCGACCACTGGGCGTAGGCACGACCAATCGGTGTGTCAGTGCAATTCGCAAGATCACACATCACCTGACTTTGCTCAGCAAAGCTCATCGCCCTGATCTCACTCAGAGTGCGCTCCGCAAATTGCATGCGGGCAGCTGCAGGTGCCGCAACCGTGATCGTGGAGCCCATTTCCAGGTAGGCATACCAGATCAGGGCCAGCTGATCTTCCGCACTCAGCAGCTGGAAGCGAGCCGTTATCGCAGGAACAACATCCGCTGAGCGGGTTTCAGGAAAAATCTGGGAGGCCTTTTCTAGCGTAAACATGCAGGTCGGCTTCCTTTCGGTAATGCATACGATATTAATGTGTGAAATTTAAAACGTGTTGATTCTTCATGAGGTCAGACCTGCTCAGGCTGATGCGTGAGCATGACAGAGCGAAATAAGCATCAGGAAATCTAAATGAAATTTGCCACTCAAATCCAGGGCCTGCATGTGTTTGAGCCCCTCCCACTAGGGGTGGATGATTCGGAGACTGTCAGAATGGATGTATCTTGAGGAATCCGGAAGATTGTCCCAGCCCTCATTAGGTCCAGGCCTCGGCGCATTAAGCCCCCTGCACCAGGGGCTTCTACGGAGCAGGTTCAGGGAAGGGCTGACTCCCATCGCCACCCACCCCTATCCGGTGTCAGCCCCCTATGCGGCAGTCACGGTACCTCCTGCAGCCGGCTCCTGCCTCCGCTTTCGGTGTCTGTCGAGCGATAACGGGCCAGCTGCACATTCTGGCTTCCGTGCCCCGCCTGCGGGTTGAGATACCGGCAGACCTCAATAGAGCAAGGGCACCAGTTTGGCCGTGCGCTCCCGGTAACGGGGGTATGCCGGGAAGGCTTCGCTGAGAAAACGTTCCTCCAGGCTGGCCTTGCGGTCGAGGACCAGGAACAGAGCCAGGGCCAGCAGCAGCTGCCGCAGGCTACCCTGCCAGAGACTGAGGCCGAGACCGCCGAGAACGAGACCGCTGTAGAGGGGATGGCGAATCCAGGCGTAGATGCCCTGATCGACCAGCGGACTGCCGGGACTGGGATAGGGAAGGGGGCTGAGGTAACGACCAAGACGTCGACTGCCGGCGATCACCAGCAGCAGTCCGGCGGCGATCGCCGCACCACCAGCCACGACTCCGACCGGATGTGGCAGCCAGACCTGCAGGAGACGGTCCGGGGGCACCGCCACCAGCAGCAGCAGTAGCAACATCTGGGCAGCAACGTAGCCTTCGCCATGGCGACCACGCGACCAACCGGGGCGCAGGCCCCACCGCTGCATCAGTTCGGAGACTCGGGTCATGGCGATCGCGGTGCTCTCTTCACACCGGATCCTGGCCCATCTGCAGGTGGATCGACCAGGGGGTGGTGAGGCTGCAGGGAAAGACTCCTACCGCCACCCCACTGGGGACTTGAGAGAACCTGAACCGGGCTCTGGCGCAGCTGCACTAAGCGCAGGGCGGCGTCCCGCAACGCCAACCGGCCAGGAAAATCGGGATGGGCCAGCACCGCCAGGGCCATCCGCTCACAGCTGGGACAGGTCGCCCACCCCCGCGGCTGGGCCTCGCGCACAAACCAGCGCTGCACAGCCCTGT
>CAYZUY010000015.1:13172-22907 GCA_964481495.1 uncultured bacterium
TCCCCGAAACGCTGAAGGGGTTCGGGCAGCAACCCTAGGTGCGGAACTGCATCACCGCGTCGGAGTAGCGAATCGGCAGCACATACTCCAGGTTCTCGTGGGGTCGGGCAATGCAGTGATGGGAGAGAATCTCGCCCCCCTCAACCTTCTTGACGGAGTTCAGAGCCGCAGACATCGCTGCCTGCACTTCGGAGATGTTGCCACGCACGATCACCGTCACCCGACCACTGCCGATCTTCTCGTAGCCGACCAGGGTCACCTGGGCTGCTTTGACCATGGCATCCGCCATCTCCACCACCGCCGGGAACCCCAGCGTCTCAATCATGCCGACAGCTACTGACATCAGATATCCACCTCAGAACGGATCCGTGAATCAGGCATAGGCTGCCTGCTTGAGCACATCGATGAAGAAGGCCACGGTCTCTGCGGGGGTGGAGGTCCGGCCGGAATCGCTCATGCCTCAGACCTGCTCCGCAATCTGTTCGAGGGTCTCACGCGCCTCGACCAGGTGATTGTTGAAGACCTCGAGCGCGGCATCCAGCAGCTTGAAAATCGCCGGGTCCCGGATCGAGTAGAAGACGAAGTTCCCCTGCTTGCGACCCACCACCAGGTTGCGGCTGCGCAGAATCGACAACTGCTGGGACAGCGACGACGGCTCAATCTCCAGCCACTGGGCAATGTCGTTGACGTTGCGCTCGCCGCTGCGCAGGGCATCCAGAATCTGAATCCGAATCGGATTCGACAGCACCTTGAACAGATCGGCTTTGAAGTAACTCGGCTTGAAGGGCATCGATGGATTACCGGCACTCCAGCTGCACGACCGGCATCCCTGTACAGGAGGAAAAACCTCCAGTTGCCCTGGAGACTGTCTCGGGTCGGTGGAGAGGCGCAATGTCCAATCGCATGCACGCACTTTACCAGGAAAGCTGCGTATCTTCAAAACTTTGAAGATTGTTTCCAATGCAGCCCGGAGGTCTCGGTAGAGCTCACAGGCGTCAGCATCAGGCTTCTCCTGACCCGCTGGGCGCAGAGGCTGCGGCTTCCACAGCTGCTGCAGATCAGCGGTGAGAGCACCCACGGCGCTACGACGATCCCGACGCCAGGCCTCCAGACGGGATGTCACCGCCAGGGGTTCACCGATGCGCAGCTGGGCCCGACGGGGACCGATGCGAGGCCGACGCTCCGGATTCCCACCCCGGATCCGGCACAGGGTGTCCCAGAGAATCAGCAGGGTGTCCGCGAAGCGTTCCTGACTGGGGTTGTCCCGGACGTAACGGCCGCTCACCGCTACAAAGGATTCCACCAGTCGCATGTGCCACAGGCTCCGTTCGGTCTCCTCCGCCAGCCGGGTGGTCAGGCCCCGCTCCAGGGCACTGGGCTCGGGCCCACGACTGCTGCTGCCGTTGCCGGGATAGAGCCGCTCCCAGGCCGCCTGCTCCAGCCGACGGCAGCGTTCGTTCCAGTCGCCGTGGGCTTCGCCCCCCAGCGACTGCTCGGCAACCCGCAGGGCAGCGTCCAGCAGATGGTTCAGACGCTCTGCCGGACAGTCCGGACAGTCGCCAGCAAACCGCTGGGGTTTCCTCCCCGACCGGCGGCCGATGCCGGTTCGACCGCCGCAGGTAGAACCGTGCGGTCCTACGCGTTGTTCGGCGGGGGCTCACCCTCAAAGCTTTTCAGCCAGGTTTGGAAGTCTGTGGGGCCCAGGGGCCGACTGAACAGATAGCCCTGGCCGTAGCGGCAGCCGTAGCGCAGCAGGAAATTCAGCTGGTCCTCAGTCTCGATCCCCTCGGCCACCACCTGCAGGTCCAGTTCCGCAGCCATCGCCAGAATCGTGCGCACCAGCACGCAGGCATCGCGGTGATAGGGCACATCCCGGATGAAGGAACGGTCAATCTTCAGAATCCGGAACGGGAAATGCCGCAGATAGGCCAGCGAGGAATACCCCGTCCCGAAGTCATCAATCGCCAGGTGGATGCCTTCCTCGTCCAGGGTGCGCAGGTGTTCGGACATCTGGGCGACATCCTCGAGCAGTTGCTGCTCAGTCACCTCCAGCTTCAGCTGCCCCGAACCCAGTCGCGAACTCCACAACTGCTGCTTCACCTGCTGGGGGAAGGCGGCACTGCGCAGCTGGTGGGGCGACAGATTCACCGATACCCAGAGCGGCTCCGGCCCCGGTGACCGCCAGCTCCGAACGACGGTGGTCGCCTGCTCTATCACCCAGGCGCCAATGCGCTCGATCTGACCGGTGGTTTCCGCCAGCTCGATGAACCGCTCCGGCGACACTACCCCCAGTTCGGCACTGTGCCAGCGCAGCAGTGCCTCCGCTCCGACCGGGTGGCCCCCAATCAGACTGACGATCGGTTGGTAGACGACTGACAGTTCCTCCCGGTCGATCGCCCGGCGCAGCAGCGTCTCAGCCCGCTGACGCCAGGCCCGCTGCGCATTGAGCTCGGCACTGTAGAACCGCAGCTGGTCACCGCCGCTTTGCTTGGCGCTGTACATCGCCTGATCCGCCTGCTGCAGCAGGTCCTCGGCGACTCGGCCTCCCTCGGGGAAGCTGCTGATCCCGATGCTGCCACCCACATAGAAGGTCTGCTCGCCGATGGTGACGGGTTCCTGCAGCCGGTCGAGGACCCGCTCCGCCACCGGCTGCGCATCCAGCGGGCTATCCAGGTCCGGGCAGATCAGGATGAACTCATCACCACTCTGGCGAGCCACGATGTCCTCAGCCCGGACCGCCTGCCGCAGACGACGGGCCACCACCTGCAACAGCCGATCCCCCACCGCGTGGCCGGCCTGATCGTTCACCGCCTTGAAGCGATCCAGGTCCAGAAACAGCACCGCCAGTCGCCTCTTACGACGCTTCTCGAGCAGCAGCAGCGATTCGAGCAGACGCAGCAGCAGCTGGCGGTTCGGCAGCCCCGTCAGGGCGTCGTAGTTGGCCTGGGTATGCAGCAGCTGCTCGGTGCGCTTGCGTTCACTGATGTCCTCCTTCACCCCCACGTAGTGGGTGACCGCACCACCGGCATCCCGGACCGGTGCAATCCGCGCTTCCTCCCAGTAGACGTCGCCGCTGCGGCGACGGTTCAGAAATTCGCCCCGCCAGACCTGACCCGCGTCGAGGGTGGTCCACAGTTGGCGGTAGACGTCAGGGGGCGTTTCGCCGGAGGCCAACAGGTGTGGCGACTTTCCCTGCACCTCCTCGAACCGGTACCCCGTCATCTGCTCGAAGGTCGGGTTGACGTATTCGATCTGCTGCTGCGCGTCGGTGATCACCAGCGCCACCGGACTCTGCTCCCAGGCCTGCCGCAGCAACTGCAGCTGCTCCCGCGACCGGTTGCGCTCACTCACGTCCGTCAGCGTCATCAGGTAGACCCGCTCCCGCGGCCAGGGCAGCGGCACCAGGCTCACCTCCGCTGTCCGCAGCTCACCCCGCACCGGAATGTCGATCTCCACCACCTGGCCCACCTGCACTGTCTGGCCCAGGTAGCTCCCCTGCAGCGCCTGCGGTGACCGTCCGAACAGGCCCGCCGCAACAGCATTGGCGTAGAGCACCCGGCCATCGGCTGCCAGCAGCAGCTGGCCCACCAGGGTCGAATCGAGCAGCTGCTGCAGTTCCTCGGGATGTCCGTCCGGCCGTGCCGGGTCCGCACCCTGGAGCGGCACCCAACCCAGGAAGTGACTGCGCACCAGCAGCTGGGATGGGGGGCCGCCTGGCAGATGACGGATCCGGACGTCGTACTGGGCGATGCGACCGGCAATCTCACGCTGATACAGACTCTGCGTCTGCCGCGACGACGCCTGACGGGCACGCATCAGCTGCTGCTCCAGCCATGGCACCCACTGCTCACCCCGACGATGCCCCGGCGCCCGGAAGGTGCGCACCCCCACGCCGTTCGCGTCCACCAGCTGCGAGCCCTCGAACCGCAGCAGGCCGTCGCGGCTGTACCGAAAGCAGGAGGAGGTCAGATCGGGCGTCAAAACAGATCCCAGCGGAAGGAACAGGCTCGGTCAATTGGCTGAAACCTGTCTGGAGTATGGTCTCCACGACCCAGCAGTGCAACAGAGGTTGACACTGCATCCTCGACAAGCCGCTCACCCGCCGCCGGCATCTTCGCGCAGCGTGGAGGGCTCAGCGATGGGAGCCACGACCTATCTGCTGCCGCAGGAGTGCCAGCACTGCCACTGGTTCATCGAGTTCCCGGCAGGAGATGGTGTCTGCAGCCTGTGGCAGATGCACGTCCCGAAGTGGGAGACCTGCTTCCGGTGGCAGGAACGGGAACTGACAGACCTGCTCGACGATGATCCCCGGCCCCTGTTCGATCCCCCTTCACCCTGGGCAGATTGAACCTACCGACTGAAATGGTCGAATTCCAGAAACGGGCCAGGTCCGGGACGCCGGACGCAACCCTGTCCGACTCTGGCTAGCCAAACCCCCACCCCGTTGGCTGTTTTCCCCAACCGGGCGGGAACCACCCACCCCGGCATCCGCGCAGATGTCGGGGTGTGGTGTGTCTGCGGCTATGTCCAATCGTCCCGGCTGCCTCACATCCACCCGGTCCCGGACGCTCTGGCCACTTTCCATGGGCGATCGCCTGGAGTTATCCCCGACCTACACCGCCTTCAATGACCCCCTGTCGGTCTGCCCGAACGGCCTGATCTGCACTGTGGACAGGCAACGGGTCCGACCCCAGCCTGGGGGTTTCTCCGGCAGCTGGGTCACCGGTGAGCGTTTCGGCCCCTGGAAGGGCCGATCATCCCGCCAGCGATCGCACCGCCACCATCTGAAACAGTCGCTGACTGCGGTCCGCAGCCCAGGTGTACAGTGCCAGCTGCTCCAGGGTCACCGGCGTTGTGGGAACAGGCGCCGTCTGCAGCCAGTGCTCCATCGGTTCACGCAGCTGATCCCGCAGGCGACGGGTCGGGCGGGCCAGGGTGACGTGGGGCAGCGGCGATCGGCCCTCGACCGGCCGCTCGGCAGCAGCCAGCGCCCGTCGTCCCCAGTCCGCCATCAGCGCCGCCGTCGGGGCCCGACCCTCGGCCAGCGTCAGCGCATACGCCGAGGGGGAGCGGGGTGGCCCCATGGCCCGCCAGGGGCCAGCGGTCACCGGGATGGCCGGATGCTGTGCCGTGGCTAGAGCCTCCCAGGCCTGATGGGCCCGCTCCTCGCCGCAGCTACCCAGAAAGGCCACCGTCAGGTGCAGATCGTCGGGATGAAAGCGGCGCATGCCCGCCGGCAGATCCCCGGCACAGTGCTCCCAGCCGGACTGATCCGGCAGCACCAGGGCAATGAACCAGTTGGGCACCAGAGCCGCCATGCCCCCAGGGTACCGTTGCCGCCCGGGCTCAGGGCTGGCGATCGCCGATGTAGCCGGTCTCGATCAGAAAGGCCCGCAGCGCCTCGGGAAAAGAGCTGTAGACGATTTCGCGACTGCGGCAGCGCCCTTTGTCGTCGTAGCGATCGCCCGGGCAGGTGGTCAGCCCCCAGTCGGAGGAGCGGTCGTAGCGCTGCAGCATCAGCTGCCAGGCACCCGGAAACTGATCCACCAGCGCAGCAGTGGCCACATAACCGGCCAGGACGCCGTTACCGGCCTGGGGCATTTCCGCCAGGGTCTTCTGCATGCGCCTGAAGCTGTCACGGACCAGGGGGCGGTACTGGGGCTGACGGGTGACATCGCTGAAACGCAGCCCCTCCAGGGCCCAGATCCGGGGCGGCGGGTAGCTGCCGGCGAAGCTGTCGAAGCGGTAGAGGAAGCGGTTATCGACGCCGACAATCACGGAGCGGCCGCTGCGCGTGGGGTCCTCGGCTGGTTGGGGTCCCCCATCGAAGGGTCCGATGCGAACCGGTTTCCAGACCCGGCCCGTGCGATCGCTGGTCAGTACCACCGTGTCATTGCAGCAGTGGGCCCCGCCGGTGAAGGAGGACAGCAGCACCTCGGGATAGGGGTTCGCCGGGTCCATCTCGGCAATCTGCACCAGGGCTGCCGGGAACGGTGCCGGGGACCCGAGCATCTGTCCCACCCGCTGACCATTGACCGTCACCGTTACCACCGGCCGGGTTCCCTGCACCCCGTTTTCCGTAAACGGGCGCTGGCGCAGGGAGGCCACCACAGAACCGCGGCGGATATCGCCACCGGTCCGGCCGGAGTTGCCATCGGTGCGCAGGATCTGGGCCATACCCGGTGTGGCCAGCAGCCCCAGCCCAGCCAGCAGCCCCAGCAGCAGTGAGCGTTTACGTCCCGGCATGGTTCTCCTCCTCGGTTCCCTTTCAAATCATCGGTGACCGCCCCCCTCAGAAGCGGATCTGGCCCTGGTGAATGTACCCCCGTTCACCACAGACAGCGGATGCTCGCCAGATCCACCGTCACGGCCTGACCGCCGACGGCATACCCGGCGAAGTAGCGGTTCCCCTGGGCCCGCAGCGGCAGTGGCCCCGCCGCCAGGGCGATCGCCAGCAGGGAGAGGGTGGTGTGACGCAGCGCGCAACCCATGGCACTTCAGCAGAACGGAGACACCGGTGCAGCGTACCCGCTGCCGGGGCCCGGCGCGACCGGCCCGCAAGCTGGCACAGTGGGAACCGGTTTCCTCCTCCGACACCGATGATCTCCACGCCCCTGACCTGGGACGAGCTCGCCGCCCTGATGGACAGCGCCCCCGACCCGATCCACGGACCCACCAACGCCCAGAGTCGGCTGCGGCTGTTCGGCCAGCCCGAGACGGCGGTGCGCGTCACCCTCTACCGCGACCACCACGCCTGGTGCCCCTACTGCCAGAAGGTGTGGCTGTGGCTGGAGGAGAAGCAGATTCCCTACCGGGTCGAGAAGGTGACGATGTTCTGCTACGGCCAGAAGGAGGACTGGTATCGGCGCAAAGTGCCCTCGGGCATGCTGCCGGCCCTGGAACTGGATGGCCGGATCATCACCGAAAGCGACGACATCCTGCTGGCCCTGGAGCAGACCTTCGGGCCGTTGACCTACGGCATGACCGACCCCCGGGTACTGCCCCTGCGGCGGCTGGAGCGGCTGCTGTTCCGGGCCTGGTGCAGCTGGCTCTGCTACCCGTCGCGATCGCCGCGACAGGACCAGCTCAACCGCGAGCAGTTCCAGGCGGTGGTGGATCAGGTGGAGGCCGCTCTGGCCCGCACCCCCGGGCCCTACTTCCTCGACCCGTTCAGTACTGCCGACGTCATCTTCACGCCCTACGTCGAGCGAATGAACGCCAGCCTCTACTACTACAAGGGCTACTCCCTGCGGGAGGCCAATCCCCGCCTGCGGGACTGGTTCGCGGCGATGGAGAGCCGCCTCACCTACCGCGGTACCCAGAGCGACTTCCACACCCACGCCCACGACCTGCCGCCCCAGATGGGGGGTTGTTTCTCCAACGACACCCCCGAGGCGATCGCCTGACAGCAGCGGGAGGACGAGGGGCCATGGGCGGATCTGCCCGAGGTGGGCTACCCGGAGCCGGAGACCGCCCGCCGGGAAGCCCTGCGGCGGGTGCTGCGCCACCGGCAGCGGCTGATCCGCCTCAATCCCCTTGCCGATGAACCGTTCGAGGCGGCCCTGCGAGCTGCCCTGACCCGGCTGATCCGGGGTGAGGACTGCCCGCCGCCCGAGGGCACGGCGGCGGGGTTGCGCTACCTGCGCGATCGCATCAGCGTCCCCCGGGACATGTCCATCCACGCCGCCCGGCAGTTGCGGACCGCCCTGGAAGCCACAGCCCGACTGGTGGGCCCCGACGCGGGACCGCCGATTCCGACCCGGCACCGGCGCGACCAGGACCCGGCCCCATTTCTCGGCGCCGGTTGACCCCAGGCCGACATACCGTGGAGGCAGTCGCCGCTTCAGGAGACGTCCCATGCCCGATCTCCGCTGTCACCTCTCCCGCAGTCTCTGGGAAGCCCTCGAAGCCCGGCGGGGCAGCACCGGCGAGAGTCTCAGTCACATCGTCCAGTCGCTGCTGGCCTCTGCCCTGGAACTGGAGCACCACACCCTGTTCCAGGTCTCGACCTCCGGAGCACTGGTGCAGGGGGTCTACCAAGGCTGCGTCAGCGTCGCTGACCTGAAGCGTCACGGCGACTTCGGGCTGGGCACCTTCGACGGCCTCGACGGCGAGATGATTCTGCTGGACGGGCACTGCCACCAGGCCCGGGGCGACGGCAGCGTGCGGGAAGCCCCGGACTCCGCCCTGGCGCCCTTCGCGGTGGTGACGCGCTTCCGGGCGGACCGGCGGGACACCCTGGCAGCGGTGGCCAGCTGGCCGGACCTGGGGCAGCAGCTGGATGCCCGGCGCACCAGCGATAACGTCTTCTACGGCCTGAAGCTGACCGGTCACTTCGACTGGATTCGGCTGCGCACCGCCTGCCGCAGCGAACCCGGGGTGGATCTGGTCACCGCCATCGGCCACCAGGCGGAGTTCGAGTTCGAAGCCATCGACGGCACCCTGCTCGGCTTCTGGACCCCCACCTACGCCCGCACCCTGAATGTGCCGGGCTACCATCTGCACTTCATCAGCCGTGATCGCCGCCACGGCGGTCACCTACTCAATCTGCGCAGCGGCCCGCTGCAGTTGGAACTGGCCCTGGAGTCGGACTTCCACATGGCGATTCCCGAGACTCCGGCCTTCCTGCAGGCCGACCTCAGCCGCGACCCGAGCGAGGCCCTGGCCCAGGCCGAGGGCGATCGCCCCTGAGCCTTGGAAATTTCAGCTTTTCGTCCTGGCATTTACGCCGGGGGATGACCATGCTGGGGCCATCGCCAGCGGAGGCCATCCCCCATGACCGACCTCAACACCTACCTGATCGAGAACGGCGCCCCGATTTCGCTCTCCGACCCGGCCGTTGCCGCCGAACGGGCCGCCCTGATCGGTGCCGACTTCCGGGAGTTCCTGGTGTGCAAGGGCTGGGAACTGGTGATGGCGCCGGAAATCCGTCAGGTAAAGGTCAAGGGCAGTCCGCTGGCGGTGGAAGTGTTCTCGGCCCGGCGGGATGGGGGGAACGCGACGGAGTTCACGGTGCTGCCTGCCCGGCGGCTCGGCTGCATGGCGCTACCCCGGGAGGGTGCGGAGACGATCTGGGACGAGTACCTCAGCTGGTGCGCCCGCACCGAGCGGGAACTGCAGCCCCTGTAATCAGCGCAACGGCTGCTGCTCCAGGTCCGGGCCGAAGGATTTTCCCCCGGCCGCCGGCAGAAAGGGAAAGTTCGGATCGGGCTGCAGCCAGGCCGTCACCCGGCTGCCCACCGTCGGAATCGGTACCGGGCTGGGCCCGACGAACCCGGTGGGCATCACCAGCCGGTTGTAGCGGATGGTCACCGTCTGTCCGGGCCGCAGCGTCTGGGAGCTGGTGTTTCGTTCCACCGCCAGGATGCGGCCCTCCACGGTCACCGGCAGCTCCTGGCCTGCGCCCTGGGGTCGCCGCTGGGGGGCACCCCGCTGTACCCGCAGGACCTCCAGACTGAGGCGCACCGGGGCTTGGCGCTGATCCTGGGCATAGACATCGGGCGGCAGTTCCGCTCCGGCCCGGGGGGGCTGGGGCAGGCCCAGCAGCAGAGTGGCGGCAGTAGCGATCGCCAGCGGTCGATTCAGCATGGTTGTCTCCCTTCAGTCAACAGTTGAGGACGTCCGAGCCCGCCCTCGGGGTTCCGGCCGGTTCAGCTCACCTCGAGCGAGGCAATCACCCGGCGCAGCAGCGGTTCCGCCTCCGCTGGTCGACCATTCGCCGTGAGAAGCTGGGCG
>CAYZUY010000016.1:0-11311 GCA_964481495.1 uncultured bacterium
GCCAGGGCGAATTCTTCGCCTCGGAAGATGATCTCAGTGCCGCCCTGGGAATGCCCCTGGAGTCCCTGGCGATCTGGAAGCCGCTGCTGGTCTACCGCTACTACGCCTTCGCCGACCAGTCTCCCGAGAGCACGACAGCACCACCGCCACCCCAGTCGGGCGCGTCCCCGACGGCAGTGACCCCACCCCCCCGGCCCGAACCGGTGGCGATCGCCCCGCCCGCAGCACCCCTCAATCTCAACCGGGCCAGCCGGGCCGAACTGCTGCAGATTCCCGGCATGGAGGAAGCCCTGGCGGATCGGATTCTGCACCTGCGTCTGATGGGCGGCCGCTTTCTGGATGCCGAGGATTTCCGTCGCCGTCTGGGTCTGAGCCCCCGCCAGATGCGGGCCTGGGCCGCCCACGTCCGTCTCTGAGACACTCGCTCAGACCCGCAGCCGCTGCTGCCGACGCCAGAGCCAGACCCCCATCAGGGCCGGAGGCAGCAGCACCAGGGCCAGAGCCAGACTGTTCTGCTGCGGCAGGGGCGCCAGGGGGCCGAGGTAGCGGATCATCAGGGCCCCGAGCAGCGACAGCCCAAGAATCTTGGCCACGGTGGTCAGGGCATCACGCATCGTCTCCGCTCCTCGTCAGCACGAACAGACTGCCTTCGTTGCCGCGGTTAATCCGCAGCCGGGCATCCAGGTAGGTGATCTCGATCCAGCCGCAGCGGCTGCCGGGGGCGATCGCCAGATCCACACCCCAGAAGCGCTCCGGGCGCTCCACCCGCGCCACCCAGTCTTCCGGCCCCCGATAGCCGAGCAGGCGCTGCGGCCCGGCCACAAAACGCTCGAACTCCACCCGAAAGCGGGTGGACGAGACCGCCGCCGCCCGGGCCCGCACCGACACCAGCGACTCCAGCCCCGGCACAGTCCGGACTTCAGCGATATTGACCACCTGACCGGTCTCGGGCCGCACCGTCTGGTAGACCCGGTCGAGGCCGATCAGAGGGGCCCGGTCGATGCCCAGCAGTTCCAGATTGGTGGTGTAGCGCAGGCGCCAGTCGGCCCTCAGCAGGTCCGCCGCGGCGGTGGGAGCCGCAGTCGGGTTGTGGGGCTCGAGGGCGGCAACCGCCGCTTCGATTGCTGCGGCCTGCTCCCGGCTCACCGCCAGGCCGAGGGGGCGATCGCCCAGCAGATCCAGCAACGTCTGGCGGGCGGTGGCGGCGTCGCTGATCGGGCCGGATACCATGGGTTAAACTACAGGTTTGTGCCGTTCGGCGGGACGCTGCGGGCCTGACGCCATCGCCGTTCCGTCCACGGTAACGGATCCCAGAAGCGGTATTGCGGAAGCACCATGTTCAAGAATCCCTCTCTGAAGGAATATCCCCGCCGCGACCCGGCACCGCTGCTGCCGGTGTCCGAGGACCGGGATCTGCTCACCTGGCTCGAGGAAAGCGGTCGGCTGATCGAACGCGACGGCAGTGACATGCCCTTCCCCCAGAACGAGGAAGAGGAAATCTCGGCCCTGATGGGTGCCGAGGAGAGCAGCTACGAAGACTACGAAGAGAACGACGGCGACTACGACGAAGACTAGGACGCCCCAGCCATGGCCCCCGAAGCGACCGCCCCGGCGCGGATTCCTGTGCCGCTGATCAGCGGTCGCGCCCAGTTCCTCGGTCTGGGGCTGCTGCTGGCCCTGGCCCTGGCCTGGAAGGGACAGCCCCTGCCCTACCTGGGTGCCCTGGCCCTCAGTACCGGGGCCGGTAGCCTGGTGGTGCCCTGGCTGCAGCGGCTCAAGGCCGGGCAGTACATCCGCGAGGATGGGCCCCAGTCGCACCTGAAGAAGGCGGGGACACCCACCATGGGCGGGCTGTTTGCCGTTCCGGCGGGGCTGCTGGTAGCGATCGCCGCCCACCCGGCCAGCCCGGTCGTCTGGGTCAGCGCCCTGGCCACCCTCGCCTACGGGGCCATCGGTTGGCTCGATGACTGGCAGATTCTGCGCTATCGCAACAACAAAGGCATCTCCCCCCAGCTGAAGCTGCGTCTGCAGTTCGGTACCGGCCTGCTGGTCTGTGCCTGGGCCATCTGGGAGTTCGGCTGGACCGGACCGATCACCACCCTGGCGTTGCCCCTCGGCCTCAGCCTGCCCCTGGGGCTGCTGTTCTGGCCCCTGGCCCTGTTCGTCTTCGCCGCCGAAAGCAACGCCACCAACCTCACCGATGGCCTCGACGGTCTGGCCTCCGGCACCGGCGCCATCGTCCTCACCGGTCTGGGCATCCTGCTGCAGCCGAGCCAACCGGAACTGGCCGGGTTCTGCGCGGCCCTGGCGGGGGCCTACATCGGCTTCCTGGCCCACAACCACCACAAAGCCCGCGTCTTCATGGGCGACACCGGCTCCCTGGCCCTCGGTGCGGCCCTGGCGGTGGTGGGCATCTTCGGCAACTGCCTCTGGGCCCTGCTGATCAGCGGCGGCCTCTTCCTCTGGGAATCTCTGTCAGTGATTCTGCAGGTGAGCTGGTTCAAGGCCACCAAGGGGCCTGACGGCCAGGGCCAGCGTATCTTCCGCATGGCCCCCTACCATCACCACCTGGAACTGGGCGGCTGGCTCGAGCGTCAGGTCGTACTGCTGTTCTACGCCGTCACCGCCGCTCTGACTCTGCTCACCCTGGCCCTGGCCCTGGCCCTGGCCCGCTAGCGGCTCCCCGGGCGCAGAAGCTGCTGCAGTTGCTTGAGGACCTACCCCGCCACCCGTTCGGCCTCCACCACCGTGTCGATCCGGGACAGCAGCACCGCGAAGTCGTCACCGCCGCCGCGCGCCACCAGGTTGTCCTCGGGGAAGGCAGACGCCAAGGCTATCCTAATGGCCCTGCCGCCGCTGACAACGGCCAGAAGCGCACCCAGGCCCGACCGATGACATTGCGCAGCGGCAGAAAGCCCCAGACGTGGGAATCGTTGCTGTTGTTACGGTTGTCGCCCATCACGAACAGGCTGTCCGGCGGCACCTGCACCGGCGGCAGTTCGTAGGCGGGGGCCTGGGCGATGTAGGGCTCCTGCAGGGGCTCCCCGTCCACCAGCACCTGCCCGGCATGGACTGACAGAGTCTGGCCCGGCAGGCCGATCACCCGCTTGATGAAGGCCTGATCCGGGCCGTAGCCGTACTGCTGGAGGATCTCCGGCGGCTGGAAGACGATGATGTCGCCCCGCTCGGGCGGATGCAGGCGGTAGGAGATCTTCTCGACCACGAGGCGATCGCCCACGTGCAGGGTCGGCAGCATCGAGTCCGAGGGAATGAAGCGGGGCTCGGCGATGAAGCTGCGGATCAGGAAAGCCAGCACCAGGGCGATGCCCAGGGTGCGCAGGTTGTCGCCCTGGGACTGCCAGAAGCGCTGCCAGGGAGAAAGGTTGGGGGAGTCCGGTGCGCTCATGGAATGGTTCGACAGTCTCTGTTCACGATAAATCCCAGGGAGCCCGGACAATAGGGAACGCCGTCCGCCCGCCCGTCATGGCCCTCGATTTCCGCAACACCAACACCCTCTGGGCCTCCGTGCTGGTGGAGACCTTCGTCCAGCTCGGGCTGGAGCTGGCGGTGATCTGCCCCGGCTCACGCTCGGGCCCGCTGGCGATCGCCCTGGCCCGGCACCCCAGCCTGGAAACCGTCACCCTGCTGGATGAGCGCTCCGCCGCCTTCTTCGCCCTCGGTCGGGCCCGCCGCCGCCAGCGGCCGGTGCTGCTGGTCTGCACCTCCGGCACCGCCGGCGCCAATTTCTACCCGGCGGTGATCGAAGCGCGCGAAAGCGGTGTGCCCCTGATCGTGATCACCGCCGATCGCCCGGCGGAACTGCGCCACTGCCACGCCGGTCAGACCATTGACCAGCTGAAGCTCTACGGCACCTATCCCACCTGGCAGGCAGAACTGCCCCACCCGGAGGCCAGCCTGCCCCTGCTGGCCAGCCTGCGTCAGGCCGTTGTGCGGGCCTGGGACCGGGCCCAGCATCCCCAGCCCGGCCCGGTACACCTCAACCAGCCCCTGCGGGAGCCCCTGGCACCGGTGAGCGACCCTGTCCTAGCCACCCTGACCCTCCCGGTCGACTTCTGTGCGGTCAGCGCCACCCCCAAGGCGGATACCCGCCTCGAAGCCCCGGCGGACTGGTCCCGGCAGACCCGGGGGCTGCTCGTCGTCGGTCTGCACCAGCCTGAAGACCCCGATGCCTTCACCGCCGCCGTGCAGCGGCTGGCCCACCACTACGACTGGCCGATCCTGGCGGATACCCTCAATCCGCTGCGGCACCGTCTCGGCGGAGAGCCGCTGCTGATCTGCGGCTACGACCTGCTGCTGCGATCGCCCGAAGCCACCACCGATCTGCGCCCTGATGTCGTGGTGCAGATCGGCGAACTGCCCACCAGCAAACAACTGCGCCAGTGGCTGAGCGGGCTCGACTGCCCCCGCTGGATCGTCGCCCCCGGCAGCGAGGACTGGGACCCGCTCCATAGCCGGGTGCAGCGGCTACCGGTGGCGGTGACCGATCTAAAACCGGGGCCAGCTGCCACCCCGGAGCCCGACTGGGCCAACCGCTGGGCGACCGCCGAGGCGCAGGTACAGCAGCTGATTGACCAGCACCTGGGGGCCGAGGCCACAGAGCCGGAGCTTTACCGTCCCCTGGCGGACTGGCTGCCCGTCGGCACGCCGATCTTCATCTCTAACAGCACACCGATCCGGGATGCCGAGTGGTTCTGGCGACCCAGCCAGCGGCGCTACGACTGGTACTTCAACCGGGGCGCCAACGGCATCGACGGCATCCCCTCCACGGCGATGGGCATGGCCTGGGGCGATCGCCCCAGCCTGCTGATCAGCGGCGACCTCGCCTGCCTGCACGACATCAACGGTCTGCTGCTGGCCCGTCGCCTGCGGGGCAGCCTGACGATTCTACTGATCGATAACGACGGTGGCGGCATCTTCGAACTGCTGCCGGTGCGCCGCTGCGAAAACGTGCCCTTCGAGGACTGCTTCGGTACACCCCAGAGCGTCGACTGGCAGCCGCTGATCGAAAGCTACGGCGCCCGCTACCAGCCAATCACGACCCTCGGGCAGCTGCGGGCGGCGCTGCAATCGCTGCCAGAGCAGGGGGTGCGGGTTCTACACCTGCGCTGCGATCGTCGTCGGGCTGCCGAGCGGCGGCAGGCTCTGTTCACCGCCGCGGAAGCGGGCGTGGAGCGGTAACCGTGCGGTGGTAGATTAATCGGTTGAAACCGCACTCTCGGTCAACAAGATGCGCTGATAGCAGCCATCGGCTTTTCCGAACGGTCCGGTTGACGCCGGGAGGATAGAATCCATGACAAGCAGCCGCAGTCCCAACCGCAGCACAGCCCGCCGCCAGCGGACCCGTGCCGGTGCCACCCCTGCCCCTGCTGCGACCACGGCTCCCGTGGCCGAAACCCCGGCGACCGACGAGACTGTCCCCGCAGCCGCGCCGGAGCCCTCAGAACCTTCCCCGGCACCGGAGCCCGTTGTGGCTGCCGTGCCCGAGCCCGCCGACCAGGATTCCCCCATGACTACCGAAGCTGCGATCACCCCGGCCAAGTCCCAGAGCCTCACGGATGTCCACGGCGTCGGCCTGATTCTGGCCGCCAACAGCGCCCGGCCCATCGGCGTCAGCACCCTGGCGATCGCCTCCACCTACGGTTCCGCCGGTTACCTGCGTCCCGTCGCCGCCAGCAGCTTCACTGTGGTCCGTCAGGACGAGAACCGTCCGGTGATGGCCGACAGCTTCGCCATCGTCCGCACCCAGAACGACGCGGGTATCCGCCCGATCTCCAACAACCTGCTGCCGACCGTCCGGGTCGAGCGCAATTTCGGTCCCCGCCCCGTCGGCCCCAACGTGGTTGACCCCAGCCCCGCTGAACTGATGGGTTACCTCGACTAAGGCGCATCGGCATCTGAAACAGCGAAGGCTCCCCGTTCGGGGAGCCTTCGCTGTTTCTTCAGGGACCTGTTCGAGGCAACGTTCGGGAAGTCCCGGACACCATAGGCTGTCAGAGCACCCGCAGTACGTTACAGATCTTCCGGGTCATGGCCAGGGCCTCGATTTCCGCCAGGGCAGCCCGGAAGTCCCCTTCCCGGACATCGTGGGTGATCACTACCAGTTCCGCCTGACCGTTGCGGATGTCGGTCTGGACAATGGATTCGAGGCTGATGCCGTGGTTGCCGAAGCTGGTGCCGAGGTGACCGATCACCCCGCAGACGTCATCCACCAGCACCCGCAGGTAGAAGCGGCTGTGGCTGTCGCTGCCCGGAGCGATGTGGGCGTAGTGGTGGTGGCTGCAGCCCAGCAGCGGATCGACATTGGGCTTGCCGTCGGGCACCGCCGCCAGCTTGGCGGCGATGTTGAGCAGGTCCGAAACCACGGCACTGGCGGTGGCCCCTTCCCCGGCACCGGGACCAAAGAACATCACCTGCCCGAGGGGGTCCGCCTCGACCAGGATGGCGTTGTTCACCTCGTTGACGCTGGCCAGGGGGTGGTTGTGGGGCACCAGGGTCGGGGCCACCCGCACCTCCAGACAGTCGTGGTTGGCCCGGGCCGCCATGGCCAGCAGCTTGATCGAGTAGCCCAGCTTCTCGGCGTAGGCGATGTCACCCGCCGTGATGCTGCGGATACCCTCGGCGGGAATGTCCTGGCGGCGGATGCGACCCCCGAAGGCCAGGGAGGCGAGAATCGCTACCTTGTCGGCGGCATCGAGGCCGTCCACGTCGGCGGTGGGGTCAGCTTCGGCGTAGCCCAGGGCCTGGGCATCGGCCAGCACTGCGGCGAAGTCGGCACCCTCCCGCTGCATGCGGGTGAGGATGTAGTTGGTGGTGCCGTTGACGATGCCCAGCAGTCGCTGGATGCGGTTGCCGCCCAGGGACTGCTTCAGGGGCTGGATGATCGGGATGCCGCCGCCGACAGCCGCTTCGAGCAGCACGTAGACCCCGGCAGCAGTGGCGGCGGTGAAGATCTCCTCGCCGAAGCGGGCAATCACGGCCTTGTTGGCGGTGACGACGTGCTTGCCGTGGGCGATCGCCTCGAGGATCAGCGTCCGGGCCGGTTCCAGGCCCCCCAGCAGTTCGACGACGATGTCGATGTCGGGGTCGGTGACAATGCTCTGCAGGTCGGTGGTCAGTGCCGAGGCCGGCAGATCAACGGCGCGGGGCTTGTCGAGGCTGCGCACCCCCACCCGGGCCAGTTGCAGATCGCGCAGCAGGGGTTGGCGCTGGTCGGGGTCGAGCAGAATCTTCGCTGTGCCGGTGCCCACCGTGCCCAGACCGAGAAGACCAACCTTGAATGCCACGTTGCTAACCGTCGAGGAACAGAACCCATCCATTTTACGGTGGCGACCCGGCCCGGGATTTCCGCGCTTCGGGCACGGCCCGTAAGATGAGGCCAGCGCACGACCCAGGACCCATGACCACCTACTCCATCGAACTCGTCATCGACGGACAGGCCCATTTCATCGAAGCGGAGGCGGACCTGCCGATTCTCGAGTCGGCGGAGCGGGCCGGACTGGAACTGCCCTTCGAGCGCGCGGCCGAACTGCTCGCGGAGCTCCTGGTCCTGCCGGGCCGGGGCCTGCAACAGTTGTGCCGGTCGCATCCTCAGCGGCGAAGTGGAGGGCAACGAACTGAGCAGCGAACTGATTGCCCAGGGCTACGCCCTGCTCTGCTCGGTCTACCCCCGCTCCTCCATGCGCATCGAAACCCACCAGGAGGAGCAGATGCTGGCGGCCGATAGCGGCGGCGGCAGCACCGATCTACGCCGGGATCTGCAGCAGCAGGTGGATGCCGCTTTCCGCCGGGCCCTGGCGGACCTGGATACCTCGGGCCTGGATGACGCGGCGATCGCCGACCTGCGCCAGCGCATCACCACCGCCCGGCAGGCGGGTATCGCCCACCTGCTCGACGCCGAGGAAGCCGCCGCCCTGGGCGACCTCTAGGGGCCTAGAGCACCTCGCGGCCCAGGTAGGGCTGCAGCACCGTCGGCACTTTCACCGTGCCGTCGGCCTGCTGGTAGTTCTCCAGCACCGCCGCCATGGTCCGGCCCACCGCCAGACCGGAACCATTCAGGGTGTGGACGTACTGGGTGCCCTTCTTCCCGGCTTCCTTGAAGCGGATGTTGGCCCGGCGAGCCTGGAAGTCACGGAAGTTGGAGCAGCTGGAGATCTCCCGGTAGGTGCCTGCCCCCGGCAGCCAGACCTCGAGGTCGTAGCACTTGGCCGCCCCGAAGCCGAGGTCGCCGGTGCAGAGCTGCACCACCCGGTAGGGCAGTTCCAGAGCCTGGAGAATCGCCTCGGCATCCGCCGTCAGGGCCTCGTGCTCGGCCTCGGAGCGTTCGGGATGGCAGATCTTGACCAGTTCCACCTTGTCGAACTGGTGCAGGCGAATCAGCCCGCGGGTGTCGCGACCGTAGCTGCCCGCCTCGCGCCGGAAGCACGGAGTATAGGCGCAGTGGGCGACGGTCAGGTCCGTGGCCTCGAGCACCTCATCCCGGTAGAGATTGGTTACCGGCACCTCCGCCGTGGGAATCAGCCAGAGGTCATCGTCACCGCAGCGGAAGCTTTCCTCGGCGAACTTGGGCAGCTGACCGGTGCCGGTCAGGGAGGCCGAGTTCACCAGGTAGGGGGGCAGCACCTCGACGTAGCCCGCTGCCGTCTGACGATCGAGCATGAAGTTGAGCAGGGCCCGCTCCAGCTTGGCCGCCGCCCCGATCAGGGTGACGAAGCGGCTCTGGGCTACCTTCACCGCCCGCTCGAAATCAAGAATCCCCAGCTGCTCGCCGATCTCCCAGTGGGATTTGAGGTCGTCGCCGCTGCGCTTCAGATCATCGCCCCAGCGGCGGATCTCGACGTTTTCCAGCTCGGAGCGACCCACCGGCGTGGTCGGGTCCGGCAGGTTGGGGAAGGTGAGCAGCAGGGCCGCCAGCTGATCGCGCACCTCGCGCTCGGCCCCTTCGATTTCGCTGATCTGCTGCTTGAGCTGGTTGCCCTCCTCCCGCAGGGCTGCCACCTCCGGGCCCTTGGGGTCGGCACCGGCCTTGATCTGCTGGCCGACCAGCTTGCCGATCTCGTTGCTGCGGGCCTGGAGCTGGCTGCGATCGCTCTCGTAGCGCCGCTGGGCGGCATCCAGTTCCAGCACCGGTGCCAGGTCATACCCGCCCGAGCGGCGATCCAGCTGGTCCTGAACAGCCTGGGGATTTTCGCGGATCAGCTTGAGGTCGAGCACAGAAGATTCGGGAATGCACCAAGGGAATAGCTTACCGGCAGCCCCCGACCACGTCCTGTTGCGGGCGATCGCCGGGCATCCTCACGGACAGCCGCGCGGGTGCCCCCTGATGAAACCGCCCACCACCGAGGTCAGCCTGGAACGCCAGCGGGTGAAGCTGTTCACCACCGACAACTGGGAAGTACAGGGGGACATCACATACCCCGGCGGCGGTTACAAATCGCGCCTGTCGGACGTGATCAATGAGGGTCAGCCCTTTATCGCCCTCACCGATGTGCTGATCTTCGACCAAGACGGTCGGGAGATTGCCCGTCAGGCCTTCGTGGCCGTCAACAAGCAGAGCATCAAGCTGGTGCTGGAGGCCTGAGCCCCCAGCCCGCGAGCGGCCTAGAACACCTGCTCGACTTCACCGATTTCGGGAATCATCTCGCGCAGCTTGCGCTCGATGCCCATGCGCAGGGTCATGGCCGAGCTGGGGCAGGAGCCGCAGGCCCCCTGAAGGCGCAGCTTCACAGTCGGACCTTCGATGTCCACCAGCTCGACGTTGCCGCCATCGGCCATCAGATAGGGGCGCAGGGAATCGAGCACATTCTCGACGTTTTCCGTCGTCAGGGTCAGGGTTTCGGACATGGGAAAAACCTTGGGGACGCTACCAGAATTCTAGGCAGATCCCCTGCCTCACCCGCGCCGGTATGCCCGGAGACCGCAGCTTAGAATGGATAGGCTGTTCCTCCGGCCGCCGCTGTCGCCGCAGCTATGACCGACGCTCCCGTCTCCAAGATCCGCAACTTCTGCATCATTGCCCACATCGACCACGGCAAATCGACCCTGGCGGACCGGCTGCTGCAGGCGACGGGAACGGTGCAGGACCGGGAGATGAAAGCCCAGTTCCTGGACAACATGGATCTCGAGCGCGAGCGCGGCATCACGATCAAGCTCCAGGCCGCCCGCATGAACTACCGGGCCAAGGACGGCGAGGACTATGTCCTCAATCTGATCGATACCCCCGGCCACGTCGACTTCTCCTACGAGGTGTCGCGATCGCTGCAGGCCTGCGAGGGGGCACTGCTGGTGGTCGATGCCTCCCAGGGGGTCGAGGCCCAGACCCTGGCCAACGTCTATCTGGCCCTGGAGAACAACCTCGAGATTATCCCGGTTCTGAACAAGATCGACCTGCCCGGCGCCGATCCGGAGCGGGTGAAGCGGGAGATCGAGGAGATCATCGGCCTCGACTGCAGTGGCGCCATCGAAGCCTCTGCCAAGTCCGGCATCGGCATCGAGGAGATCCTGGAGAACATCGTCCACCTCGTGCCGCCCCCGGCCGATACCGTCGAGAAGCCGCTGCGGGCCCTGATCTTCGACAGCTACTACGACCCCTACCGGGGCGTGATCGTCTACTTCCGGGTGATGGACGGCTGCGTGCGCAAGGGCGATCGCATCAAGCTGATGGCCAGCCGCTGCGAGTACGAAATCGACGAACTGGGCGTCCTTTCCCCCAACCAGATCCCGGTGGAGCAGCTGCACGCCGGCGAGGTGGGCTACATCGCCGCCTCGATCAAGGCCGTGGCCGATGCCCGGGTCGGCGACACCATCACCCTGGCCAAGGCTCCGGCACCCGAACCGCTGCCCGGCTACGTGGAAGCCAAGCCGATGGTCTTCTGCGGCCTCTTCCCCACCGACTCGGACCAGTACCCGGACCTGCGGGACGCCCTCGAGAAGCTGCAGCTCAGTGACGCCGCCCTGCAGTACGAACCGGAGACCTCCAGTGCCATGGGCTTCGGCTTCCGCTGCGGTTTCCTGGGGCTGCTGCACATGGAAATCGTCCCGGAGCGGCTGGAGCGGTAGTACTGCCTCGACCCGATCACCACCGCGCCCTCGGTGGTCTACCGGGTCACCACCCTCGATGGCGAGGTGGTACTGGTGGACAACCCGGCCCACCTGCCGCCGCCGCAGAAGCGGGAGATGATCGAGGAGCCCTACGTGAAGATGGAGGTGATTGCGCCCAAGGACTTCAGCGGCACCCTGATGGACCTCTGCCAGACCCGGCGGGGGATCTTCAAGGACATGAAGTACCTGACCC
>CAYZUY010000016.1:11321-19182 GCA_964481495.1 uncultured bacterium
GATCTACGAACTGCCCCTGGCGGAGGTGGTGACCGACTTCTTCGACCAGATGAAGTCCCGCACCCGCGGCTACGCCTCGATGGAATACAGCCTGATCGGCTTCCAGGAAGGCGATCTGGTGAAGATGGAGATTCTGATCAACGGCGAGCCCGTCGACCCGCTGGCCACGATCGTGCACCGCGACAAGGCCTACTACGTCGGCAAGGCCCTGGTGGAGAAGCTGAAGGAACTGATTCCCCGCCACCAGTTCAAGATCCCGATCCAGGCCGCTATCGGCAGCCGGGTGATCGCCTCCGAGAGCATTCCGGCCCTGCGCAAGGACGTGCTTGCCAAGTGCTACGGCGGCGACATCAGCCGCAAAAAGAAACTGCTGCAGAAGCAGGCCAAGGGCAAGAAGCGGATGAAGGCGATCGGTACCGTGGATGTGCCCCAGGAAGCGTTCATGGCGGTCCTCAAACTGGACGGCAACGCCTAGTCCCGGTTTCTGAACTACAGAAAAGCCCCCGATCATCTGACCGGGGGCTTTTCTATGCCGTTGGACCCGCAATTCCTGCGGTGACGCCTTACTCGTCCTCGTCGCCGAGGTCCTCGTCTTCGCTGCCATCCCAGGTGGGAATCAGGCTGATCTGCTTGCGGCCCAGCTTGATCTGGAACTCGTCTCCCGCCTTCAGACCCATCTTCTTGGTGTAGGCGGAGCCAATCAGCAGGTTGCCGTTACCCTGCACCTTGACCCGATAGGAGGCCTGACGCCCCTTGGCCGGGCGCTCCTCGCCGAAGCTCATGCCCTTGGCTTCTAGGAGTGCTTCGTAGAACGCAGTGAAATTGGTGCGAACTTTTCCACCTTTGGCCGACGTGGCATAGCCACAGGCCTGGACCATCTCGGTCTTGGAAAGATTGCCCAGTTCCTTGACGCGCTCGAGTAATTCCTTACCGGTCAGGGGAGCTTGGGGATGGGACATAATGCCTGCAGATGAGCTGAAACACCACTTATTCAGACTATCAGTTCAGGGGCTGTCAACTCTACTATCGGAATGGCAATCGGCACGACGATTTCGTCAGGAAGGCCGAGCATAGAGGGACAGCTTCGTCAACTCATTGCCGGAATCGGGCAATGCTGAATTGGGCCTACTTTCAGATAGGGGATGTCGACCTGAAGACAGACTGATCGCCAGGGCCTCACCGCCGTCCGGCGCTGCCGCCTGCCGATCCGGCGGGTACGCTGGGACATGGCAATGCTGCACGTCCGGGAGCCCCCTGCGCCATGACCCAGGTCCGCCATCCCGAGGTCAATGACTTCTTCAGCAACTGGCAGGTCTATCAGGCAGTGCTGGAAACCAACAGCATGGAACACCGCCAGATCTTCGCTGCGATCGCCGACATCCTGGCGGAACGCACCACCCCCTTCACCCTGCTGGATCTCGGCTGCGGCGATGCCACGGCGATCGCCCCCCTGCTGCAGGAACTCCCCCTGCAGCGCTACATCGGCGTCGACTGCACCGCCCCGGTCCTGGAGCTGGCCCGCACAACTCTGGGCAGTCTGGGCGATCGCGTCCGATTGGAAGTCGGCGACCTGCTGGAGTACCTGGAAACCGGTACCGACTGCGTCGACCTGATCCTGGTGTCCTTTGCGTTACACCACCTGGCAGATCCCGCCCACAAACGGCGCTTTCTGGAGCTGGCCTACCAGCGCCTGAATCCGGGGGGCGAACTGCTGCTGGTGGATGTGGCCCGCCGCAACGGTGAGAGCCGCGCGCAGTATGTGGATCGCTACGGGCGGGAAGTGGTCTCCACCTGGGCCCTGCCGGAGCCTTACCGGGAGCGGATCATGGCCCACGTCAGCGGCAACGACTGGCCCGAGGAGAGCGACTGCCTGCCCACCTGGGGTCGGGAGCTGGGCTACGCCGCCGTGGTTCCCTTCTTCAGCGGGGTACAGGAAACCGAACGGGGCTGGCGATTCCAGCGGAGATAATGACCCTGGGCGCTCTTCTGCCCTGCCACTGAGTTCGGACCCCAGCCGTTGATCGACGTTTCCCTGGCAGCCACGATTGAAGCGATCCTCTACCTGAAGGGGCAGCCACTGACCCTGGCGGAAATCGCCGCCCTGGCCCGCTGCGATCGCCAGGCAGCCGAGGATGCCCTGCTGCAGCTGCTCGACGACTACGCCCACCGCGACAGCGCCCTGGAAATCATCGAGGGGGAACGGGGCTACAGCCTGCAGCTGCGGCCGGGGCTGCAGGATCTGGTCAACACCCTGCTGCCGGTGAACCTGAGCACCGCCGCCCTGCGCACCCTGGCGGCGATCGCCCTCAAGGGACGCCTGCTCCAGAGCGAACTGATCGACCTGCGCGGCTCGGGCGCCTACGACCACATCAAGGAGCTGGTGGCTGAAGGCTTCATCCGCAAGACCCGCCAGAGCGATGGACGCTCCTTCTGGATCAGCGTCACCGAGAAATTCCACCAGTACTTCCAGATGGAGGGGCTGCCGGAGGGGACGGAATCGGAGCCGGTTGCAGCCGAACCTGACTCGGGTGATGAAACCCCTACCCCGGAGCCGGAAGCGGTCTGAGACCGGTGCGTTAGAGTTTGTTAATCACTTCCGCCCTGTTGCCGTAGTGTTCAATCCCGAATTCTTCAACACCGACTCGGAAACCCTGCAACAGCCCAACCCGCTGCTGGAGTACCTGCAGCAGCAGTCGCCGGAGGTGCTCAGCCGGGTCGCCAAGTCCATCTCCCCGGAAATCCAGGACATCATCCAGCACAACGTCCAGGGGCTGCTGGGCATGCTTCCCGCCGACGGCTTCCAGGTGCAGGTGATGACCAACCGCGAGAACATGGCCGGGCTGCTGGCCTCGGCAATGATGACCGGCTACTTCCTGCGCCAGATGGAGCAGCGCATGCACCTCGACGTCAGCCTGCTCGGCAGCCTCAGGGACGGCGACAGCAGCGCCGAATAGGAGTCATCCCTTCTGCAGCAGTCGGGCAGCGATCGCCTCGCCGCTGGCCAGGGCCCGCTCCACAAAGACGCTGTGGGGCAGGTCAGCAAGCGACTCGCTCCCCTGATCGCCGCACCAGTCGCCCCCCAGCCAGAGCTGCAGCTCCTCCTGCGCCAGACATACCGCCTCCACGCCCCGGCTCGGCAGGGCATAGCCCCAGCGATGCACCTGCAGCTGCTCCGGATGCGCCAGTTGCGGCAGATCCAGCAGGTCTGCTCCGGCCGCCAGCAGGGCGCGACCGGCAACGCTGAGGTCCGCATCCTCGAAACGCCGCTCCGCCCAGTCCCCCTGGCTGTGGGCCACCACTACCGGCAGGGCGCTGCGATCGCCCTTGCTGCTGTCGAGCCCGATCCAGCGCAGCTGCGGATGGCCGGGGCAGTCCAACCGCCAGGCCTCGCCCAGAGAGGGCTGGGGCAACTGAGGGTAGGTGGCGATCGCCGTCAGGGCCCGCTCGTAGCGCACCGTGGCCAGAGCCGCCGTCAGGTCAGCAGGCGGCTGGGGCAGGGTCTGCAGCAGTGCCAGCGCCTGGGCCGCCGGAATCGCCAGCACCAGCCGCCGCGCCTGCAGGCTGGAGAGTCCCGCCGGGCCCTCCACCTGCAGCCGCCAGCCCGCTGCCGTCACTTCCAGGGCCACAACCCGCTGCTGCAGTTCCACCGGCAGTCCCTCCCCCAGGTGCCGGGCCAGACCACTCAGTCCCTGGGGAGCCACCCAGTCCTCACCGGGGATGGGTTCGGCGCCGGTGCCGGTCCAGCGCCGACTCACACCACCCCAGTGGGCCAACAGGCCCTGGGCCTGACCCTCGGTCATCAGGGCCTGGGTGCGGGGGCCACTCTGCCGCAGCAGCGGCAGCCCATGCTCGGCAAAGCCAGTCTCCAGCCGCCGTCGGGCCAGGCGACCGCCCAGGCCCCGGGATTTCTCGAGCAGCCGCACCGGCTCTCCGGCCGCCCGCAGATGCCGGGCCACCGTCAGGCCCGCCAGCCCTGCCCCCACAACACAGGTGGGCAGCACATCGGTAACGTCGGTGACGGTCATATCGGTGGGGCTCGGCCAGAATCAGGGGCAGACAGCGATATTAGAATGACCCTTGTCGTTCATGTCGGGCGACCCGTGGAGAGGTAGCTGCCATGCAGGAACTTCGCACCGTCCTGGCCCTGGCCACCGAAGACGAGCTGACCGAGATCACCCGCATTCTCTTTCAGCCGAAGTTCAACCCCCTCGACTACCTCCACACCCCGGCTCCCGCCGACATCTGCAGTCAGGACCGCGACACCTGGGTCTACGCCATCGAGCGCCGCTTCCAGTATCTGGCCGCCGACGGGCTGACGGTGCTGCGGGGCCAATACTACGGCCTCAGCTACCGCGATGTGCTGCTTCAGGTCTGCCGCCATCTCAAGCTCCACTACCGCCAGCAGTGGTCGGCGATCGAGCTGGAGAACGAAATCTTCCTGCGGCTGATGGAGAAGGTCTGGGAGAAGATGCCCACCGATGACAGTCGGCTGCTCTCCCAGCGGATCTCCCGGGCCCTGGCCGAGGCGGGCCACACGGCTCAACTGCCTCCGGCCCTGCAGTCGGACCCGGTGCAGCTGCTGCTCAAGGGCACCGGCCTCGTGGCCTTCAACACCCTGATCCGGCCGCTGCTGCTGCGCCAGATTGCCCGCCAGATCGCCGTCGAATTTGCCCAGTACCAGATGGTGCAGCAGGTGGTGGCTCAGGGCTCTGCCGGTGTCGGTGCCGGGCTGGCCCTGCGCTCCGCCGGTCAGGCGATGGCCGCCAGCACGGTCCGCTATGGCGCCGTGCGCACCGCCCTGGCGGCCATCGGTCCGGCCCTCTGGGCCTGGTTCCTGGCGGACCTGGGCTGGAAGGCGATCGCCACCAACTACGCCCGCGTCATTCCGGTGATCTTCACCCTGGCCCAGATCCGACTGGTGCGCGGCGACGCCCTGCTGCCCTAGGCCCGCTGCCGTCCCAGGGCCGCCGCCACCGCTGCCTGCTGATCGCGGCGGGTGATCCACTGCAGGTAGGTGCGGTTGTGGATGCTGATCGAGTGGCCCATCATCTTGGCGGCCACCGCATCCGGCAGCCCGATGTGGATGGTGCGCACCGCCCAGGCGTGGCGCAGATCGTAGGGGGCGAAGGGCACCCCGTAGCGGCGGAACTGCTGGGTGACCCGCTGGCCGACCCGCTGCAGAGTGGTCTCGTTCAGGTCGGTGGTGATGGTAGGCAGTTCACCCCGGCGCAGGTCGAAGGCGTCCACCCACTCCGGCCGGAAGGGCCAGACCTCATGCTCACCGGTCTTGGTCATCTCCCGCACCCGCACCGTTGCCTCCGGGTCACCGTCGCGCAGGGCGCTGAGGTCGCAGTAGAAGACCTCGTGGTTGCGCAGGCCGTAGGTGGCCATCAGCCCGAACACGAACCGCCAGCCCGGATGGGGGATTTCAGCCTGGATGCGGGCGATCGCCGCATCATCCGGCAGTTCGCGCCGCTTCAGCCGGGCCCGGCCGTACTCGCCCGCATCCACCTGGGCCGGAAATTCGACCCCCTCAGCCCGGGCGAATGCCCGCAGGGCCGTGACACACAATTGCCGGGCCCGACTGTCGAAGGGAAAACTCCCGACGGTGTGGTGAATCAGCTCCGCCAGGGTCTGCTTGGGCCGGGGCCCGGCGATCGCCAGCAGCCGCTTCAGGTAGGGCTCGTAGGCCCCCTGCCAATTGGTGCGGCTGCGGTCCGGCCGCCGCAGACGGCGCGGATCGGCGAAGAAAGCCTGCTCGAATCGCCAGACGGCCGCCGCCAGATCCTCGAGTGCCGGTTTCGGCTCCCGGGACCAGACCAGAAACGGCTCCCAGCGGAACTGATCCGCCAGCAACTGACCGGCCACCACCTTCAGCTGCCGCTCGGCCTGCTGCAGCCCCTCGGGGGTGGCGGGCAGACCGAGGCTGATCCGCTGCTGGTGGGGGCGTGAGCGATCGCTGCCCGGCTTGGGCGGCAGGGTGCCCCGCAGGCCCAGGCGATCGCCCCGGCGCTCAATCTGCAGCCCCAGCTCCGCCAGGGCGAAACGGGCATTGAGGCGGGCAATCCGCGGGTCGAGATCCGCCGCAGTCATGGGAACCGGTAAGCAGCACTGCCGCTGAGTTTAGCGACACCTACCGCCCCCGAGACGGCTGCTACCATCAAAAATCAATCCGTTCGTACCCCGGCAATCCTGATGGCCCGCACCGGCGTTCTGCTCCTCAATCTCGGTGGTCCGGAGAAGCTGGAGGATGTCGGGCCCTTCCTGTTCAACCTGTTCTCGGATCCGGAAATCATCCGCCTGCCGGTACCCTGGCTGCAGAAGCCCCTGGCCTGGCTGATCGCCAGCCTGCGCGCCAGCAAATCCCAGGAAGCCTACAAATCGATCGGCGGCGGCTCCCCCCTGCGGCGGATCACCGAGGCCCAGGCGGTGGCGCTCAAGGACGCCCTGGCCCACAAGGGCACCGAGGCCAGCATCTACATCGGCATGCGCTACTGGCACCCCTTCACCGAGGAGGCCGTCGAGCAGATCAAGCGCGATGGCATCGAGCAGCTGGTGATTCTGCCGCTCTACCCCCAGTTCTCGATCAGCACCAGCGGCTCCAGCTTCCGGCTGCTGCAGCGGATGCGGGATGAGGACGCGGGCTTCGCCCAGATCCGCTACACCGTCATCCCCTCCTGGTACCAGCGCCCGGGCTACCTGCGGGCCATGGCCGAGCTGATCGCCGCCGAGATCGATAAGTGCGACAATCCGGCCCAGGCCCACGTCTTCTTCAGTGCCCACGGCGTACCGGTCAGCTACGTCGAGGAAGCCGGGGACCCCTACCAGCGGGAAATCGAGGACTGCACCCGGAAGATCATGGAAACCCTGGGTCGGGAGAACCCCTGGTCCCTGGCCTACCAGAGCCGGGTTGGCCCGGTGGAATGGCTGCAACCCTACACCGAGGACTCCCTCGAGAAACTGGGAGCCAGCGGCGTCAAGGAACTGGTGGTGGTACCGATCAGCTTCGTCTCGGAGCACATCGAGACCCTGGAGGAGATCGACATCGAATACCGCGAGCTGGCCCACGAGGCCGGAGTCGAACGCTTCCAGCGGGTGCCTGCCCTCGACACCAACGCCACCTTCATCGAGGACCTGGCGGACATGACCCTGGAGGCGCTGCAGCAGCCCCCCTACAGTCTCGAGCAGGTGGCCAAGCTGCCCAAGCGAGTGAAGATCTACCCCCAGGAGAAGTGGCAGTGGGGCTTCAACCTCAGCTCCGAGGTCTGGAACGGCCGCATCGCCATGGTCGGCTTCCTGGGACTGCTGATGGAGCTGGTCAGCGGCCGCGGTCCCCTGCACGCCCTCGGGCTGCTCTAGGGGCCGAACCTGCCCCGGTCCGCTACAGTGGCTAGGGTCGCTCCGGCGACCCCGTGGTGTGTTCCGCCCCCCTGAGTCATGTTCCGCCCCATCCTGCGTCGCACCGGACTGCTGAGCCTGCTGGCCCTGGGCTGTATCGGGCTCGGTGCCAGCCAGCCCCGGGCCGAGGCCACCAGCAGCCGCACAGCCTGGCGCAATGCCTCCTTCCCGGTCGAGAACTTTCAGGCCTACACCTCCCCCTTCGGCTGGCGTACCGGCCCCGACGGTCAGGCGCAGATGCACTACGGCCTCGATCTGGCTGCTCCAGAAGGCAGCTATGTGCGCAACTGGTGGTCCGGCCAGGTGGTCGAGGTCGATGACCAGGGCAACTGCGGCACGATGATCCGCATCCGTTCCGGCGACTACGACCACGCCTACTGCCATCTCCAGGGCCGGGTCGAGGTGATCGACGGCCAGCCCCACCTGAGCGATCGCACAGGGGGTCTGCTGCTTAAGGTCGGAC
>CAYZUY010000016.1:19192-19930 GCA_964481495.1 uncultured bacterium
CAGCGGTCAGCGCATCGGCCGGGTCGGCATGACCGGACGCACCACCGGTCCGCACCTGCACTGGGGCATCCGCTACAACGGCCAGTGGCTCGACCCGGGGGTGGTGCTGCGGGCCATGTACGGCGCCCGGGTAGCCACCCGCTTCAACGACAACGGCGGCTCCGACTAAGTCGGAACCGCCGTTGATTGACAATTCGGAGTGTTTCGGTCCGGAGGGGACTAACCGAGGTTCTGGACCACCCAGGGAATCAGACCCTGACCCAGCAGAGCTTCGGTGAGCAGCAGGCTGACGAACCCGAGCATCGCCAGACGACCATTCAGCTTTTCGGCCCGGTCATGGAAGCCCATGCTGCCGGACTCGTCGACCACGATGCGGGGCTCGACCGCAAAGTTGTTCATCAGGCCGTCGTTATCGTTCACCAGACCAGAGCGCATGGGAGTTGTCCCGCAACGTGTCCTGAGTGTAACGCATCGTAAAGATTCGTGAAGCGACTCGTTACACATTTCCGGCGGAAGACTGATCCCCGGTCGCCTTCGGACGGCCGACCCGGGAGGTTGGTGGCACAATGATTGAATCCTGCGCCACCCAGCGGCGTAGGCGTCCGGATTGGTAGCAACGATGTCCCCTGTGCAATTCCAGACCGTCGCGAGCACCCGCGCCACCGGCGCCATCGCCCTGCTGGACAGCCTTGTCCGGCACGGCGTGGAGCACATCTTCGGCTACCCCGGCGGGGCGAT
>CAYZUY010000016.1:19940-21543 GCA_964481495.1 uncultured bacterium
AGCTCTACCGCTTCGAGGAGCGGGGCCTGCTCAAGCACATCCTGGTACGCCACGAGCAGGGGGCAGCTCACGCCGCCGATGCCTACGCCCGCTCCACCGGCCGCGTCGGCGTCTGCTTCGCCACCTCCGGCCCCGGCGCAACCAACCTGGTCACCGGTATCGCCACCGCCCAGATGGACTCCATCCCGATGGTGATCATCACGGGTCAGGTGCCCCGCTTCGCCATCGGCACCGATGCCTTCCAGGAAACCGACATCTACGGCATCACCCTGCCCCTGGTGAAGCACAGCTACGTCGTGCGTGACCCGCGGGAGATGGGCCGGGTTGTCGCCGAGGCCTTCCATATCGCCGCCAGCGGTCGGCCCGGCCCGGTGCTGATCGATGTGCCCAAGGATGTCGGCGTCGAAGCCTTCGATTACCAACCGGTCGAGCCCGGTTCGGTGCGCATCGCCGGGTTCCGACCCACAGTCAAAGGCAACCCCCGCCAGATCGCCCAGGCAATCGAACTGATTCAGGACGCCCGCCGGCCGCTGCTCTACGTCGGCGGCGGGGCGATCGCCGCCGGGGCCCACACCGAGCTGCAGCAGCTGGCCGAGCATTACCAGCTGCCGGTGACCACCACCCTGATGGGCAAGGGGAGCTTCGATGAGCATCATCCCCTGGCCCTCGGCATGCTGGGCATGCACGGTACCGCCTACGCCAACTTCGCCGTCACCGAGTGCGACCTGCTGATCGCCGTCGGCGCCCGCTTCGATGACCGGGTCACCGGCAAGCTGGAGGAGTTCGCCAGCAAGGCGCGGGTGATCCACATCGACATCGACCCGGCGGAAGTAGGCAAGAACCGCATCCCCGAGGTGCCGATCGTCGGCGATGTGCGCCACGTGCTCGAGGATCTGCTGGCCCGGGCGAAGGAAGTAGCTCAGGCCGAAGACCGCAGCCGCACCCGCGTCTGGCTCGATCGCATTGACCAGTGGAAGCGCGACTACCCCCTGGTGGTGCCCAGCTACGACGGTGTGATTGCGCCCCAGCAGGTGGTGGCGGAGCTGGATCGTCAGGCTCCCGACGCCTTCTACACCACCGATGTCGGCCAGCACCAGATGTGGGCGGCCCAGTTCCTGAAGAACAGCCCCCGCCACTGGATCTCCAGTGCCGGCCTGGGGACGATGGGCTTCGGCATGCCCGCCGCCATGGGCGCCCAGGTGGCCAATCCCACCGACACGGTGATCTGCGTCGCCGGGGACGCCAGCATCCTGATGAACATTCAGGAACTCGGCACCCTGGCCCAGTACAACATCAAGTGCAAGGTCGTGGTGCTCAACAACGGCTGGCAGGGGATGGTGCGCCAGTGGCAGGAGGCGTTCTACGACGAGCGCTATTCCTCCTCGAACATGAGCACAGGCATGCCCGACTTCGTGGCTCTGGCCGAAGCCTTCGGCGTCAAGGGGATGCGCATCACCCGTCCCGAGGACCTGAGTGCCGGGGTAGCGGAAATGCTGGCCCACGACGGTCCGGTTTTCCTGGATGTGGTGGTGAAGCGCGACGAGAACTGCTACCCGATGGTGCCGTCGGGGGCCGCCAACTACCAGATGCTCGGTCTGCCCAA
>CAYZUY010000017.1:0-12840 GCA_964481495.1 uncultured bacterium
ATCTCCTGACTGATCCGGAGCAGATCGCCCACCATCATGCGCACTCCATCAGGGAGCTGGTCGACGGGATAGTCCTGGCCATCGATGCCGAAGACGGGACGGTTGTTCGCTTCTGCCATGGGGGGTTCCCCGGGTAATGCTTCGCTGCCATTATCGGCGCGACACCTGCCACTGCCCAGTCGTGGCTACCGGTGCATGTCTTCGGCGGTGGCCTCGGCCAGTAGGGCCCGCAGCAGGGGCAGGCTGAGGCCGATGACATTACTGTGGCAGCCGTCGATGCGCTCCACGTAGAGGCCACCCCGGCCTTCCAGGGCGAAGCAACCGGCGCACTGGAGCGGCTCACCGGTGGCGACATAGGTTTCGATTTCGGCGTCGCTCAGCATGGCGAACTGGACCCGGGTCAGGCCCAGTCGTTCCCAGGCCTGTCCGCTGGGGTGATGAACAAGGGCATGGCCGGTATAGAGTTCACCGACCTGACCCCGCATCCGCTGCCAGCGGGCGATCGCCTCGGCGGCATCCCGGGGTTTGCCCCAGACCTCGCCGTTCACCAGCAGCACCGAATCGCAGCCGATCAGCAGGGCCGGGGTGGGATCCTCCAGGCTGGCAGCCACGGCCCGTGCCTTGGCCAGAGCCAACTGCTGCACCAGTGCCGCCGGGTGTTCGGCGGTGATGCTGTCCTCGTCGAAATGGCTGGGGATGGCCTCCGGATTGAAGCCGGCCTGACGGAGCAGCTTCAGGCGGGCGGGGGACTGGGAGGCGAGAATCAGACGGCTGGGCTGGGACATCGGGTCAGGGATCGGGAGGGCGATTCGCCGCCGATTCTGGCATGATTCAGGCGGACCCCTCTGCCTTTTGCCCATGTCTGAGCATGCCGCCCACGATGCCGGTCTCTCCTACGATCGCCTGGTGCGTCAGGTGATTCCCGGCTACGAGTCCCTGGCGGCCCTGTCGGTGGCCATGCTGGCCGCAGCGCTGCCCCCTGAGGTGAGCGCACCCCAGGTGCTGATGGTCGGTTGCGGCACCGGTGCGGAACTGCTGGCGGCGACCCGCTTCGAACCCGACTGGCGGCTGACCGGGGTGGATGCCTCGGCGGAGATGCTGGCGGTGGCCGGACAGCGGCTGGCGGATCTGGGCGCGACAGCGACCCTGGTGCCCAGCCGGGTCGAGGACCTGCCCCAGGAGGCCCGTTTCGACGGGGCTACGGCGATTCTGGTGCTGCACCTGATCCCCGATGACGGTAGCAAGCTGGCCTTCCTGGCGGCGATCGCCCGCCGTCTCACCCCTGGGGCGGGCCTGATTCTGGTCGATCTCCTGGCCCAGAGCGATCCGGTGCTGCAGGCCCAGCTGGATGCCGCCGAGGACCGATTCCAGCGCTACAACGGCCTCGGTCCCGATGAGCGCGAGCAGCTGCGCCGCCAGACGGCCGAGGAAACCTACCGCGTGCCGCCCTCCCGCATCGCCGGGCTTCTCAATGCCGCCGGTTTCTCCGACCCGGTGCCCTTCTACCAGTCGGGCGACTACATCGGCTGGTTCGTGAAGCGTCGTTAGAGTCCCTGCACCTGGCTTCTGTCTGTGAATTCCTCCTCCTCCTCCGAGTCCCTCTCCCTGGCCCCGTCGGCGTCTCCGGCCCCTCTCGTGACGCTGCGTCAGCACTACCCCGACGCTGCTCTGACCGCGGAACTGCTCATGGTCCAGGGGAATCAGTTCGTGGTCCGGGCCGAGCTGCGCCGGGCGGACCAGCTGCTGGCCACAGGCATGGCCGCAGATGCCAACCTCGAGCAGGCGGAGGATCGGGCCCGGCTGCGGGCCCTCGATGCCCTGGGACTGCGCCCGGTCCCCCAGCCCCTGGCGGTGGATGTGCATCTGGTCACCCCGGAACCGGTGCTGCCGCCCGAGCCTGAAGCGGAGCTGCCGCCTCTGCCCGAGGAACCGCCGGAACTGGCGGCGGAGATTCACTACGACCCCGCAGTGGAGGAGCCGGAACCAGAGCCGGAGGTTGAGGCCCAACCCCGGCCCCGGCGGCGTCGGGCGGCGGAGCCTCCGGTCGAGGTTGTGTCCGAGCCGGAACCGGAACTGGAGCCGCCTCTGCCGCTGATGGCGATGGTGGCGCCGGAACCGGTGGCCCCGCCCTCCCAGGTCCATGACGACTGGTCGGAGGAGCTGGCGGACATTGAGGTGGAGCTGAAGCGCCTCGGCTGGACACCGGAGCAACAGCAGGAACATCTGCAGCGCACCTACGGACGGCGATCGCTGGCGCTGATCACCGACTACGCCGATCTGGTGGACTTCCTCGGCTACCTGCGCGAGTTGCCGATGGCGATCGCCGAGCCCCCGGCGGCCCCGGTGGCCCCGGTGGCGCCGACTCTGGCACCGGTGACCTCTGCTGCGGCTCCCGTTGCAGGATTACGGGAAGGGATGATGGAGCAGTCCCTGGCCCTGGTGAAGCGGCTGGCCTGGACCAACCGTCAGGCTGTGGATCACCTGCAGCGCACCTACAGCAAGGCCACCCGTCAGGATCTGACCGACGCGGAACTGCAGGACTTCATCGCCCATCTCACCCGCCTCGCCCAGGAAACCGAGCTGGCTCCCTTCTGACCATGGCCGCAGCCCTGCCGGAGCTGGAACCTCTGTTCGCGGACCTGAACCATCGCTGCTTCGGCGATCGCCTGCGGCCGATTCCGCTGCGCTGGAGCGGTCGACTCACCCGCTCCGCCGGTCTCTATTACTTCCGCGAGGGCCAGGGTCAGCGCATTGCCCTCTCCCGGCCACTGCTGGCGGAGCGCCCTCATGCGGATCTGCTCGCCACCCTGGCCCACGAGATGATCCACCACTACGTGCTCGAGGAACTGGGCCTGCGGGAGAGCCATGGGCCTCACTTCCGGCTGATGATGCGCCTGATCAACAGCAGCCAGAGCGAGTTCCAGGTCAGCATTCGCCACGGCTTCGTGAATGAGCGCAGCTTCCGCTGGAAGGGCATCTGTCCTAACTGTTTCGCCGCTTACTACCGCCAGCGGCGGCAGCGGGGCTCCTGCAGCCGCTGTCACCCCGGCTTCGATCCCCGCTTCCTGCTCACCTGGGAACGGCTGCCCGCTCAGGGTAGCCAGGGGTAGTCGCTGAAGTCCGGCTGCCGCTTCTCGAGGAAGGCCTGCTTGCCCTCGGCCCCCTCCTCGGTGCGGTAGTAGAGGTGGGTAGCGTTGCCCGCCAGCTCCTGAATTCCGGCCATGCCATCCAGTTCGGCGTTGAAGGCGGCCTTGAGGCAGCGGATGGCGGTGGGGCTGTTGGCCAGGATTTCCCGGGCCCACTGCAGGCCCTCGGCCTCCAGCTGCTCCACCGGCACCACCCGGTTCACCAGGCCCATGGCCAGAGCCTCCTCGGCCCCGTACTGGCGGCAGAGATACCAGATCTCGCGGGCCTTCTTCTGGCCCACCAGCCGGGCCAGGTAGCCGGCGCCGAAGCCGCCGTCGAAACTGCCCACCCGGGGGCCGGTCTGCCCAAAGACCGCGTTGTCGGCGGCGATCGTCAGGTCGCAGATCACGTGCAGCACATGGCCGCCACCGATGGCGTACCCCGCCACCAGGGCAATGGTCACCTTGGGGATGGTGCGGATCAGCCGCTGCAGGTCGAGGACATTCAGCCGCGGGGTGCCCTGTTCATCCAGATAGCCACCACTGCCACGCACCGACTGATCGCCCCCGGCGCAGAAAGCGTACTTGCCGTCGCTGTGTGGGCCTTCGCCGGTGAGCAGAATCACCCCGATGCGCGGATCCTCGCGGCAGTCGAGGAAGGCATCGTAAAGCTCGGCCACAGTGCGGGGCCGGAAGGCGTTGCGTTTCTGGGGGCGGTTGATGGCGATGCGGGCGACCCCCTCCGATGACTTGCGGAAGGTGATGTCCTCGTAACGGTCGACCGTCTGCCAATCCATCCCCGGCACCTGAATACACCGAGGATCATTGTCGCCCATGGGCTCGGGCGGCCCCTACCAGCAGGGATCATCCACCAACTCGACCACCACCGGTTCCGGGCCCGCCGGGATGGCGGTGATGCAGCCGCAGACCGGCTCGCCGTTCAGATCCACCTCGCAGGCGTGGCAGGACCCCATCAGGCAGCCGGTGGGAATGCTCACCCCTGCCCGTTCGGCCACCGCCAGCAGGGGCTCGCCGACCCGGGCACTGACCGTGCGGTTCAGGGGCAGGAAGCGGACTTCGATGGTCATGCGATGCGTCTCAGGGACTGGGCGGCGGTGATCAGGGGATTGAGATTCAGATGGGCTTCGACCACATCGGTGAGGCGGTTGAGCAGGTCTTCCCGCTGTTCCCGGTAGTCGCCGATGGCCGTGGGTAGTGCCGCCAGACCCCGGGCCCGCCGGATGCGGTTGAGCCAGGCCCGGCGCCAGGCTCCGCTCTCGAACAGGCCGTGCAGGTAGGTGCCGCCCACCTGACCATCCCGGCCGAGGATGCCCAGCTGCGGATCGTCGAACAGGTAGGTGATGTGGTCGCTGTTGTTGTCCTGGATCTGGGTCGTGCCCTGGTGAATCTCGTAGCCCGACACCGGCAGACCGGCATCGGGCCAGCGGGACTGGACCTGGCGCTGGCGCACCACCTTGGACCCGGTGAAGACAGTGCGGGTGGGCAGCAGGCCCAGGCCATCGTATCGACCCTCTGGGCCTTCGAAGCCTTCGGGATCCGTGAGGCGGTTGCCCAGCATCTGAAAGCCGCCGCAGATGCCGAAGATCTGTCCCCCGGCGGCGTGATAGCTCTTCAGCTGCTTGAGCAGGCCCGAGCGCTGCAGGGCAATCAGGTCGGCGATGGTGGTCTTCGAGCCCGGCAGAATCACCACATCCGGCTGACCCAGGTCTTCATCAAGGCCGACGTAGCGCACCCGCACCGTCGGTTCTGCCTCCAGCGGGTCGAAGTCGGTGAAGTTGGCGATGCGGGGGAAACGCACCACAGCTACGGTCAGCTCGGCGCTGGTCTTGCGGCCGCGCCGCTCGAGCAGATCGAGGGAGTCCTCGGCCGGAAAGAGTTCGTTTACCCAGGGAATGACCCCCAGTACCGGGATGCCGGTGCGCTGCTCGAGCCACTCGATGCCGGAGTCGAGCAGTTCCCGGCGGCCCCGGAACTTATTGATCACCACCCCCCGGATCAGAGCCCGTTCCTCGGGCTCGAGCAGTTCCAGGGTGCCGACAACGTGGGCGAAGGCGCCACCGCGATCGATGTCGACCACGAGCAGGGTGGCGGCATTGAGGTGTCGGGCCACCCGCATGTTGGTCAGGTCGCGGTGCTTGAGGTTGATCTCCGCCGGGCTGCCTGCCCCCTCGCAGACGACCCAGTCGAAGTCCTGGGCGAGTTTTTCCAGGGATTCGGTGATCGCCCTCCAGCCGGGCTCGAAGTAGTCCTCGTAGTAGCGCTCGGCGCTGGTGTGGCCGACGGCGTAGCCCCGCAGAATCACCTGGGAGGTCATATCCCCCTGGGGCTTGAGCAGGATCGGGTTCATCGCCACCTGGGGTGTGGCTCCGGCGGCCCAGGCCTGGAGCGCCTGGGCGTAGCCGATCTCACCGCCGCTCTTGGTGACGTAGGCATTCAAGGCCATGTTCTGACCCTTGAAGGGGGCGACCTTGAGGCCCCGGCGGGCGAGCAGGCGGCAGATGGCTGCTGTCAGCAGGGACTTCCCGGCATGGGAGGTGGTCCCGACCACCATCAGGGATTTCATGGGCGCTACCAGGACTCAGAAGGGCAGCCGCACCCAGCGGCTCCAGGCATTGTAGAAATGCTCCCGCAGCCCGGCGGGCTTCCACTGGCTTCCCTTAAGCTCCCAGGCGTGCAGCACGTCGAGGCCGAGGGGGGTGAGCCGCACTCGGTCCGTCAGCCCCTGGCCGTCCACCTCCCGGCGCAGCAGCCGGCGCGCCATGGCGATCTCGTCGTCCGCCTGCAGTTCCGTCAGCACCCGTCGGGTCAGACCCTGGGTGCGGGCGATCGCCCCCGTCAGCTCCGGCACCCCGACGCTGGTGCGTTCCAACTGCCGGAACAGGTCCAGCCGAAAGGGCGAGCAGCGGGCTGCCCGCTCGGCCCGCCGCAGGCTGCGGCGCGGGAAGCGATCGCGGGGCAGGGAAACGGCGTCGGACATGGCGGGGTCTGGGTGCGGCAGCGCCGATCCTAACGAACTGCCCGGGTGGGTCATCAGTAGGGCATACCGGTGTCGGCCATCGGCTCGGCGTTGTCGCGGCGGGAGCCCAGCAGTTCCAGCCGGTCGACGCGGATCACCGGCCGGGTGCGATCGGCGCCGGTCTGGCGATCCTTCCAGCTCTCCATCTTCAGGGCTCCGGTGACCCCGATCAGACTGCCCTTGCGGACGTAGTCGGCGGCAATCTGGGCGGTCTTGCCCCAGATCTCGAGGTTGAACCAGTCGGGTTCGTCGTCCTTGCGGGTGGTGCGGTTCACTGCCAGGGTGAGGTTACAGACCACGCTGCCGGACTCGAAATAGCGCACTTCCGGATCCCGTCCGGCACGACCGACGAGGTGAATAACATTGAGGGCCATAGGACGATCGGCTGAGACATCGGAGGGATTTCCGCAGTCTACCCGAGGGCCCCGGAAACCGGCAGATCCCCCGCCGTCACCGCGCTGGACGCCCGTCCCCCCGGATCGATAGAATCCGGACACATTGCCTTCATCCGCCATCAGCCAAGGGGTTGAACAGACCGTGGGTATTTTCAGTCGCTTCTCCATGTCCCGAGACCTCGGGATCGACCTGGGCACGGCGAACACGCTGGTCTACGCCTCCGGCAAGGGGCTGGTGCTCTGTGAACCGTCGGTGGTGGCCTTTGATCAGGTGACCCGCAAGACCCTGGCCGTGGGTGAGGACGCCAAGCAGATGCTCGGCCGCACCCCCGGCAACATCACCGCCCTGCGGCCCCTGCGCGATGGCGTGATCGCCGACTTCGATGCTGCCGAGCAGATGCTCAAGCACTTCATCCGCAAGGTCTACGAGGGCAAGAGCATCGCCTCGCCCCGGGTGGTGATCGGCATTCCCAGCGGCGTCACCGGTGTGGAGCGCCGGGCTGTGATGGAAGCGGCCACCCAGGCAGGGGCCCGGGAGGTCTACCTGATCGATGAGCCGGTGGCGGCGGCGATTGGGGCCGAACTGCCGGTGACCGAGCCCACGGGCACGATGATCGTCGACATCGGCGGCGGTACTACGGAAGTGGCGGTGCTCAGCCTCCAGGGCATCGTCCTGAGCGAGTCGGTGCGGGTAGCCGGGGATGAACTGAGCGACTCCCTCGCCCACTACATGAAGAAGCTGCACAACCTGGTGATCGGCGAGCGCACTGCCGAGGACATCAAGATTCGCATCGGCTCTGCCTACCCGAACGAGGAGTTCGATCGCACCGAACTGGAGGTGCGTGGTCTGCACATGCTCTCCGGTCTGCCCCGCACCGTCACCATCCGGGCGGCGGAAGTGCGCGAGGCGATGGTCGAGCCCCTGAACGTGATCGTTGAGGCAGTGAAGCGGACCCTGGAGCGCACCCCGCCCGAGCTGGCCGCCGACATCGTCGATCGCGGCATTGTTCTGGCCGGGGGCGGCGCCCTGGTGCGCGGTCTGGATGAGCTGATCAGCCACGAGACGGGCATCGTCACCCACATCGCTCCCGAGCCGCTCAACTGCGTCGTGCTGGGCACCGGCAAGGTGCTCGAGAACTTCAAGCAACTGGAGCGGGTGTTCAGTTCCAGCAGCTTCTCCTGATCCTGAGCGCGGGCGATCGCACCCATGGCATTCTCCTGGCTGCAGAGCCTGGGCCGGGTCGGGCGGAACGTCACGGCTCTGGTCGGCCTGATCCTGCTGGTCTGGCTGCTGCGTCAGACCCAGGGCGGGCTGATCAGCGAGCTGTTCTTCCAGCTCACTCGTCCCCTGCACCCGGGACCGGCCCCGACCCGGGTCAACCCGGCGCAACTGGTGGCGCTGCAGCAGCAACTGGTGGAACTGCAAGCCGAGAACCGGCTGCTGCGACGGCAGCTGAAGCTGGCGGCCAAGGCGCCACCGACCCAGGTGCTGGCCCCGATCACCGCCCGCAGCCCCGATGCCTGGTGGCAGCAGCTCACCCTCGGGGTCGGTAGCCTATCGGGGGTCTCCTTCGGTGACCCGGTGCTGGGCAATGGCGCTCTGGTGGGTCGGGTGGTGGCGCTCACCCCCAGTACCAGTCGGGTGCTGCTGATCACCGATCCCAGCAGCGGTGCCGGGGTGATGGTGTCCCGGACCCGGGCCCAGGGCTATATCCGCGGCAGCGGCACCAGTCAGGTGACCCTGCGCTTCTTCGATAAGGACCCCCAGGTGAAGGTCGGTGACACGGTGGTCACGGCTCCCGCCAGCACCCTCTTCCCGCCGGGACTGCCGGTGGGGGTGGTGCAGCGGCTGGACCGTCGGGCCGGGCCGGTGCCGGAGGCGGTGATTGCTCTGACCGCTCGCCCGGCGGAACTGGAGTGGCTGTCGGTCCAGCGACGACCGGCAGCGCAGCCGGTGCGACCGTGACCCGCAGTCCGTTCGAGCGCAGCAGTAGTCTTACCCCCCGGGCCACAGCGGTGGGGTTGATGGGGCTGCTGGCCCTTGCTCAGATGCCGCTGCCGGGGCTGTCGCTGCTGGGGGTCACCCCGGACTGGCTGCTGCTGGGCCTGGTGCTCTGGTGCCAGGGTCGCCGCTGGCTGACCGCCATCCTGGCGGGGGTGCTGGTCGGCTAGCTGCGCGATGCCCTGGTGGCCTCGCCCTACCCCAGCCATGCCCTGGGTCTGGCCCTGGTGGCCTACGCGACGGTGTGGATGGGGCAGCGCTGGACGTGGACCCGCTCCCTGGTCGGTCTGATGCTGGTGACGCCGCTGCTGACCCTGGTGGCGGAGGGGGCGATCGCCCTGCAGTTTCTGATCCGTCCCGAAAGCCTGATGGTCTTCCAGAGCGGCAGCCAGGGCCAGGAGTTCCTCGACGCCCTCAGCTTTGCTCCGGAGCCCCTGGGCCAGGTGGCTGGCGTCGACCCCCGCCGGGTGATTCAGCCGACGGGCTTCCTGCGGGGGATCGGCTGGGATTTCCTGCGCATCGGCCTGGCCTCGGGGGTGATCACCAGTCTCTGCCTGCCGCTGGTCTCGATGCCCTATCGGGCCTGGCTGGCCCGGCATCCCGAAACCTGAACGGCTGCAACGGTCAGGCGTTGGTCACCGGCACCTGCAGCAGGCTGTGGGTGAAGCAGAGCAGGTCGGTGCAGATGCGGTCGGGATTGAGCAGTTCCAGGTAGCGGCGGCTGCGGATGCCGCAGGTGACTGCGACAGCGGGAATGCCGTTGGACTGGGCGGCCAGCACATCTGCCTCGGTATCGCCCACCATGCACAGGGGACGGCTGTCCTGAACTTCCATGCGGGCGATCGCCCGCTGCAGCAGCACTTCCTTGACGGCGCTCAGGTTCAGGTAGGCGGCGTGCTCGTCGTCGGCCCCGAAGACATCGGTAACGCAGGACTCGAGCTGCTCGCGGGCCAGAATCTCGCGCACTTCGGTGCTGCGGCGCAGAGTGACGATCACCAGCTTCAGTCCCTGGTCCCGCAGCATCGTCAGGGCCCAGCGGGCACCGGGTTGGATGCGGTCCAGGCGCAGCAGTGACTGCTGGTTCACCAGACGATGCACGTGGTCGATGAAGAGCGGGAACTGGGCCTCGGGAATCCCGGAGCGCAGAGCAATCTCGAAGTCCGGCAGGTGCTCCTGCTTCATCTGCCAGAAGCGGGAGAGGCTGAGGGAGGCGACCCGGCCCCGCAGTTCCGGCGGCATCAGGGAACGGGTGCGGGCGAGGGCGAGACCGTAGGTGCGGTAGTAGCGACGCGAGACGTCGATGATCGGACCGTCGAAGTCGCAGAAGACCGTCATGCCAGGCTCGAGTTCGGCCCAGGAAGTCTGCTTGGGTAGCGTCGGCGTTGGCACAGGCGGGCTGGCCGGAGCGGTCAGACGGATTGGATTAACCTTTCTTTACAGTAGCAGTCCGCGGATAAGCTGTGCCCCGGACTACTATTCGCAACTTATCAGGGTTTCTTATCAGGGAGATGACCATGCGGGCGATGGTGATGACGGCCCCCGGCGGGCCGGAGGTTCTGCAACTGCGCTCGGTCGCAATGCCGGAGATTCGCCGCCCGTCGCAACTGAGGGTACGCCTGAAAGCGGCCGGCATCAACCCGATTGATACGAAACTGCGCCAGCGCGGCACCTTCTATCCGGACCGGATGTCTGCCATCCTCGGCTGTGACGGCGCGGGCATCGTCGAGGCGGTGGGCGATCGCGTCGGCCGCTTCGAACCCGGGGATCGGGTCTGGTTCTGCAACGGTGGCCTGGGAGCGGAGCCCGGCACCTACGCCGAGTACGCCGTGGTCGAGGAAGGGTACTGCGCGCCCATGCCCCGCAGCCTCGACTTCACCCAGGCGGCAGCGGTGCCCCTGGCCCTGATCACGGCCTGGGAGTCACTCCACGACCGGGGCCGGATTGCCCGGGATCAGCAGGTGCTGATCCACGGGGGAGCCGGGGGCGTCGGGCACCTGGCCATCCAGCTGGCGATCGCCGCCGGCGCCCGGGTCGCCACCACCGTCAGTAGCCCCGAAAAGGCCCACTTCGTTGGGGACCTGGGGGCCGAGGCCGCGATTCTCTACCGCGAGGGGGACTTCGTGCAGGCGGTGCTCGACTGGACCCGGGGACGGGGCGTGGATCTGGCCTTCGACACCGTCGGGGGCCCGCTGCTGGAGCAGACCTTCCCGGCGGTGAAGGTCTACGGCGATCTGGTCACCATCCTGGCTCCGGACCCGGCCACGAACTGGAAGCTGGCCCGGGATCGCAACCTGCGTCTCAGCCTGGAGCTGATGCTGACGCCCCAGCTGCAGGGGCTGGAGGAGGCCCGGCATCACCAGGCCCGCATCCTCGAGCAGGCAGCCCAGGCGTTCGACCGGGGGACGCTGCGGGTGGAGGTAGCCCAGGTCTACCCCCTGGAGGCGGCGGCCCACGCCCATGCCCGCCTCGAGGCTGGAGGGCTGCAGGGCAAGCTGGTGCTGGCGATCGCCTGAAATCTGTGTTTTTGTTGCAGTCCTGCGACGGTCATGGATCCCGCTGTTACGGTCGGGGGCGTTGACCGTCGGGTCAGTTGGGTTCGGAACGGATGATGCTGCAGCTACCGCAGAACTGGGTCGAGGACTGGTGTCGCGACAACGGCTGGACCGACCTGTTCGTCGAACGGCGCCAGTTCTGGGCCTTCCCGCCGGGGGCGGTGATGCCCCAGCCGATTCCCCGCGCCGTGCTGGCGGACCTCAAGGCGTTGCGGGGTCTCAGCCCGGCCGAGCGCCTCGGTACTGCAGTGGGGCTGCTGGCGACGGCTCTGGCGGTGACCCTGAGTGTCTGGGGGCGATCGCCGCTGCCCCTGACCCTGGCCTTCGCCGCCCTGGCCGCCTGGACCGGCATCCTCGACGATGACCCCTGCGGCAGTTTCCCAACGGTGGACCCGGGCTGCTAGAAGCTGAGCAGCCACTGGGGATTGAAGCGCCCACCGAACAGCAGCAGCCACAGGGGAATGGTGAGGAACAGCCCCAGGGTGGTGAGCACGATCGAACTGGCGATCAGGTTGCGGTCGAGGTCGTATTCCTCCGCCAGAATCAGCCCGCCCAGGGCCGTGGGCATGCCCGCCTGCAGCACCAGCGCCAGCCGACTGTCACCGGAGAGGCCCGCCAGCCCGAGCAGGCAACCGGTGATCAGCGGCAGGGCCACCACCTTAATCAGGGCTGGGGGCAGAGCCTGACGCAGACTGCGCAGCCCGTCGATCTGGCGCAGGCGCAGTCCGCCCAGCAGCAGGGCTCCGGCGACCACCACACCCAGGGCTGACTGCAGCCCCTGATCGATGGCCTCCGGGAAAGGTACCCCGTGCAGCAGCATGCCGAGGGCGAAGGCCCAGAGGGAGGGCACCGTCAGCAGGTGGGCGACACTGCCTGCGAGGCTGCTGTGGTGGTGACTGGCCCCGAAGCGGCTGGCCACAACCACCCCCAGCCCATAGGTGCCGGTGAGGTTATGGGTGACGCTGTAGAGCACCAGCCAGCCCTGGAAGGCCGGGTCGATCAGGGCTGGGGCAACCGCCAGCCCGATGAAGCCGACATTGCCCAGCATGGCCGAGAGCAGGAAGCTGCCTTCGAAGCGCTCATCACGGATTGGCTGTCGCTGCACCAGCAGCCAGGCCAGCAGCAGGCCGACGCCGAGAACGCCGACCGTGACCAGGGAGGAGAGGGAGAGCGCGGCTTCGAAGCTGGTGCGGCGGGTCAGGGCCAGCACCTGAATCGGTACCCCCACCCAGTAGAGCAGGCGACCCAGTAGGCGGGGCAGCAGTCGCGGCAGACGGGCACCGATCAGCAGACCCAGGCCCATCCAGATCACCAGGGGCTCGTAGGCCTGCAACAGCTCTGCACCCAACCGCCATTACCTGATGGACTGCAGACCCCATTGTCGTACAGACGACATGGAATCGATCAGTTCACCTGGCTGTCGGCGCCAGCTGTTGCCCTGCTTCACCAAGCGGTAGGTGATGTTCAGGGCGGGATCGTCGGTCTGACTGAGCAGTTTGTCGGAGCCCTGGGCGTAGATCTTCTCGACGGCCCGGATGCGGGCGATTGCCTCGCCCCGGTCCGGTCCCTGGGGTTTGACGTCGAGGATGCTCACCTGATGCTCGTAAAGCCGGTACTCGTTGGCCTGCCGGGCGGCTTCTGCCCGGCTCCGCCAGAGACTGAGCATCGGCTCGGCCAGGACCGGCTCCAGGGCTGCGATCCGGTGCTGGCGGCCCATGGCCTCGGCCTT
>CAYZUY010000017.1:12850-21407 GCA_964481495.1 uncultured bacterium
TCGCCCGGTCCAGACTGCCGTCTGACGCAGGGACTGGGGTCGGGGTTGGCTTGGGCGGCTGCACCGGTGTTGCGGTGGGCTGGGGCGTGCTGGCCACCGGCGCCGGAGTCTGGGCTGCCGGGCGGTTGAACTGCAGCAATGCCAGGGCGATCGCCCCGGCTCCGATCACCCCGGCGGCGATCGCCAGGGGCAGGGTGGGCAGCGGTCGTGCCGGGCGCCGCTCCTTCTTGTCTGCCCGGCGGGCACGGCGACGGGGTCGTTCCGGTTGGGGTGCGGGGCTGACGGGGGTGGCCACCACCGGGGTGCGGGCTTCCGGCGGCGGCGGGGCAGCGGTGGTACTGAAGGCTCCGCTGTCCGGTTCCTCCGGCGGCAGCTCCGGCAGGGCATCCAGGTAGGCCTGCACCGCCGGATTGGCGAAATAGCGGTCGAGCTCGGTGCTCTCCTGCCGCAGATCGCGCACGTGGGCGAACACCTCCTGCTGCAGCCGCAGGCTGGCGTAGGCGCACAGGCCCGAGAGCAGGCTGGGGTCGCCGGGGCTGTTCTCCCGGATGAAGGTTGCCACCGCCGGGTCGCTGCATTGCTCCAGCAGCTGCAGTGCCTCATCGGTCTGCCCCAGCAGCAGACGGCAGAGCATCTGCTCGATGCTGGTGTCCTGGGGAAGCCCCTGTAATAGCACCAGGGCGCGGTGAATCTGTGTCGGCTGCTGCTGGGCGAAGCCCTGGGCAATCAGGCAGTAGCAGAGTAGGAAACGGGCGGCAACCGAGGGACGGCGGGCCTCCACCTCGAACAGCTGGCGCTGCTCCGCCAGGGTCAGTTTGCCGCGCACCTGCTGCAGGAAGAGCAGAAACTCCTTCAGGGTCATGCCGACGGCCTCGGCACTGCGGCCATCCAGACCGCCGTTGGCCTCCAGCAGCTGCCGCAGCAGACTCAGGCCCTGTTCCCGCTCCCGACTCTGGCCCAGGGGCAGGGCCACCAGCTCCAGAATCCGGAAGGGGGCCAGCCGCTCCTCCTGCTGGCGCAGTTCCCCGACCAGGGAGCGCAGCCGCTCGCGATCGCGGCAGAGTTGGTCCGCCTGTTCGAGGGATCGGGCCGCCCGGTCGTACTGCTGACGCTGCCAGGCTTCCCCGGCCAGCTGCATCAGCGCCAGGGACTGCACCAGAGCCCGGTCGTCGGCCTCCGGTGACTCGGGGCTCTCCAGGGGCGGCAGCAGGGCGGCTGTCTCGAGTACCGCTTCGTACTCCCCCAGTTCCTGCAGCAGCAGCAGTGCTCCGATCAGATCGGCCTCGTCGATGACGATGCCCGGCAGGGTTGGGCCCAGGGCCGGTTCCGCCTGGGGCACCAGCAGCGCCTGGTCGTGCTCCCGGCGCTGGCCGGGAGAGAGCAGGGCTTCCCGGGATTGGTCCAGCAGCCGCTGACGGGCCTGACGGCTGCTGTCGGTGAACTCGCCACGCAGCCGCTGGCGACTGCGATCGCCGTGAGCCTGCTCGATCCGGTCGGCGTCCACCCGACTGTCGACACAGAGAATTCGGTAGAAGTCCAGTGGCACCCGCACCGTCATCTGCTGCTCCTGGCCAGCCCCTGCCGAGCCCTGAAAATCTTGGAAGACTCTAACAGCGACCCGTCAAATGGGCCAGTTCCGGTGACCGTGGCCACAGAAGGGGGGTGAGGCTTTTGCGGTATAAACAATGTGTCGTGCCCACCGGCGCAACCCGTCCGCAAGTCCGTCAGAGCAGTTAGGGAAAGCCCATGGTTCAGGAACGAGCCCTCCCCGTCATCCAGCCCTCGTCCGCCCAGGTCACCCGTGAAGAAGGACTGATGCTGTACGAGGACATGGTTCTCGGGCGCACCTTCGAGGACAAGTGCGCCGAGATGTACTACCGGGGCAAGATGTTCGGCTTCGTTCACCTCTACAACGGTCAGGAAGCCGTTTCCACCGGGGTGATCAAGGCGATGCGGCCCCAGTATGACTGGACTACCAGTACCTATCGCGACCACGTCCATGCTCTCAGCTGCGGTGTGCCCCCCCGGGCCGTGATGGCTGAGCTGTTCGGCAAGGAAGCTGGTTGCAGCCGCGGCCGCGGCGGCTCGATGCACCTGTTCTCCCAGGAACACCGGCTGCTGGGCGGCTTCGCCTTCATCGGTGAAGGCATCCCCGTGGCCCTGGGGGCAGCCTTCCAGTCCCGCTATCGCCGCGATGCCCTCGGCGACAGCTCGATGGAGGAGGTGTCGGCCTGCTTCTTCGGCGACGGCACCAGCAACAACGGTCAGTTCTTCGAGTGCCTGAATATGGCGGCGCTTTGGAAGCTGCCGATCATCTTCGTGGTCGAGAACAACAAGTGGGCGATCGGCATGGCCCACGACCGTGCCAGCTCCCAGACCGAGATCTACAAAAAGGCTGGTGTCTTCGGCATTCCTGGGGTGGAAGTCGACGGCATGGATGTGCTGGCGGTGCGCAAGGTGGCCCTGGAGGCCGTGCGCCGAGCCCGTGCCGGTGAAGGCCCGACCGTGATCGAAGCCCTGACCTACCGCTTCCGGGGTCACTCCCTCGCCGACCCTGACGAGCTGCGCGCCAAGGAAGAGAAGGAGTTCTGGCTCTCCCGCGATCCGATCAAGCGGCTGGCTGCTCACCTGGCGGAGTTCAACCTCGCCACCCAGGATGAGCTGAAGGCGATCGACAAGCAGGTGCAGGCCCAGGTGGACGACGCGGTGGAATTTGCCCTCGCGGCTCCCGAACCCAATCCGGCGGACCTGACCAAGTACATCTGGGCGGAAGACTAACTTACGCCTGCGGATAGTGACAGCGGCGGCGGGATACCCACGGGTGTCCCGCCGTTTTGTGTTCAGAGTCGTTTGCGGGTCCAGGCGTCCCGACCGGCCCGGAAGAGCAGTGAGTGCCGGAACACCAGCTCATTGAAGTCCTCGCAGTAGCCGCCGCCGATCACCGCCGCCACCGGACCGCCGCGCCCCAGGAAGGCCTCGAGCACCCGCTGTTCCCGCTGGAACAGACCGCTGTCACTCAGGTTCAGGTAGCCGAGGCGATCGCCCCGGTGGGGGTCGACCCCGGCGTTGTAGAACACCAGCTCGGGGCGCACCGCATCCAGCAGGTCCGGCAGCAGTGCGTCGAGCTGACGCAGGTAGCCGTCATCGTCCAGCCCCGCCTCCAGCGGGACGTCCCGGTCGCTGGTCTGCTTGAGGCGAGGGAAGTTGCTCTGGCAGTGCATCGAGCAGGTGTAGACCCGGGGCTCGTCCCGGAAGATCCAGGCGGTGCCGTCCCCCTGGTGGACGTCGAGGTCGAGAATCAGAATCCGCTCCACCGCCCCGCGATCGAGCATTGCCCGGGCGGCGATCGCCACGTCGTTGAAGATGCAGAAGCCTGAGCCGTAGTCGGGGAAGGCGTGGTGGGTGCCCCCGGCCAGATTGATCGCCAGCCCGTGCTCCAGGGCCAGCTCGGCGGTGCGCAGGGTGCCCCCGACTGCGATCCAGGTGCGGTGGGCCAGGGCTGCGGACCAGGGCAGACCGATCCGCCGCTGTTCCCGCTCGCTCAGGCAACCTTCGGTGTAGCGCTCGACGTAGTTCCGCGCATGCACCCGCAGAATCGGCTCGATGGGTGGGCGGCGGGGCGCCTGGAACTGGGTCGGTCGGGCAATCCCCTCCCGGCAGAGTCGCTCGTGCAGCAGCCGGAACTTGACCATCGGGAAGCGATGGGTGGAAGGCAGCGGCGCCGAGTAGTCCGGGTGGTAGACCAGGGGCAAGCCGATGGACATGGCCCCGTCAGGGTGCGGCGTGGCGGATGCTGCAGCTGACCCCGAAGCTGCGCTCCAGTTCCGGCCGGTTCATCTCCAGGGTCCAGAGTTCGAGGGCGCAGTCGTCCTGGGGATCGCAGGGCTGCACCGTCAGCTGCAGGTGATGGCTGAGGCGTTCGTAGTGGCAGCTGATGGCTTCCACGGCCCGGCTGCGGCGGCGTCCGGCGGCCACCGCCATGCGCAGCAGTGCACCCAACTGCTCCACCCGGCGGCGGTGTTCCTTGGTGGGCAGGTTACGGTAGCCCTCGTGCTTCTTCTTGGGACCGCTCTTGCGGTGGTAACGGGCGACGTTGGCAATCACCTCGATTTCGGTTTCGTTGTAGCCCAGCAGTTCACAGTGGCGGATCAGATAGTAGGCATGCTTGTGGTGAGCCGCATGGCTGATGTAGTGGCCGCAGGCGTGGAGCAGGGCCGCCGCCCAGAGCAGCTGGCGATCGCCCTCGTCCCAGGTGTGCAGCACGCCGCGCAGCTGGTCGAACAGCCCCAGGGCCAGCTCGGCCACCCGGTCCGACTGGACGATGTCGACGCCGAACTTGCGGGCCTGACTGAGGACGCTGCGTTCGCGGATCTGGCCCTGGTAGCGCATCCGGTCGGCGATCAGACCGTGGCTGAGCATCCAGTCGACGATCACACCTTCGCGCAGGGCCCGTTCGCAGGTGTGCAGGCGATCGCAGCCCAGCATCTCCATGGTTTCGAGCAGGATCATCGCCCCGGGCACGATGATTTCCGCCCGTCGCTCCGACAGTACCGGAATCAGGCGCCGCTGCTCGAGGTTCATTGCCCGCAGTTCCGCCAGCATGGTGCGCAGATCCTCGCGGCTGAACTCGTAGCCGTTGAGGGTGCTGGGGGTCTGGAGGGGGTTGCGCCGGTAGGCATGGTAGGCAGCCATCGCCTGGGCCGTGCCGGAGGTGCCGACCAGCACCGGTGCTTCGCTGCCGTAGGCGCCGCGCAGTTCGCTTACCGCCAGATCGAGGCTGCCGCGGATGAAGATGCGCAGGAAATTGTATTCCTCGGGACTGATCGGGTCGGTGGTGACGAACTCCCGGGCCAGCCGCACGGCCCCGATCTTGGTGCTCGTCAGGCAGCGGGGATCGTCGCTGTCACCGAGAATCAGCTCCGTGGAGCCGCCGCCGATGTCGACAATGGCGTGCAGGCGGCCCTGGAAGGGCATCCCCGAGAGCACGCCCAGGTAGATGCGGCGCGCTTCCTCGGGCCCGGAGATCAGGTCAATCTCCAGCCCCAGCTCCCGCTGGATGCGCTCCAGGAATTCATGACCGTTGGGGGCTTCGCGCACGGCACTGGTGGCCACGGCGATGATCGCCTCGGCCTCGTAGCTGCGGGCCAGCTTGAGGCAGCGGCTGAGGGCCCCGTGGGCCCGCTCCATCGCTGCCGGGGTGAGATCGCCGCTGACCGGATCGCGATCGCCCAGCCGGACCATTTCCTTCTCGGCGGCGATGATGTCGAAGCTGGGCAGGTCCGGCTGAATGCGGGCCAGCACCATGTGAATCGAGTTGGTGCCGACGTCGATGGCCGCCAGGATGCGGCTCTGGAGGGCCGCAGTGCCGGTCTGCAGCGTGGCGAGGTCCGGGACGGAAATCATCGGCGGGAGCGATCGCAACAGCGGGGTGCCAGCGGTTTAACACCAGCCACCGGGTCCAGTGTGCCATGCCCTCCGTCCCGTTTCGCCATGGGATAATCGAGGCCGCCTCGACCGGAATCCGCCCATGGCTGCCGCTGCTCAATCCACCTGGCTGTCCGTGGTGCGGCTGCTGCGCTGGGATAAACCCGCCGGTCGGCTGATTCTGATGATTCCGGCCCTGTGGGCGGTCCTCCTGGCCAGCCGGGGGCAGCCCGACCCGGTGCTGATTGGCGTGATTGTGCTCGGTACCCTGGCCACCAGTGGTGCGGGCTGCGTGGTCAACGATCTCTGGGACCGCAACCTCGACCCCCAGGTGGAACGCACCCGGGAACGGCCCCTCGCCTCCCGGGCCCTTTCCTGGCGGGTGGGCGTGGCGATTGCCCTGGTGGGCTTCCTGGCCGCCTGGGGCCTGACCCGCTTCCTGACTCCTCTCAGCTACGGGCTCTGCGTGGCAGCGGTGCCGTTCATCGTCTTCTACCCCAGTGCCAAGCGCTGGTTCGCCCTGCCCCAACTGGTGCTGGCGATCGCCTGGGGCTTTGCGGTGCTGATTCCCTGGTCGGCGGTGACCGGTGCCCTCGATGCCAGTGCCTGGCTTCTCTGGGGCGCCACCCTGCTCTGGACCCTGGGCTTCGATACCGTCTACGCCCTAGCGGACCGGGAGGATGACGAGCGCGTCGGCATCCGCTCCAGCGCCCGGACCTTTGGGGCGTTCGCGCCCCACGCCATCGGCCTCTGCTACCTGGGCACGGCTCTGCTGCTGGCTGTTCTGGGGCAGCGGTTGGGGCTGCATCCGCTCTACTGGCTGAGTTGGGGAGCCAGTCTCGGTCTCTGGACCCGACAGTGGTGGCGATTGCGATCGCCCCTGCCACGCCCGGTCTACACGGGCATGTTCGCCGAGAACGTCCGCATCGGTTTTCTTCTTCTGCTGGGCATGGGGCTGGGCCTGTGGCTGGTTTAGGGCCGAACTGGCCGGCCCCACTGCGGCCCGGTGACCGGCTGCTGGCGATCGCCCCCAGCGGTGCCCTGCCGGAGCGGGACCGTCTGGAGGCGGGTCTGGCACTCTGGCGTCAGCGCGGCTACACCGTCGATCTGGCGGAGCACGTCTTCGAGCGCCACGGCTATCTGGCCGGGACGGACGCCCAGCGGGCGGTGGATCTGCAGCGGGGCCTCGGCGATCAGCGCTATGCGGGGATTCTCTGCGTCCGCGGCGGCTGGGGAGGTGCCCGTCTGCTCGAACATCAGCCCTGGCCAACCCAGGCCAGCCCGAAGTGGCTGGTGGGGTTCTCGGACATCACCAGTCTGCTCTGGGCCCAGGTGACCCAGGGGCAGGGCGGCGGGGTCCATGGTCCGCTGCTGATTACCCTGGACGCGGAACCCCCCGAGTACCGGCAGCGACTGTTCGATCTGCTGGAGGGTCGCCCGCTGCCGCCTCTGAGCGGTGACCCCTGGGTGGCGGGCACGGCCCGCGGGCCACTGCTGCCCTGTAACCTGACGGTCGCTACTCACCTGCTGGGCACAGCGCTGTTGCCGGATCTGCGCGGTGCGATTCTGGCGATTGAGGACGTGGGCGAAGCCCCCTACCGCATCGACCGCATGCTTACCCACTGGCGGATGAGCGGCGCCCTGGATCAGGTGGCGGGCATTGCCCTGGGCAGCTTCGACCTCTGCGACCCTGACCCGGATTGGCCCGGGTTCACCCTCGAGGAGGTGCTGCGGGATCGGCTCACGGACCTGGGTATTCCCGTGCTGGCGCATCTGCCCTTCGGTCACGCCGTCGGCAATGCAGCCCTGCCGGTCGGGGCGATCGCCACGCTGCAGCAGGGCCAACTGCACATCGGCTCCGGGAACTGACTGTCGCGGGGGCGGTTGCACCGCTGACCCATGGCCCTGCCGCAGATCAGGCAAGGCGGTATCCTGGGCTGCGATCGCCCTCACCGCCCTGACCCATGTCCCTGCGCCATCGTCTGACGGTCCTTACCCTGGCCGGTACCCTGCTGCTCCCGGCCCTGCCGGTTCAGGCCCAGGCCACCGCCGAGAGCCGCGAGTGGGCCAGTCAGGCCGGCCGGTTGGCACGGGAGAACCGTCTGCCCGAAGCCCTGGCCCTCTATCAGCAGGCGGTGTCCATCGATCGCGGCAATGCCGCCCTCTACGGGGCCATCGGTTACCTGGCCAGTCAGCTGGGGCAGCTGAGCGATGCCGACTATGCGTTCCGCGAAGCGATCACCCTCGAGCCCCGCAAACCGGAATACCGTCTCGGTCTGGCCCACGTCCTTGCCCAGCGGGGGGATGGTATCGGTGCGGCCCAGCTCTACCGGGATGTGCTCACCCTGGCGCCTACCGATGCCGATGCCTACCGGGGGCTGGGAGAACTGCTCAACCGTCAGGGTCAGCGGGCCGAGGCGCTGGCGCTCTATCGCCAGTGGGCCCAGCGGGATGGGGGCAATGACCAGCCCTGGCTGGCGTTGGGTCGCCTGGCCCTCCAGTCCCGGGATTACCCGGCGGCGCTCGAAGGCTTCGGACGGGCGGTGCAGCTGAAACCCCAGAGCGGCGAGGTACATCTACTGCTGGCCCTGACCCAACTTGGCCTGGGGGAAACCCGGGCGGCCTGGGCGGAACTGCAGCAGGGGCTGCGGCTGGAGCCACGCAACGCTCAGGTGCAGATGCTGGCCGGGGACCTCTATCAGGCCCTGGGGCAGCAGACCGAAGCGCTGGACTGCTTCAAACGGGCTATCCAGCTGGATCGCCAGGCGGCGCAACCCCGCCTTCGCTACGGGCGGGCCCTGCTGCGGATGCGGGACTACCTGGGTGCGACGATTGCCCTCAAGGATGCGATCGATCGCAATCCCCAGGATGGCGAAGCCTACTACCTGCTCGGCCTCAGCTACCAGGGCCGAAGCCGCATCGACGAGGCCCGCAGTAACCTGGAGCGTTCCCGCACAATCTTCACTCAGCAGGGTAATCAGGCCGCAGCCGAGAAGGCCACCCAGGCTCTGCGGGAGTTGTAACTGATGATGCTGATGAAGACGTCCGGGCCGACCTGAACAAACGGATGAACAGAGTGCGAGAGGTGGCCGTACGCTGATCTGATGAAAACTGTATTGATTTCAGCCTATAC
>CAYZUY010000018.1:0-13633 GCA_964481495.1 uncultured bacterium
CGTTGATCGCGTCGATCTCGCGGTCGTAGTAGTCGTTGATCGTCTGGGTGTAGCCGGTGAGCAGCGGCCCCGACATCAGCATGCAGGCGGCGGCGATCGCCACATGGTCGAAGCGCCATTCGTAACCGCCGGAGGCAGCCGCCCCGCAGACCACCCCCCAGATCAGGGGGATCCAGGTGACCGGCTTCATCAGCTGCAGCCGGATCTTCCAGATCGAGGTCTCCCCGGCTTTGGCCCCCTTCATCCCCAGCAGCTGACGGGCAGTGGAGCCGTTGTCGGTCTCCGCGGTCTCGGTGGCGGGCACCGGCGTGGATTGGTCCAGATCCTGGGTCATGGCGGCGTCAGGTGGATGGCTGTTTCAGTGTAGAGGGCAGGCCCATAGGCAAAGGCCGGGACGCGCCCTGCACGTCCCGGCCCGGTGAAGCCTGACAGAGGAACTAGGCGGGAGCCAGTTCGTCCTCGAAGAACCAGGTGCTGTAGTTGTCGCCCAGATCGACCACAACGCCGATCCCCTTGCCGTCGACAACGCGGAAGCCCTGGATGGTTCCGACCGGAGATTGCTTCAGCTTGGCAACCAGATCCGCCGAGATGCGGTCGCGAACCCGAACTACCCGTACTTTTTGCCCGATCTCCATGGTGGCAGTCTGCTAGAGGCCAGTAGGCATTGTACAGCAGGCCGAACGGCCCGACGCAGCCGCGCCGTAGAGTGGAAGCAGTCGCGGCAAGAAGGTTTCGGGATGCTCGCCAAGCGGATTCTGCCCTGTCTGGACGTCAAGGGCGGCCGGGTCGTCAAGGGAGTGAACTTCGTCGGTCTGCGGGATGCGGGCGACCCGGTGGAACTGGCCAAGGTCTACAACGATGCCGGGGCGGACGAACTGGTCTTCCTCGACATCACCGCCACCCACGAGGGCCGCGACACGATTGTCGATGTGGTCTACCGGACCGCCGAGCAGGTGTTCATCCCCCTCACCGTCGGCGGCGGCATCAATGACCTCGACAGCATCCGCAAGCTGCTGCGGGCCGGGGCCGATAAGGTGAGCATCAACTCCGCCGCGGTGCGCGACCCCGAGCTGATCGACCGCTCCAGCGATCGCTTCGGCCGCCAGTGCATCGTCGTCGCCATCGACGCCCGCCGCCGCTCGGACCCGGCCAACCCCGGCTGGGACGTCTACGTCCGCGGCGGGCGCGAGAACACCGGCATCGATGCCCTCACCTGGGCCGAGGAAGTGACCCGCCGCGGCGCCGGGGAACTGCTGGTGACCAGCATGGATGCCGATGGCACCCAGGCAGGCTACGACCTGGCCCTGACCCGGGCGATCGCCAAGCGGGTGGAGATTCCCGTGATCGCCAGCGGCGGGGCCGGCAATCTGCAGCACATCGGCGAGGCCTTCACCGAAGGTCGGGCGGAAGCGGCCCTGCTGGCCTCCCTGCTGCACTTCGGTCAGCTGACCATTCCCCAGATCAAGACGTATCTGACGGAGCAGCAGATTCCGGTGCGGCCCGGCTAGGCTACAGGCGCAGGCTTTTCGAGCGACGCCATGCAACTGGATCAGGTGATCATCGCCTTCAAGGCGGGCGACCCCCGCAGCCAGGCGATCGCCCAGGACTGCGCCCGCCAGCTGGAGGCCGACGGCACCCACGTGCTGCTGGGCCCGAGCGGCCCCAAGGACAATCCCTTCCCGGTCTTCCTGGCCTCCGCCACCCGCCCCATCGATCTGGCCCTGGTGTTCGGCGGCGACGGCACCGTGCTGGCCACGGCCCGCCACGTCTCCCAGGAGGGAATTCCGATCCTGGCGGTGAACATCGGCGGCCACCTCGGCTTCCTCACCCAGCCTGCCGACAGCTTCCAGCCCACCGCCACCACCTGGGAGCGGCTGCGCAACGACCAGTACGCCGTCGAGCAGCGAATGATGCTTCAGGCCGGGCTCTACGAGGGCAGCCGCGAGAACCTCGACCTCTGCGGCGGTCCCTACTTCGCCCTCAACGATCTCTGCCTCAAGCCCGCCACCCCGGACCGGATGCCGGTCTGCGTCCTGGAGATGGAGGTGGACGGGGAAATCGTCGATCAGTACCGGGGTGATGGCCTGATCGTCGCCACCCCAACCGGCTCCACCTGCTACACCGCCGCCGCCACCGGGCCGATCGTCCATCCGGGTATGGAGGCGATCGCCATCACCCCGATCTGTGCCATGAGCCTCTCGAGCCGCCCGATCGTCATTCCGCCGCGATCGCGCATCAGCCTCTGGCCCCTGGGGGAGGCCGAGCGCAACATCAAGCTCTGGACCGACGGCGCCTTCGGGACCTCCGTCTGGCCCGGTCAGCGCATCGACATCGTCATGGCCGACAAACCGGCCCAGTTCATCATCCTCAAGGAGAACTACTCCTTCTACCGCACCCTGCGGGAGAAGCTGCAGTGGGCGGGCACCATCGTCCAGTTCAACAACAACCACCGCAATTGAGGGGCAGGAGCATCAGGCCTGGGGGGTCGCCGCCGGCAGAACGTAGCAGCTCTCCAGATACTCCTGGCGGCAGTGGTGCCAGAAGCGCAGCGGATTCCAGATCGGCGGCTGGCTGGGGTCGAGCATCGGCTGAGCCAGATAGCGACCGAGGGTGAGCAGGGGGTTGGGTTTGTGCAGAGTCATGATCACGCTTCTCCGGACGCCATCGCACTCCTCAGCGGCTCGCTCCTCCTCACGGAAGAGAAGACTCTGACTGAATTTTCCCGCCGCCGGTGATGGAACAGCCGGAAGCGGAGATTAAGCTTCGGAACGCGATCGCATCCGCCGGAGGTTGGTGTACCAAGGAACCAGACCTGTCCCCCGCTGGCCCATGACGATCGCTGACCGCATTGCCGAGCTGCGAGCGCTGACGCCCTTCCAATCCCTGTCGGAACCAACCCTGACTGCCCTGGCTGCCGCGCTGGAACCAACCGAGCAGCCCGAGGGCGACGTGCTGATCCGCGAAGACGAAACACCCCACTGGCTCTGGATTCTGCGCCAGGGCAAGCTGGAACGCAGCCGTCACAGCAGCACCAATCAGACCTCGGGCGAATGTCTGCTGCCGGGTTCAGTGCTGCACTGGCGCGAGATTCTGCTGGAACTGCCGGGGCGCCAGACCGTCACCTGCCTGGAACCCTGCCGCTTCTGGCGGCTGGCGGCCCCCACCCTGCAGGACCTGGGACGCGAGTATCCGGAACTGCTCCAGCAACCGGCCCAGGAGATGGCCGTGGAGCTGCAGGCCATGGCCTCCCAGCTGCAGTTCGAGCAGGAGCGTCAGCAGGAACTGCGCCCGTATCTGGTCACCCGGCTGCGGCGGGGGATCGTCGGTCCCAGCCGCTACGCCCAGCGGCTGCGCCAGGACATCCGTCAGGCGGCCCGCGACCCCCGGCAGCAGCCGGTGCTGATCTTCGGGGAACCGGGCCTGAACAAGGACAACATCGCCGCGCTGATCCACTTCGGCTCCGACCGGCGCCATGAACCGCTGATCCGGGTCAACTGCAACCTGCTCACCAGCCAGGGGGCCGAACTGTTCGGGCGCACCGGGCGACCAGGCCTGCTCGACTGGCTGGGCAACGGCACCCTGATTCTGAACAACCTCCAGGACCTGCCCGAGGTGCTGCGCCCCCGCCTGCGGCAACTGCTCCTCGATGGCCTCTACCGGCCCGTGGACAGCGCCCCCGACACCCGCCCCCGGCATACCGGCGCCCGTTTCCTGCTGATTTCCGAAGCCAGCCTGCCGGAACTGAAAGGGTCTCCGATCCAGCAGATCAAGGTACCGCCGCTGCGGGTGCGCAAGCCGGACATCGCCGCCATGGTGGAGTACTTCCTCAGCCTCTACTGCCGCCGTCGGGGCCGCCCCCGACCGACCCTCACCCCCGAAGCCGCCCGGCGGCTGCAGGCCTACGACTACCCCGGCAACATCACCGAACTGGAGGGGCTGGTGGAGCGGGCCCTGAGCCAGTTGGGGAACCAGACGGACCTGACCGAGGATGTCTTCTGGCCCGCGGACCTGCGGGGCAACCGCTTCCGCCGGGATCTGCTGATGGCCTGGCCCGGTCTGCGGCAGTTTCTGCGCAGCGACTGGTGGCCGGACCGACTGAACGTAGGGTTCACCGCCGCCGCCTTCGTGGGGGTCGTGGCCCTGCTCTACTTCGGGCCTCAGGTGCGGCAGCAGAATGTGGCACTGAACGTGTTCTGGGCCTGGTGGTGGCCCCTGGTGCTGATCGGCTTCCCCTTTGTCGGCCGGCTCTGGTGCGCCGTCTGCCCGTTCATGATCTGGGGCGAACTGCTGCAGAAGCTCTCGCTGTGGCTCTGGCCACGCCAGCTGCTGCCCTGGCCCCGGGAGGAGGCAGAACGCTGGGGGGGCTGGTTTCTCTATGGCCTGTTCGTGCTGATTCTGCTCTGGGAGGAGCTCTGGAATCTGGAGAACACCGCCTGGTTGTCGGGTTCGCTGTTGCTGCTGATCACGGCAGGGGCGGTGATCTTTTCGCAGTTGTTCGAGCGGCGCTTCTGGTGTCGCTACCTCTGCCCGATCGGGGGGATGAACGGTCTGTTCGCCAAGCTGTCGATCACGGAACTGCGGGCCCGACGGGGGGTCTGCTCGGCCAGCTGCAGCACCTACCAGTGCTACAAGGGCGGACCGGCCTGCGGCGAGGGTCAGGACACCCTCGGCTGTCCGGTCTACAGCCATCCGGCCCAGCTGACGGACAACCGCAACTGCGTCCTCTGCATGACCTGTCTGAAGGCCTGCCCCCACCGCTCGATCGAGGTGAACCTGCGGCCACCGGGCATCGAACTCTGGACCACCCACCAGCCCCAGGCCGCCGAAGTGGCGCTGCTGTTCCTGCTGCTGGGGGCGGTGCCGCTGCACCATCTGCCCGCACTGGCGGCCCTGGTGGGGCTACCCACCGTCTGGCTGGAGGGCTTCGCCGGGCACAGCCTGCTGGCGGCGATCGCCCTGCTGCTGCCGGGCCTGCTGATCTGGGGTCTGCAACCGCTGCAGAAACTCCTCAACCCCAGCAGCCGCCCCTTTCTGGAGCTGGCCTACGGCTGGCTGCCCCTGGTGCTGGGGGCGAACCTGGCCCACTATCTGCACCTGGGGCTGACGGAGGCGGGGCAGGTCCTGCCGGTGGGCTTCGCCAGCTTCGGGCTCGCGGACCCGGGCCTGCCGATCTGGGTGGCCCATCCGGCGGTGGTGGCCTTCCTGCAGGGCACGACGCTGGTCTTCGGGTGGCTGCTCTCGGCCCTGCTGTTGCGCAAGATTGCCCGTCAGCCCTTCCGGACCCTGGTGCTGCCCCTGGCCACCATGCTGGGGGTAACCACCGCCCTCTGGATGCTGCTCGTCTGAGCCTCGCCGTCCCTCTGGGAGAATGGACCCATGTGGGAAAGCATTGCATCGCAGATCGGCACCGCCCTGGGGGAGCCCTTCCGCATCGCCCGCCAGCAGAGCGTTGGCGGCGGGGACATCAACCGCGCCGTGCGACTGGAGGGCACCGACGGGCGCTGCCTGTTCGTAAAGCTGAACCGGGCGGACCGGCGGGAGATGTTCGCCGCCGAGGCGGCCGCGCTGACGGAGCTGGGGGCGATCGCCAGCGGTCTGCACCTTCCGCAGCCGGTCACCGAGGGCGTGAGCGGAGATCAGAGCTTCCTGGCCCTGGAATGGCTGGACCTGGGCGCGGGCAGCCCCGACAGCTGGTATCAGCTGGGAGTGGGGCTGGCGACCCTGCATCGCGATAGCCGCTCGTCCCGGGGTTTCGGCTGGAAACGGAACAACTGGATCGGCACCACCCCCCAGCCGAACCCCTGGACCGACACCTGGGCCGAGTTTTGGCAACGGCACCGCATCGGCTATCAGCTGAAGCTGGCCCGGCGCAACGGGGCGGATCTGCCCGCGGGCGATCGCCTGCTGGCCGCCATCCCGTCACTGCTGTCAGGTCATGAGCCCGAACCCAGTCTCTGCCACGGCGATCTCTGGGGCGGCAATGCGGGCATCGGCCAGGACGGCCGCCCCAGCATCTTCGACCCTGCCAGCTACTACGGCGATCGCGAGGTGGATCTGGCGATGACCGAGCTGTTCGGCGGCTTTCCCCGCGCCTTCTACGACGGCTACCGAGCCACCTGGCCTCTGGAGCGGGGCTACGAGCGGCGGCGGGAGCTCTACAACCTCTACCACCTGCTCAACCACTTCAACCTGTTCGGCGGCGGCTACGCCCGCCAGTCCGCTGCCCTGATCGACCGCCTGCTCAAGGACGCCTGACCGATGCATGATCCCTCCTGGCAGCGGTTCGGACCGCTGGCGGCAATCGCTGTCACCGTGGATGCTGCCCAAACCCTCCAGCCCTGGCTGAGCGTCAGCGGTGCCGACCTCTGGCTGCCCGCCGACCTCGATTGCGACCTACCGGCCCAACGCTGGAGCGGCCGTCTCAGCGACCGGCTACCGGAACTCTGGCAGCGCTACCGGGGCCTGGTCTTCAGCCTCGCCTGCGGGGCCACCGTGCGTCTGATCGCCCCGCTGCTGCAGGACAAACAGCAGGACCCGGCGGTGCTGGTGGTCGGCGAGGCGGAACAACCGGTGATCTGCCTCTGCGGCGGCCACATCGGGGGCGGCGATGATCTGGCCCGGGCCGTGGCGATCGCCCTGAATCGCCCGGTGCTGCTCAGCGGCAGCGCCCAGGCCCAGGACCGCCCGGCCCTGGATACCTTCGGTACCCCCTTCGGCTGGGTACGCGGCAGCGGCGACTGGACCGGCGTCGCCGCTGCCCTGGCCCGGCGCGAGCCCCTGCATCTGGCGCAGAGCGGCGGCACGGAGCTGTGGCGGCAGGGTTGGCCGGATCTGGTTACGGACCCGGCAGCCCCCGTGACGCTGCGGATCGGCCCCGAAGTCGCTACTGAGGCATCCCGCACCGTGCACTGGCACCCGCGCCTGCTCTGGGTGGGCATCGGCTGCGAACGGGGCAGTTCCCACACGCTGATCGAGGCGGCCATCCACGCAGCCCTCGCTGAAGCTGGTCTGGCTGCTGAGGCGATCGCCGGGCTGGCCTCCCTGGACCTGAAGGCAGACGAAGTCGGTCTGGTGGAGCTGAGTCAGGCCCGGGGCTGGCCCCTGCGCTGCTTCGGGGCCGAGGAACTGAAGACCATAGCCGTGCCGACACCCTCGGCGGTAGTAGCGGCGGAGGTGGGCACCCCCAGCGTGGCGGAGGCCGCCGCCCTGCGCGCCTGTGAGGACCACGGTGAGGGTCGGCTGCAGCTGAGTAAACGGATTTTCCGACAACCTGACGAACCCGGGGCTGTGACCGTGGCGATCGCACAAGCCGCAACGGAGTTCAATCCCCGGCTCGGTCAGCTGGCCCTGGTGGGCACCGGCCCCGGTAGCCTCGATCTGCTGCCGCCCCTGGCCCGGCAGGCGATCCGCGAGGCAGACGTGCTGATCGGCTACGGCCTCTACCTGGACCTGCTGGAACCCCTGGCCCGCCCGGGGCAGATCCGCGAAGCCTCCACGCTCACCCAGGAACGTCAGCGGGCGGAGCGGGCGATCGCCCTGGCCCGCCGGGGCCTGTCGGTAGCCATGGTCTCCTCCGGCGACTGCGGCATCTACGCCATGGCCGGGCTGGTGCTGGAATGTCTGGCGGAGCAGGGCTGGGATGGCCAGCAACCTGCGGTGCGGGTGGTGCCAGGAATCAGCGCCCTGCAGTCGGCAGCCTCCCGGGTGGGGGCGCCGCTGATGCACGACTTCTGCGCCATCAGCCTCAGCGACCTGCTCACCCCCTGGCCGGTGATTGAACAGCGGCTGCGGGCAGCGGCTGCGGCGGACTTCGTGGTCGCCCTCTACAACCCCCGCTCGAAAACCCGCACCACCCAGGTCGGCATCGCCCGGGAGCTGCTGCTGGAGCATCGGCCCGCCCAGACGCCAGTGGCCCTGGTAAGGTCCGCCTACCGCGAGGATGAGCAGGTCACGCTCACCACCCTGGGCGAGATGCTGGAGCACGAGATCGACATGCTGACCACGGTGCTGATCGGCAACCGCAGCAGCTTCAACCACGCCGGTTGGTTCATCACCCCCCGCGGCTACCTGGGCTTCGATCCCGGCCGGGGCTAGGGCGTCACTGGTGGCGAGGCTTCCGGGTTGCCCTGGGGCAGATCCAGTTCCGTGCGATCGCCACGGTCGTAGAGTTCAATGTCCCACTGGCCACGACGGCTGCTCTGGAAAACCACATAGCGGCCATCCGGGCTGATGGAGGGCGATCGCACCGCCGCATTCCAGCCCGGCAGTAGCCGTTCGGTGCGACCGGTGGCACGGTCGTGGATCATTAGTTCGCTGCGACCCTGGTCGAGGGAAACGAAGACCAGATAGCGGCCGGTGCGACTGAGGCTGGGGCTCTCGGCGATCGCCCCATCCGGCAGCACCCCGCTCAGGCGCAGCCGCTGCTTCGCCTCGAGGTCGTAGAGCACCAGTTCCTGCCGCCCGGGACGGTCGGCGACGTAGGCGATCAGCCGCCCATCACCGCTCAGAGCCGGGGCCGTCTCCGCCTGGGGCGTATTCAGCAGCGGAGTGAATACCGGCTGCCCACTGCTGCAGCCCGTCAGGGCCAGAAACAGCACGAGCACCCAGACTCTGGATGCTCGTGCGGGGAAGGAGTGAGCGCAGGGCTCAGTCATCGAACTGGTTGGAGTTGTCGGTTTCGACATTGCCCAGGGGCGGCAGCGGTTTGAAGTCGACGTAGGGCTCGTCGGCGTTGCCCGCCGGGCGATCGCCCTCGGGACGGCTGGCCACCGGCCCCCGCTCCTCGCCGCCACCCCGAGGACGACGGGCCGAGCGGGGCATGCGGCTGGAGGCACCGCTCAGACGGCGGGGGCTGGCCGCCGGGGGCTCGGGCCGGGTGGACGGAGGGGTATCGAGGATCGGCGTCTCGGGGGCGGGAGCAACATCGAAGTCATCCCGGCGGCGGCGATCGCTGCGCTCCGGACGGGGCGTACGGGGACGCTCATCGATCTCATCGCCCCAGCCGCTGCCCGGCGGGCTGTAGCGACCGCTGTCGCGGGCACTGCTGCGGCTATCGATGGCAGGACGGCTGCGGCGATCGCGGTCCAGTTCCCGGCGGTAGGGATACTCCTCGAAGTCGTCCTTGCCGCCCTGGCCCATGCCGCCCCGGATGCGGCGGCTGGGGCCCCGGTCCTCGAAGCGGTCATAGTCGTCGTAGTCGCCCTGGTACTGATAACTGCGGCTGACCGGCCGATCCTCATCCACCAGGGGCGTGGCCCGTTTGGCCTGCTCGGTGGCAATGCCGCGCAGGCGCACGCTTTCGTAGGCGAAGAAGACCGTGCACCCCGCCAGCAGGAACTGCCCGAACTGGAGAATCGGGTCGAGACGCCAGCCCTGGAAGAAGAGGATGCCGCCGCAGAGCAGACCGACCGCCGCGAAAAAGACGTCGTAATCGCGGGCCAGCGCCGGACGGAAGGAGCGCAGGAAGTAGAGCAGCGCGCCCCCGACGGCCAGGACGATGCCGACGATACTGGCCCAGTTAAGACTGGCGTTGACCATGGGTTAACTCACCTGGAGCGCGACCAGGCGCCCAAAACTGCCCCCATGATAAAACCCGCGCCGCACTTCCACCGGGGAGAGCGTCACGGGTTCTCTCATCCGATCCCCACAGGGACCGGCAGCAGCGCGAAACGTCCGAATCAGCGACGGATGACGCGATCCTTCTGGCTGATGAAGATCAGGGCGGTGGTCAGGGGGACAACAACGATCACGGCGCCCCAGACCAGGCTGTTCAGGAAGGCGGAGAGAGTGGGAGTCATGGACGGATCGACCTCGATGGGTGCTCTCAATCTTCAGAATTCTAACGGCGGCGGCGACGGATTGAGAAGCGACGGGCGGTTCCGGCCCCAATCCTGCCTCGTCAGGGGCGGCACACTCGAACAGGAGCCGTTCCCCGCCCAGCCATGCCCAACCGCCTCGCCGACTGCGCCTCTCTCTACCTGCGCAAGCACGCCGACAACCCGATCGACTGGTATCCCTGGGGTGAGGAAGCCCTGACGCGGGCCCGGCAGGAACGGCGACCGATCTTCCTCTCCATCGGCTATTCCTCCTGCCACTGGTGCACGGTGATGGAAGGCGAGGCCTTCTCGGATGCGGCGATCGCCGCCTACCTGAACGAGCACTACATCGCCATCAAGGTGGACCGGGAGGAACGGCCCGACCTCGACAGCCAGTACATGCAGGTGCTGCAGATGATGGCGGGCAGCGGCGGCTGGCCCCTCAACTGCTTTCTGGAACCGGACGGGCTGGTGCCCTTCTACGCCGGGACCTACTTCTCGGTCGAGGCCCGCTACGGTCGTCCCGGCTTTCTGGAGATTCTGCGCACCCTGCGTCAGCACTTCGACGGGAAGCCCGAGCAGATCGACCAGCTGCGCCAGCAGGTGATCGAGGGGCTGCAGGCCAGCTACCGGCTCAGCGGCGGCAGCCCCCTGACCGCAGAGCTGCGGGATGCGGGCTGGCAGATGGCCTGCCGGGTGCTGACCCCGAATCCGGGGAGCGATCGCAACAGCTTCCCGATGATGCCCTACGCCGAACTGGCCCTGGGTGCCCGCCGCAGCCCTGACCCGGACCTGCGCCTGAAGGCCTGCAGTCTCACCCGCCAGCGAGCCATGGATCTGGTGCTGGGCGGCATCTGCGACCAGGCCGCCGGGGGCTTCCACCGCTACACCGTCGACCCCACCTGGACGGTGCCCCACTTCGAGAAGATGCTCTACGACCAGGGCCAGATTCTTGAGTTCCTGAGCGAGGTGCGAGCCGCTGGCGAGCCGGACCCGGCCATCCGCCGTGCCGTCGAGGGCTGCGTGGGCTGGCTGATGCGGGAGATGACCGCCCCCGAAGGGTACTTTTTCGCGGCCCAGGATGCGGACAGTTTCGTCGGCAGCGACGATGCCGAACCGGAGGAGGGGGCTTTCTACGTCTTTGACTGGGACACCCTGACAGCAATGCTCGATGGGGAGCAGATGGCCGCCCTGCAGCAGGAGTTCACCGTCACCGAGGACGGGAACTTCGAGGGCCGCAACGTACTGCAGCGGCGGCGGGGCGGTGACCTGAGCGAGGCCGCCGAAGGTGCCCTAGCGATGCTGCGTACCCTGCGCTACGGCGATCCGGACCTGCTGGTCTTCCCGCCCGCCCGCAGCAACGCTGAGGCCCGGAAACAGCTCTGGCCGGGGCGGATCCCGCCAGTTACCGACACCAAACTGATCGTCGCCTGGAATGCTCTCACGATCAGTGGTCTGGCCCGGGCCGCCGTGGTGTTCGACCAGCCCTGGTGGTATCAGCTGGCTGCCGGAGCTGCCCGCTTCATCCACGACCACCAGAGCCCCGGCGATCGCCTGCACCGGCTCCACTACGACGGCGAGGTGAGCATCCCCGCCCAGGCCGAGGACTACGCCCTGCTGACCAAGGCGCTGCTGGACCTGGAACAGGCCGCCCTGGTGCTAGCCCCCGAGGAGCAGGCGGACTGGCTGGCCTGGGCGATCGCCCTGCAGCAGGAGTTCGAGCAGCAGTTGGGGCAGCCCCAGGGCTACGCCTCCAGTGACGCCCGCTCCGAGCTGATGGTGCAGGAGCTGCCCTGGCAGGACAATGCCACCCCAAGTGCCAACGGCATCGCCGCCGCCAATCTGGTGCGGCTGTTCTGCCTCACGGACGAAACTGCCTACCTGGAGCGGGCCGAGGCCATCCTGCGAGCCTGCAGCGGCAATCTGCAGCAGGCTCCGGCAGCGGCCCCCAGCCTGTTCGCCGCCCTGGACCGCTGGCTGCGCCCCCGCAGCCTCAAGGCTACTCCGGAGGTGCTGGCCCGGCTGGCTCCCCGCTGGCTGCCGGGGGTCACCCTGCGCCGCAGTGAGGATCTGCCCGAGGGGGCGATCGCCCTGCTCTGCGAAGGCCTGGAGTGCCGCGAACCGGCCCGCACCTGGGAGGAGCTGGAGCAGCAGTTGCAGGCATGAACACGACAGTGCCGCCGGGGTGAACCCGGCGGCACTGCAGTCAGACTCGGTCGGCAGATTGCATGGGATCAGGTGATCACCGTCGGGCGGTCGAAGCCGGTCAGTTCGGTGATCCGGGCCAGCCGGTCGGCGATCGCAATCAGGTCCTTGAGCGCCACCTGGGGATCGAGGCTGTGGTCACCCTCGGGGCCCTCGTAGCGCTCGAGATAGACCCGCAGCGTCGCCCCCTCGGTACCAGTACCGGAGAGGCGGAAGACGATGCGGGAGCCGTCGGTGAAGCCGATGCGGATACCCTGCTTCTGACTGACGCTGCCATCGATCGGGTCGGTGTAGCTGAAGTCGTCAGCATAGGCGACCTCATTGCCGTCGAGTACCTGGCCCGCCAGGGTCGGCAGTTGGGCCCGCAGCCCCGCCACCAGCATGTCGGCGCGATCGCTGGCCACGCCTTCGTAGTCGTGACGGCTGTAGTAGTTGCGGCCGAAGCGACGCCAGTGGTCGGTGACGATTGCCTCCACCGACTCGCCGCGCACCGCCAGGATGTTCAGCCAGAAGAGCACCGCCCAGAGGCCATCCTTCTCGCGGATGTGATTGGAGCCGGTGCCGAAGCTCTCCTCGCCGCAGAGGGTGGCCTTGCCAGCATCCAGCAGGTTGCCGAAGAACTTCCAGCCGGTGGGCGTTTCGAAGGCGGGCAGCCCCAGCTGTTCCGCCACCCGGTCGGCGGCGGCGCTGGTGGGCATCGAGCGGGCGATCCCGGCAATCCCGTCCCGATAGCCAGGCGCCAGCGTGGCATTCGCCGCCAGGATAGCCAGGCTGTCACTGGGGGTGACAAAGAAGTTCCCCCCGAGAATCATGTTGCGATCGCCATCCCCATCGGAGGCCGCCCCGAAGTCAGGGGCGTTGTCGCCGAACAACTGCTCCACCAGATCGTGGGCGTAGACGAGGTTCGGGTCCGGGTGTCCCTGACCGAAGTCCTCCAGAGGGACTCCGTTCTGGACGGTGCCCGCCGGAGCCCCCAGCAGTCCTTCGAAAATCGCCGTGGCGTAGGGGCCCGTGACGGCATGCATCGAGTCGATCACCATGCGGAAGCGGCCATTGGCCAGCAGACCGCGGATCGCCTCGAAGTCGAACAGCGACTGCATCAGTTCGGCATAGTCCGCCACCGGATCGATCACCTCGACGGTCAGTTCACCGAGCTGGGTGGTACCAAGCCGGTCGAGATCCACATCCGCTGCTTCCAGGATGCGGTAAGCCTCAATCGTCTTCGTGCGCTCGAAGATCGCGTCGGTTACCTTCTCGGGGGCAGGGCCACCATTGCCGATGTTGTACTTGATCCCGAAATCCCCATCGGGGCCGCCGGGGTTATGGCTGGCGGAGAGGATGATGCCGCCGAAGGCACCCTGCTTGCGGATCACGGCGGATGCCGCCGGGGTGGAGAGGATACCGCCCTGGCCGACCAGGACTCGGCCCCAGCCATTTGCGGCGGCCATCTTCAGGATGGTCTGGATGGCGGTGCGGTTGTAGTAGCGGCCGTCGCCGCCCACCACCAGGGTCTGCCCCTGAAAGCCCTCGAGGCTGTCGAAGATCGACTGGACGAAGTTCTCCAGATAATCGCGCTTCTGGAAGACGGGCACCCGCTTGCGCAGACCGGAAGT
>CAYZUY010000018.1:13643-21264 GCA_964481495.1 uncultured bacterium
AAGTACCGGGCTTCTGGTCGCCGAAGGGCTGCGTGGCGATGGTGTGGATGTTCATGGTCGGATACAGGGACCCCTTGGGGATCGCGATGCCCAGAGTCTACTCCAGAAGGCAGTCCCCACCTGATGTCTTCGCTACAGCAACGATCCCCGGGGCTCAGGGCGAGAAATTCAGCATCCGCAGCTGGCACAGAGAAGCAATGGCCGGGTCAGGGTGTCCAGGGGTTGAAGATCGGGACCGGCAGACCGGCGAAATCCTGGACGTTGCGGGTCACCAGCACCAGGTCATGTTCCAGGGCCGTGGCGGCAAGCAGACTGTCGATGGCAGGCAGAGGACGCCCGGCCGCAGCCACCAGCCGACCCCAGCGATCAGCGACGGCCGCATCAACGGCCAGGATGCGGCCGGTGAAGAAGGTCGGCAGATCCGTTTCCAGCCAGTCGAGCAGCCCCTGGCGACGGGTGACGTCGGCGACCCCGTCGATGCCCTTGCGGATTTCGCCCAGGGTCAGCACCGACAGGTAGAGGGTGGTGGCTGGTCGGCGTGAGAACCAGTCGGTTACACCGGGGTCAGGCACCCGGCGCCGGAGTTCCGACAGAATGTTGGTGTCGATCAGGTAGCTCAGAAAGCCACCTCGCGGGTGAGGCTGGCGTCGCGCTCGAAGCTGAGGTCTTCGGCTCCGTGGAGCGGGGATCGTTGCATGAACTCCACCAGAGACTCTCCGGCCCGGGAGAGCCGATCAAAGGTCTCCCGCGAGATCACGACGGCAACCGAGCGTCCGTGCAGGGTGATGTCCTGGGGTTGGGCCTGGGCATTCCGGATCAGCTCCGACATCCGGGCTTTGGCATCCTGCATCTGCCAGCTCTGCATCCGGCCTCACTTTGTTCTGACTACTCTGGTCAGATTCTAGGAGCGGTGAAACGCTTCGGCAACCCGGGGCTCAGGGCACCGTACGATCGCAGCGGGCCGCCGTCCGGGCCAGGAGCCGCTGCAGCCGCCGGTTCGGGCCCAGGTCCGCCTCCCGATAGAGGCGTTCAAACTCTTGCTCGTAGCGGGCCGCCAGGGTCGAGTTACGCAGAATCAGCAGGGTCTCGTCGTTGCGGTCAGCGGCGGAACTGCTCCAGTTGTGACTACCGGTGATCACCGTCGCCCCGTCCAGCACCGCGAACTTGTGGTGCAGCAGATCCCCCTCCGGCAGGCGCGGCGTTCCGGCGGTACGCAGGGGCGGCTGCCAGAGGTGATTGCCCGCCTCCTGACGGCAGCGGCGATCGCGCAGTTGCAGCCCCATCACATCCAGCAGTTCGCTGTAGGGCCGCCAGGCGAACTGGGGCTCCACCAGAATCCGCACCACCGCCCCCTGGCGATGGCGATCGCCGAGGATGTCCGCCAGCCGCTGCTCCGAGAAGACGAACAGGGCCAGGTCCGCCGAGCGTTTCACCGTCGCCAGCCACTCGCCGATCAGGCCGTTGCCGCTGCCCTCCCAGCCCAGCATCGGGTCCACCGGATCGAAGAAGACCGTCACCGCCGTGCGTCCCACCTGAACGGTCCGGGCCGGTTCCGACGGTTTCTGGGGCCCAAAGCGGGGTAGCAGGCCATCCCGGCCCCACATCGTCTCGAACTGCTGCAGGAACAGCGCCGTCAGCGCTGGGGAGTCGATCCGCAGCAGATTGTTGGCGTTGCCCCGGCTGGCGGGTACTCCAGCATCTCCGTGGATGTCGCTGGCGGTGAAGTTGGCAGAGCCCGTGAGCAGCAGATGATCGTCGACTATCACGAACTTGTGGTGCATCAGGCCGCTGCCGCCACCCCCGGCCCGGTCATCCTTAACCGGAATGCCCGCCACCTCCAGTTGCCGGACTGCGTCTCCGGCGATCGCCTCGGCCTCGCTCAGCACCCCATCGCCGTTGCGGTCCGCCAGGCGCCGATACTGGGCCAGTCGCTGCTGCTCCCGCCGATCCAGACGGGCGATGTCCGCCTCCGTTCGCAGGCTCCAGGGCTGGCGATAGCGATTCTCAAGAATCACCCGCACCGACACCCCCGCCCGTTGGCGCTCCGCCAGAGCCGCCGCAATGCCCGGCAGCCGCAGTTCATGCACAGCGACGTCGACTGTTCGTCGAGCCGAGCGGATCCCCTCCACCAGCACCGCTTCGAGATCATCCCCGGCCCGCTCCACCCCATGCACCGGGTCACGGTAGTGCGACTGGGGATTGTGATTGAAGAACACCTGCACGTCCGGGTCCTGGGCCCCGCTGCGGGCCTGACCCAGCACCTGCGCCAGCGGCGACTGGCAGGCCACCAGCCCCAGCAGCAGGACCCCTACCGTTCCTATCCGACCCAGACGCATCGGGCGGCTCCACGCTGTCCCTAGGAAGCACTCTGACGACCCACAAACAAACAGGGCGGGCCTGCGCTGCAGACCCGCCCTGTTCAGGAAGCAAGGGGAAGCTTACTTGATGGCAACCTTGGCGCCAGCTTCTTCCAGTTCCTTCTTGGCAGCTTCGGCATCGGCCTTGGCAACGCCTTCCTTGACAGCCTTGGGAGCGGCTTCGACCAGATCCTTGGCTTCCTTCAGACCCAGACCGGTCAGGTTGCGGACAACCTTGAGGACGGCGATCTTCTTATCGGCAGGAACGTCTTCCAGGACGACGTCGAATTCGGTCTGCTCTTCAGCAGCTTCAGCAGCGGCAGCAGGAGCAGCAGCCATGACCACACCAGCGGAGGCAGCAGCGCTGACACCGAAGGTTTCTTCGATGGCCTTGACCAGCTCGGAAGCTTCCAGCAGGCTCAGGGTCTTCAGAGATTCAATGATGTTGTCGATCTTTTCGGACATTGTCCAACTCCTGAAATGAATTGAAGGTTGTGCAATGAGCGGAAGGCCTTAAGCGGCTTCCTTCTCGGAAACAGCCTTGACACCACGGGCGATCGAAGCCGGGACTTCGTTGATGCCGCGAGCAATCTTGGCAGTGACCTGCTGGATGGAACCGGCAATCTGCGCGAGCAGCACTTCCTTGGAAGGCAGGTCGCCGATTGCCTTGATTTCCGCGACGGAGAGGGCACGCCCTTCCATCACACCGCCACGCAGTTCGGTCTTCTTGGTTTCCTTGGCGAAAGCCTGGTAGGCCTTGATGGCACCACCGATGTCGTCCTTCACCAGCAGAAACGCGTTGGTGCCCTTGAGCAGACCGATCAGAGCAGACCAGTCCTCGTTTTCCTCGATGGCACGCCGCATCAGCGTGTTCTTGGTCACCTTGCAGACGGCACCGGCCTCTTCGAGCCGGTTACGCAGGTTGGTGATTTCAGCAACGGTCAGACCGGAATAGTCGATCACGAGCGCAACCTGCGCATCGGTGAACAGACCCTTCAGGTCCTCAACAATCTGCTGCTTGTTTTCAAGCGTTCTTCCCATTCAGTATCACCTCCTTAAGGGGGATCAGAAGACAAGCCTGGAAGTCCGATGACAAAACGAAACCCCGGCTGATCGCCGGGGTCGGATGCGCCCTCGCAAGCAAGGGTGGAGTTGCATCCGCCTCGGCAGGACTTAGCTCCCTGGGGAAGCCTGCGGTCTACGGCGATCGCTGTTCAGTTGCAGTAACTGGGCGTCGGGGTTTCGCTCCGGTTCGGAATACTGGGTCCGGCGGCTTAGGCTTCGGTCAGCTTCAGGTCACGCAGGGCACTGATGTCGACTTCGATGGAGGGACCCATCGTGGAGGACACGTAGATGCTGCGCCAGTAGCGGCCCTTGGCACCGGAGGGACGGTTCCGGTCGATACAGTCCTGCAGAGCCTTGAGGTTGGTCAGCAGGTCATCGGCCGAGAACGAGGTCTTGCCGAACATCACGTGAACGATGCCGGTCCGATCCGCACGGAATTCCAGTTTACCAGCTTTGAACTCCGCAATCGCGGTCGGCAGATCCATGGTCACGGTGCCGGCCTTGGGGGAGGGCATCAGACCGCGGGGGCCGAGCTGACGACCGAGCTTCGCCACCTGGGGCATCACGTCGGGGGTGGCGATCAGCAGGTCGAAGTCCATGAAGCCCTTGGCGATCTCTTCGATCAGTTCCTCGGACCCGACGACATCGGCACCGGCAGCCTTGGCTTCGGCCACCTTCTCACCGCGGGCAATCACCGCCACGCGCAGTTCGACACCGGTCCCCTTGGGCAGGGCGACGGTGGTACGCAGTTGCTGGTCGGTGTACTTGGGGTCGATGCCGAGACGGATGTGGGCTTCGGCGGATTCCGTGAACTTGGCGGTCGCGGTCTCCTTGAGCAGGTTCAGCGCTTCGAGGGGCTCGTAGGCGCGCTTTTCGACCTTGCTCTGCAGAGCCTGCAGACGACGGGAAACTTTAGCCATGGTGATTCGGGGTACCGGCGAGGCTCAGCCTCTCCCCCGCTCCTTCAATTGACGACAGAGGAAAACGGATTAGTCGACGACGGTGACGCCCATGTTGCGGGCGGTGCCTTCGACGATACGCATAGCCGCTTCGACGTTCTTGGTATTCAGGTCAGGCAGCTTGGTTTCGGCGATCTCGCGCAGCTGGGCACGGGTGATCTGACCGACCTTGGTCTTGTTGGGGTTACCGGAACCCTTCTCGACACCGGCAGCCTTGGCGACCAGCACGGAGGCGGGAGGAGTCTTGAGGACGAAGGTGAAGCTGCGGTCTTCGAAGACGGAGATTTCGACCGGGATGACCAGGCCGACTTTGTCCTGCGTACGAGCGTTGTACTCTTTGCAGAACATCATGATGTTGACGCCGTGCTGACCGAGGGCAGGGCCCACCGGCGGCGCGGGGTTGGCCTTGCCCGCAGGCAGGGCCAGCTTGATCATTGCGACGACTTTCTTTGCCATGGTCCGCTAGTTCTGTTTCTGGACTTGGTTGAATTCCAGCTCGACCGGAGTCTCGCGCCCGAAAATCGACAGCAGAGCCTTGAGCTTGCTGCGTTCGGGACTGACTTCGACCACCTCGCCTTCGAAGTCCTTGAAGGGACCGGTGAGGACGAGGATCTGATCCCCGGCGACCAGATCGACCTTGACCACAGGCTTCTGTTCCTGGGCCCGCTTGAAGATGCGGTTCACCTCAGCATGGCTCAGGGGCATCGGCTTGACGTGGCCGCGACCGCGACCGGTCGGACGCTTCTGCTCAGCACCCACGAAGTTGATCACGTTCGGGGTGTTGCGGACGACCTGCCAGGCTTCGTCATCCAGAACCATGCGAATGATCACGTAGCCCGGGAAGACCTTCTCCTCGGCAGTCTGCCGGGTTCCGTCCTTCTTGAGCTTGACCGTCGGGGTCTGGGGGATTTCGACCTGGAGGATGCGGTTGGCGACGTCGAAGGTCTGGATGCGCTGCTCCAGGGTGGCCTTGACCCGGTTTTCGCAACCGGAGGCTACCTGAACGGCGTACCAGCGGGCTGGCGGCGTCGGTGCGGCGTCCGCCTGTCCTTCGGACGGGACGGAACCGAATTGCTCGTCTGCAGAGGAAGTCATCCGAATACTTTGCTGGAAGCCCAACTGAAGAGTTGATTGACCAGGTAGATGAGAGTGGCCGAAAGGCTGACCATCAGCAGCACCGCCGCCGACTCGCTGATCAGCTGCTGGCGGCTGGGCCAGACAACCTTGTCGAGTTCCGCCTTGGTGTCCCGCAGGAAACCACCGGGATTGAAGCCACCGCCATCAGCGACGGTCGGCGGATTCGGTCTCGGATCTTCAGCTGCGTTGTTGTTTGCCACAGATGCCCCCTCTCAGGTGCCTCCCTTGTCCCGTCGCGATGCTCGGGGTGGTCAGTCAGCGTGAGCGAGTGCCGCGGCAAGCCGAGACACCCGAAGGACTAGCTTACCGCAGATTCGTCGGTGACGACCTCGGCGGAAACGGCGATCGCCGGCTCACCCGCCTCGTCGGGGAGCGGAACCGCGACCGGAATGGCCGGGGTGGAGCGGGGCAGCGGTGCCGGGTCCGGAGTAGCAACCACAGCAGGCTCAGGCGGCGGCACCTCGCGGCCGGAGCGGAAGCGTAGCTGGCCCTGGCCGTCGAGGTCGATGACGACGCGATCGCCCTCGACGAAGCGATTCTCGAGAATCAGCGTGGCGATTGGGTTCTCCAGCAGACGCTGAATCGCCCGCTTCAGCGGACGGGCCCCGTAGACCGGGTCGTAGCCGACCTCCGCCAGATGGGCGCAGGCGGCATCGCTGATGTCCAGGGTGAGGCGCTGCTCCGCCAGCAGTTTCTCCAGACGCCGCAACTGGATGCCGACGATCCGGCCTAGTTCGGTCTTGGTCAGCGGCTGGAAGAGGATGATGTCGTCCACCCGGTTGAGGAACTCGGGCCGGAACTGCTGGCGCAGCGCCGTCATCACCCGGCTCTCCAGTTCGACGGACTGGCTCGGGTCGCCACCCAGATCGAGGATCGCCTGACTGCCGATGTTGCTGGTCATCACGATCACAGTGTTGCGGAAGTCGATGGTCCGCCCCTGGCTGTCGGTGATCCGACCGTCATCGAGCACCTGCAGCAGCAGGTTGAAGACATCGGGGTGGGCTTTCTCCACCTCATCGAGCAGCACCACCGCGTAGGGACGACGGCGCACCGCCTCGGAGAGCTGGCCGCCTTCCTCGTAGCCGACGTAGCCCGGCGGGGCTCCGATCAGTCGCGAGACCGAGTGCTTCTCCATGTACTCGGACATATCGAGGCGGATCATCGCCTCGTCCGAGTCGAACAGACATTCCGCCAGGGCCCGGGCCAGTTCGGTCTTGCCGACGCCGGTGGGGCCCATGAACAGAAAGGAGCCGATCGGACGGCTGGGGTCTTTCATCCCCGCCCGGGCCCGGCGGATAGCCGCCGCCACTGCCGCCACTGCCTCACCCTGGCCGATCAGCCGCTGGTGCAGGAAGGATTCCAGCTGCAGCAGTTTCTGGCGCTCGGTCTCCAGCAGGCGGTTGACGGGAATACCGGTCCAGCGGGCGACGATTTCGGCGATGTCACCGTCGGTCACCTGCTCCCGCAGCAGCGTCTTGCCGCTGGCCTGCTGCTGACGCAGTTTCGCCTCCAGTTCTTCCTGCTCAACCTGTATCTGCTCCAGGCGACCGTACTTGAGGGCAGCTGCCTTCTCCAGGTCGTAGTCGCGCTCCGCCTGCTCAATCTGCAGCCGCAGTTCCTCCTCCTCGGCCTGGAGGTTGCGCTGCTGGTCGAGCAGGGCTTTCTCCGCCTGCCACTGCTCGGTCAGGGCAGTCTGGCGTACCTTCATGCGATCGATTTCCGCCTGCAGCTTCTCGAGGCGATCGCGGTTGGCCTCGGCCTGGGCATCCCCCTCCAGGGAGAGCTTCTCCACCTCCAGCTGGGTGAGGCGGCGATCGAGAATCTCCAGCTCCGTCGGCTTGGAGGTGATCTCCATCTTCAGCTGGGCCGCCGCCTCATCGATCAGGTCGATGGCCTTGTCCGGCAGAAAGCGATCGCTGATGTAGCGATCCGAGAGCTTGGCCGCCGAGACCAGGGCAGCGTCGGTGATCTTGACGCCGTGGTGAATCTCGTAGCGCTCCTTGAGGCCACGCAGAATCGAGACGGTGTCCTCGACGCTGGGCTGGGAGACATAGACCTGCTGGAAGCGGCGCTCCAGGGCCGGGTCTTTCTCGATGTGCTGGC
>CAYZUY010000019.1:0-20658 GCA_964481495.1 uncultured bacterium
CAAAAAAGGTGTGCTCTCTGCGTTTCAGTGATATATCCTCATCACGCACTCACTGTCAGATGCTACCTTGAGTGACTTGCTAAGAAGCCCTCGCTCCTAGGAGTGAGGGCTTTTGAAATAGATTGCTCTTGCTCCAGTTCAGGCCCCAGCACCGACGGGCATCATCATGCCGCCACCCGGACCACCGCCGTTAGAGCCATCCTGGTCATCCTGATCGTTGAGTTTCAGAAACGCCACCACGGCAGCGATTCCGGTCAGGCCTAGGCCCACATAATCCAGCAGTTCCACGGCGATGCTTCACGCTTTTCAACAGTCCTCTCATAATGTAAACAAAGTTTAAGTAAAATGCCAGCCTTTCTCAGTGAGGGCTGAGGCGGATCGGCAGTGGGCAGCACCCCCAGATCTCGCAGCCATAGCTTCGGATGGCCCGATCTGAGGAGAACGCTCCCATGCGGGCGGTCGTGAGAATGGACCGCCGCTGCCACTCATCGGGCTGCTGATAGGCGGTGTCAACCCGCTGCTGGGCCTCCAGGTAGGAGTTGAAGTCGCTCAGGACGAGGTAGGGGTCCCAGTGGCGCAGATTGCTGACCAGGAGCTGGAAGAGCTCGCGATCGCCACTGGAGAAGTGGCCCTGCTCAATCAGGCTGAGGGCGCTGGCCAGGCGTGGCTCCCCTTCCAGTCGTTCCCAGGGGCAATAGCCCTGGGCGAGGGTCTGATGCACCTGCTCACTGTCCAGGCCGAAACGGAAGAAGCCATCGTCTCCCACGGCCTCGCGGATTTCCACGTTGGCTCCGTCCAGGGTACCGATGGTGAGGGCACCATTCAGGGCCAGTTTCATGTTGCCGGTGCCGGAGGCCTCCTGACCGGCCGTGGAGATCTGTTCCGAGAGATCGGCAGCGGGGTAAATCAGTTCCCCCAGCTTGACGTTGTAGTCCGTCAGGAAGGCTACCCGCAACCGATCGCAGACCTGGGGGTCCCGGTTGATCATCTGGGCGACGCCATGAATCAGGCGGATGATCAATTTGGCCATGGCGTATCCGGGGGCAGCCTTACCGCCGAACAGAATGGTTCGGGGTGCCGGTTGATAGTGGGAATCCGTTTTGATCCGCTCGTATTCGGCAATCACCCGCAGCAGATTCAGGTGCTGCCGTTTGTACTCGTGAATCCGTTTCACCTGGACGTCGAAGAGGGAATCCGGGTCTAGGTGCAGCTGCTGGTGGTGTGCAGCGTACCGACAGAGCCTCAGTTTGGCGCGGCGCTTGACCCGGCTCCAGGTATCCCGGAAATCGGCGTTTGTGGCTAGAGGCTCCAGGTGCTGCAGCTGCTCCAGATCCGTGAGCCACTCGGCGGGCAGGTACCGGTTCAGCAGTTGCCGCAGTGGTGGGTTGGCGACTCCGATCCAGCGGCGGGGTGAGACCCCGTTGGTGATGCCCAGGAACTTTCCGGGCCAGAACTCATGGAAATCCCGGAGCAGGGACTGGCAGAGTAGCTCGGTATGCAGGCGGGAGACGCCGTTGATCCGGTGACTGCCGACGCAGGCCAGGTGGGCCATGCGGATGCTGCGATCGCCCTCCTCATCGATCAGGGACAGGCGTCGCAATCGCTCCTCATCACCCGGGTAGCGCATCCGCACCTGATTGAGGAAGCGGTGGTTGATTTCGTAGATGATCTCCAGATGCCGGGGCAGGACTTCTGCAAACAGGCGCACGGGCCAGCGTTCCAGAGCCTCCGGTAACAGGGTGTGGTTGGTGTAGGCGAAGGTGCGTTCGGTGATTGCCCAGGCCGTCTCCCAACTGGGACGCTCATCATCCAGCAGCAGACGCATCAGTTCCGGGATCGCCACGCTCGGGTGGGTGTCATTGAGCTGGAAGGCGAACCGGTCCGGGAACTGCTCCCAGGGCAGACCGTAGCTGCGGTAGAGATGGAGCATATCCTGCAGACTGCAGGAGACAAAGAAGTACTGCTGCTCCAGACGCAGGCGCTTGCCGGCCCAGGTGGTGTCGTTGGGATAGAGCACCTTGGTGATGTTTTCGGAAACGATCTTCTCGTCCACGGCGCCGTAGTAGTCGCCCTGGTTGAAGGCCTCAAAGTCGAAGGATTCTACGGCCTCTGCCCGCCAGAGGCGCAGGGTGTTGGCGGTGTTGACGTGGTATCCGACCACCGGCATGTCGTAGGGAATGCCGAGGACGACCCGCTGCGGAATCCAGCGCACCCGGTAATGGCCCTGTTCGTCGTGGTAGGCATAGGTGCTGCCGCCGAGGCGGACACTGATCGTCCGTTCGTGACGGGCCAGTTCCCAGGGATTGCCCAGGCGTAGCCACTTGTCGGTCAGTTCAACCTGCCAGCCGTCTCGGATGCCCTGGTCGAAGATGCCGAATTCGTAGCGGATGCCGAAACCGATGGCAGGGATTTCCAGGGTGGCAAGGGATTCCAGAAAGCAGGCTGCCAGCCGCCCCAGACCACCATTGCCCAGACCGGGTTCCTCCTCCTGGTCGAGAATGGGCTCGAGATCCAGTCCCAAGGAGCGGGCAGCGGCCTGGGCAACCCCTTCCAGATGAAGGTTGAGTAGATGCTGCTCCAACTGCGGCCCGATCAGGAATTCCGCGGAGAGATAGCAGACGATTTTGCTGTCGGGCTGGAAGAGGTAGCTTTCGATCGAGCAGATCCAGCGCTGCAGCAGCCGGTCGCGAACCGCGTAGGCCAGTGCCATGTACCAGTCATGTGGGGAGGCGATCGCCGGGACCTTGCCCTGGCGGAAGTAGAGGTGATCCAGCCAGTCCTGGCTTACTTCCTCGATACTGTCGCCGGTGAAATCTGCCAGCCGGGGACAGGCGATCGCAGTCGGGGCAGGGCGCGAGAGCATGGGCGACTCCCGGGAGTGTCCGCCAGTCTAGGCGCGACCTCCACAAACGCCCAGCCTGTGGGTATGACCGCTGCCAGACCACTACTCAAGATAGGAGAGAAAGTCGTCGTAGTCCTGCTCGTCAAAGTCCTCCGGGTCGAGCAGGGCATGGCTGTGGGCGGCATACTGCTGCGCGACCTGCGCCTGACGTCGCTGCCGCCGCCACAGTTCCAGTGCCTCGTGGATAGCCTGCTCCAGAGGTATTCCTTCCCGCTCGATGTAGCTGAGCAGGTGGAGGGCGATCGCCACCGAGTGCCGCTCGGGCTCGCTCAAACGGTTTCGCTCCGGGCCTGAATCGCGTTGCTGCTGATCAGGTGGTCGAGCAGACCCTGGCAGGCATCCAGCAGCAGATCAATCACGAAGTTGAAGCCTTCCTGACCGCCGTAGTAGGGGTCGGGCACGTCCTGATTGCTGTAGCGGATGCAGAAGTCGCACATCTTGCGGACCTTGTGCCGGTAGCGGCCTTCGCGGTCCATTGCCAGGATGTCCTCGAAGTTCTCTTCATCCATTGCCAGGATCAGGTCGAACTGCTCAAAGTCGCTGCGGTGGAACTGGCGCGCCTTACCCTGCATGCGGATGCCCCGCTGCTGGGCAGCGGCGGTCATGCGCCGGTCCGGTGGATTGCCGATGTGATAGCTGGAGGTGCCCGCTGAGTCGCAGCGCACCTGATCGTCGTAGCCCTGCTCGACCAGCAGGTGATTCATGATGTTCTCGGCCGAGGGGGAGCGGCAGATGTTGCCGAGGCAGACGAACAGCAGTTTGTAGGCCATAGGAAGCGGGAGAAAGGGGGCCCTGCGGCCCCCCGCAAGTATTAGAAACCGGGCAGGTTCAGGCCGGCGGTCAGTTCCTCCATGCGTTCACGCATGGTGCCGGTGGACTTCTGGTAGGCGTCCTTGAGGGCGGCGGTGACCAGATCCGAGACCACGTCGGCCCCTTCGGAGAGCACGTCGGCGGAGACTTCGACCCGCAGCGGTTCCTGGTTGCCGCTCATCCAGACCTTAACCAGACCGCCGCCGGCCTGACCCTCGATTTCCATGGCTTCCAGTTCGTCCTGGAGCTGCTTGGCGCCGACCTGGACCTGTTGGGCCTTCTTGAAGGCATCGGCCAGCTCTTTCATCTTGCCGAGGCTGCCGAGGTTGAAACCACCGAATCCCTGTCCGCCCATAGGTTCTGTCTGTAATGAAGGCCTGCAGCGGGCGATCGCTCCGGCCCTGATCAGGTCCGGCTATCGTCCCCAATCACTCTATCACCGGCTCTCCGGCGGGCAGATTTCCCTGCTCGTCGAGCACCGGGTAGGGGTGGCGCGCCAGCCGGTAGCGTTCCGCCAGCTCCGGATGTACCCACTCGAACAGGGTGCGGCGATAGACCTCGGGGCTGAGGCGACAGTGGTCGTACATCCCCGCCAGCAGGCGCTGACGCTGGGCCTCGAACAGAATCGTGGCGGCGGCGACCGAGACGTTCAGGGACTGCACCATGCCGACCATGGGGATGAGGATGTGGCCGTCCACCAGTTCTGCCGCCTGATCGCTGAGACCGGTGCGCTCGGTGCCCATGATGATCGCTGTCGGCTGAGTGTAATCGACGTCGGTGAAATCGATCGCTTCCTGGGAGAGGTGGGTGCCGTAGATGGCGAAGCCCCGGGCTCGCAGATCCTCGACGGCGGCGACGATGTGAGGATGAACCGTCATCCCCACCCATTTCTGGCTGCCCTTGGCGGTGCCGTTGTACATCGGCATGCGGCCGCCCGGGTAGACGGCATGGGCGTCGTAGACGCCGACGGCATCGCAGGTGCGGAGGATGGCGGAGATGTTGTGGGGCTTGTGCAGACCCTCCATCACCACCGTCAGATCCGGCTGACGACGTTCGAGAACCTGACGCAGGCGCTGAAAACGACGGGGCAGCATGGTGTTAATCCGTGAGGTGGGTGAGGAGATCGGTGTGGAACCGGCCGTTGCTGGCGACGATGCCATGGTTGGCCCAGAGACGGCTGCCCCGGGAGAAGTCCAGGGGCTGGCCCCGGTCGTCGGTGACGGTGCCGCCCGCCTCCTCCAGCAGCAGGACGCCCACGGCATGGTCCCAGATGTTCTCGCGCCGCTCCGGGTCGGGGGTGAGCCGTAGGTAGAGGTCGGCGTCCCCCCGGGCGATGACCCCGTACTTGGCGAGGCTGTCCATGCGGGCGATCGCCGGGTTGAGATCGAGGGCGCGGGCGATCGCCTGCTGCCGTCGGGGGTCGCCGTGGTCCAGTTCGACGCTTTCGATCATCACGGCGCTGGGACCGGTATGGTCCGAGACGCGCAGGGGCTGGTCCGGTCCGCCCTGGAGCGGCTGCTGCCAGGCCCCCTCGCCCCGGATCGCCCAGAAGAGGGTGCCGATGCTGCCATCGGTGGCGGGCAGGGCCGGGCAGGCGCAGCAGCCCATCTGCACTGCGCCGTCCTCGATCAGGGCCAGGGCTACGGCGTAGTGGTCGCCGCGCACGTAGCCCTTGGTGCCGTCGATCGGGTCCAGGGTCCAGAAGCGGGGTCCGGCGTCGCCCTTGCCGCGGCTAATCCAGGTCAGCAGGTCGGTTTCCGTGGCGTCGGGTACCTGCTGCTGAACGAAAGCGAGGATGTCCTGCCGGGTGTCGGTCTGCTCCGGGCCACTGATCAGCTGGGCATCCTCCTCTCCGACGATCGGGTCGTCCGGAAAGGCGATCGCCAGAGCCCGGCAGATGATTGCCTGGGCGCCGTAGTCTGCCAGAGTGACCGGGCTGGCGTCGGGTTTGCACATGGCCGTGGACTGCCGGTCGGCCCGCACCTGTTCGCAGAGGCGGGCAGCGTCGCGTACCGCTGCCAGGGCGGTGTCCAGTTCTCGGGCGTACTTCATCGTCGGCGCAGGAGCGGAACTTCCGATTATCCGTGGTCGCAGGCCTCTGTGGCCGCTGCCGACCCGCTCTCCAGCCGGACCAGTACCGGGGCGATCGCCACCTGCACCTCCGGCGGGAAGCGTTTGCGCACCACCGCTACCAGAGCTGCGGTCAGCGGTGTTGGTGGCGTCGGCGTGAAGCAGTCGGGACGACCATTGGCAATGGCAAAGTGCAGCCCCCGCAGCAGTTCCAGTCCCAGTGCAGTGTCCGCCTCGGGGTGCAGGCTGCACCACTGCTCGACGATCAGGGGGGCTTCCTCGCGGATCTGACGGGCGGCCGTCGGCAGGGCCCCGGGCAGGCGGGCCAGGGCCAGGGTTACCAGATCCGCATCGCTCAGGAAGCGTCCCTCGTAGTCGGTCTGCCGGAAGCAGGTCACAAGTTCGGCTGGGGCATCCCAGTCGCTGAAGTCGGTGAGGTCGGTCATGATCCGGGGCGGCGATGCACCAGGGTGGTGCTGGACTGATCCGTGGGCATCACCAGCAGTTCGCTGATGTTGACGTGGGCCGGGCGGGTGACCGTGAACAGCACGAGGTCGGCGATGTCATCGCCGCTCAGGGGTGTCATCCCCTGGTAGGTGCGGTCGGCACGGTCGCGATCGCCGTGGAAGCGGACGGTGCTGAATTCCGTGTCCACCAGCCCTGGCTGGATTTCCGTCACCCGGATCGGGGTGCCCACCAGATCTAGCTTCAGCCCTTCGCTGATGGCCCGCACAGCGGCCTTACTGCCGCAGTAGACGTTGCCGCCGGGGTAGGTCTGGCGACCGGCGATGGAGCCGATATTCACCAGATGACCGCGTCCTCGGGCCACCATGCCGGGCAGCAGCGTGCGGGTGACGTAGAGCAGTCCCTTGAGGTTGGTGTCGATCATCTCCTCCCAGTCCTCGATGCTCCCCTGGTGCAGGGGGCCAAGACCGCGGCTGAGACCGGCATTGTTCACCAGGATGTCGATGGGCTCGTCCGCCAGGGGGGCGAAGGCGGTTTCCACGGCACTCCGGTCACGGACGTCGAGGAGTAGTGTCCGTACCTGCACGGTGTATTGCTGACGAAGCTCCTGCGCCAGAGCCTCCAGGCGATCGCCCCGCCGGGCTGTGAGAATCAGGTCTGCCCCGGCCTGGGCGAAACGGCGGGCACAGGCCTCGCCGATGCCACTGCTGGCCCCGGTGATCAGGGCAAGGTGCTGCTGGAGACTGAACATGGACAGTGCTACTTGTCGGCGACGGTCAGGCGTCGGGCAATGCTGGTCATGCCGTCCCGGCGGATGATCAGGGCGGTCATCCAGTACTGACCTGGTTTCTGGGGAGCGCGGGCCTGCTTGAACAGACCACCTGCCTGTAGGGCTTCCAGGCGCTGGGTGAGCAGCGGCTTCAGGTATCCGGTCGGGCTAACCGGACTGGAGCTGATGGAACCGAGCAGGAAGTCATCCCCCAGCGGATCCTCGACGATGGCGTCGAAGCCGAACTGCTGGCCGGTGAGAATCCGCTCCGGCAGTTGCACAGTCACAGTCGGCGGCTTTTCGCCGGTGATCTGGCGGCTCTCCTCACTCAGCACGGTTTCCGAGACGATACGGTTCTGTTCGAGGGTGTAGCGGCTGATCTGGCGACCCTCCAGCTGCAGTTGGTGGCCGTCCCGCTTGCCGCTGCCCGTGATCCGGGTCTCCACCTCGGCGATGGTGCGCCCGTCCTTCACCTGACTGGACATCACCTTGCTGGTGAACTGCACCTGGGGATACTGCTGCCACAGGGCCTCTAGGGCGCCGCTGAGGCCCTGGCGATCGAGGCCGTCCTGGCTCTGGAAGCTGTCGGCGTAGAAGCTGAGGACGGTGGGCAGCTGCTTCTGGCTGGCGGCGCCGGCCAGGGACTGGAAGAAACTCTCCGGACTGCTGCTGGTCGGGCCGGTCTGGGCGATCGCCGGTGTCAGGCTGCTCAAGCCGATGCCCAGGCCCAGCCCCAGACCGATCCATGCCCCTGTTCTGCTCACACTGGTGACCCCGATGGCTGGGAGTATTCTAGTCGCTGACTGTTGCCCGGCCGAGCCCCTGTGACCACCCGAATTCCCCGTCTGCTGATTGCTGCCAGTGGTACCGGGGGGCATCTGTTCCCGGCCCTGGCCGTGGCGGAGGTGCTGCCGGACTGGCGGATTGACTGGCTGGGCGTTCCGGATCGGCTGGAAACCCAACTGGTGGGCGATCGCTACCCCCTGCATCTGGTGCGGGCAGAAGGCTTTCAGAAGCAGGGCCTGAGTGCTCTGAAGACCTCCTGGCGTCTGCTGCGGTCGGTGCGGCAGGTGCGCCGCCTGCTGCGGACCCAGGGGACCGATCTGGTGTTCACGACTGGTGGCTACATCGCCGGACCGGCGATCGTGGCCGCCCGCAGTCTCGGTATCCCGGTGCTGCTGCACGAATCCAATGCCCTGCCGGGAAAGACTACCCGCCTGCTCAGTCGCCTCTGCACGGTCACGGCGGTGGGGCTGGCAGAGGCGGCGGAGCGGCTTCCCGGTGCTGTGGTTACCGGCACGCCCCTGCGCCAGCACTTCAAGGCCGCGACCCTTCAGCCCCTGCCGGACTGGGTGCCGACGGGGACGGGGCCGCTGGTGGTGGTGGTGGGCGGTAGCCAGGGGGCGGTGGCCCTGAACCGGTTGGTGCGGGGGGCGATCGCCCCGCTGCTGGATCAGGGGCTGCGGCTGGTGCATCTGACCGGTACCCAGGACCCCGAGGTCGGCACTCTCACCCACTCCAACTACGCCGAGCGGCCCTTCTGGGATGAGATGGCACCCCTGCTGGCCCGGGCGGATCTGGTGGTCAGTCGGGCCGGGGCCGGCACCCTGGCGGAACTCACCTTCTGTGGCACGCCCTCACTGCTGGTGCCTTACCCGTTTGCGGCGGAGGACCACCAGACCTTAAATGCCCGGATTCTGCAGCGGGCCGGAGCCGCCCGGCTCTGTCCCCAGGCGCAGCTGACGGTGGATCGTCTGCGTGACCAACTGGCGGAGCTGCTGCGCCATCGGCTGGACCCGAGCCGGGGTTTGAGCGATCCGCTGCCGCGTATGGCGGCGGCGGCGGCCGGCGAAGCGGTGCCGGATAGTGCGGTGCGGGTGGCGGATCAGTTGCGGGTGCTGCTGGGCTGATCAGCCGGGGTCGACCACCTGGCTGCCGTGGTTGCGCGGATCACTGGCATTGCGGCCGCTGCTCTCGAAGCTGGGGTTGTAGGCCGTGGTCTGACCCTGGGCTTTGGCGTAGGGCAGGGCCTCGCCGTCGATCAGGGCGTCCAGATTGGCGGCCAGCACTCCGGCGGGCTGTTCCCCGACGGTGGTGCCCCGCGGGCTGGCCTGACCATCGAGGTAGACGAACTGGGGAATACCGTCGACCTCGTAGCGCAGCACTTCCGGCAGCCATTTGTCGTTGTCGACGTTGAGCATGGCGAAGTTGACGCGATCGCCGTACTGGGCGCGGGCGCTGGCGACAGTGCCGGTCATGGCCCGGCAACTGCTGCACCAGTCGGCGTAGAACTCCAGCAGGGTCGGGCGGCCGTTGGTGACGGCCTGGTCGTAGGGAACGGCGGTAGCGGCCAGACTCTGCAGGGTGGGCTGCTGGCTGCGGCTCTGGAGCCCGAAGAAGACCGCCAGACTGAGAACCAGGGCGACGGCGAGAATCAGCGCATTGCGGAGGCGGGACTCGGCGACGGGGGTTCCGGTCATCGGCGGGGGTCTCAGGACGGATTCAGCTTCCGATTCTAGATAGAATCCCCGGGGTCGGTTGCAGCGGCTGAGGCGCCAGCGGATGAGTGAACTGCCCCGGGATGAGCGCTTCCGGCAGGGCGTGGACCTGTTCAACCAGCGGGAGTTCTACCGCTGCCATGATCAGTTCGAGGAGCTCTGGCATGAGGCGGTGGAGCCGGACCGTCAGTTCCTGCAGGGAGTGCTGCAGATTGCTGTGGGGCTCTACCACCTGAGTAACGGCAATGGCCGGGGTGCTCGCATTCTGGTCGGTGAGGGTATTGGTCGGTTGGCGGATTACCACCCCGACTACGCAGGCCTGCGGGTGGATTGCCTGCTGGAGCAGGCCCGGGACCTGTTGACCCGTCTGCAGCAGGCAGCGGATGAGCCGGAACCGGTGGGGGCGATCGCCGCCTCCCTGGGCCTGGAGCCGGGTCAGGACGGGACGGAACGCTGTCCGGTCCTGCGATCGCTGGAGCCCGAGCCCGGACCGCTATGATCGGTGCCACGGCAACCCGACCCATCCGAGGCCCATGGCACGCGTTTTCCGACTGTTCTGTCTGGGGCTGATCGCCACGGCCACGGCACTGCCGCTGGGTCTGCGGGCACAGCAGGCACCCCCGGAACTGCCGAGTGGCGACCCCAGCCAGACCCTGACTCTGACCTCGGATGTGCAGGAGGCCAATACCCGCACGGGCGTGGTCACGGCCCGGGGCAATGTGGTGGTGATCTATCCGGCCCGGAAGCTGCGGGCGACCGCTGCCCAGGCGATGTACTACAGCCGCCAGCGCCGGATCGTGATGAGCGGCAACGTCGAGGTGGACCAGGAGGGTGGCAACTCCCTCAAGGGTGAGACCGTTACCTACCTGATCGATGAAGGTCGCTTCGTGGCTACACCACCCCAGAACGGGCGGGTCCAGACCGTTTATCGGGTGACCGAGAGCGAACCCTAGGCTCCTAGAATGATTGGGTTCTGCGCATCCTCAACCGGTACGTCTGCTTGAAGATCCGGCTGGAAAACGTTTCCAAGTCCTACGGAAAACGGTTGATCGTCAACCGGGTCAGCCTGGCGATGGGTCAGGGTGAGGTGGTTGGGCTGCTCGGGCCGAACGGGGCGGGCAAAACTACCACGTTCTATATGACCACCGGCCTGGAACTGCCGGACACCGGTCATGTCTGGCTGGGGGATCAGGACATCAGTCAGTTGCCCATGCACCAGCGGGCTCGGCTGGGCATCGGCTATCTGGCCCAGGAAGCAAGTATCTTCCGGCACCTGACTGTGCGCCAGAACCTACTCCTGGTGATGCAGCAGACCGGCATTGATGCGGCGGAATGGCCGGACCGGGTGCAGGCGCTGCTTCAGGACTTCAGCCTCGAGAAGGTGGCCGATACGCCCGGTATGCGGGTCTCCGGTGGTGAACGCCGCCGCTGCGAGATTGCCCGCTCCCTGGCCGCCGGGGCGGAGGGCCCCCGCTTTCTGCTGCTGGATGAACCGTTTGCGGGTATCGACCCGATCGCCGTGGCCGAGATCCAGCAGATTATCGGTCGGCTGCGCAGTCGGGGTATGGGCATTCTGATCACCGACCACAGCGTCCGGGAAACCCTGCGGATCACCGATCGGGCCTACATCCTGCGGGATGGCGAGATTCTCGCTTCGGGCCGGGCCGAGGAACTGGCCGAGAACCCGCTGGTGCGCCGTTACTACCTCGGCGAAGATTTCACCCTCTGATGCCTACTCCCACCACCGTGTCCTCATCTGCCGCCGCTCCGACCCGCTTCCCCCGTCTGCCCGATCCCCGGCGCTGGCGGTTCTGGCCGGCTGTGCCGGTGATGGATCGCTACATCTTCCAGGAGCTGCTCAGCCCGTTTCTGTTCGGGGTGGCGGCTTTCACGTCGGTGGGCCTCTCGATCGGGGTGGTCTTCGATCTGGTCCGTCAGGTGACCGAGTCGGGGCTGCCGACGATCGTGGCGCTGCAGGTATTTCTGCTGAAGCTGCCGGACTTTATGGTCCTGGCCTTCCCGATGTCGATTCTGCTGGCGTCGCTGATGGCCTACAACCGGCTCTCCAGCGACAGCGAACTGGTGGCGCTGCGCAGCTGCGGCATCTCGGCCTACCGCTTCATCATTCCGGCGATCGCCCTGAGCGTGATGGTTACGGGACTCACCTTCGTCTTCAACGAGTCGATCGTCCCGGCGGCCAACTTCCAGGCCAAGCTCACCCTGGAGACGGCGCTGCGCAAGGAACGGCCGCAGCTGCAGCAGAAGGACAACATCGTTTACCAGCAGTTCACCCCCGGCAGTGGTGCCCTGTCGCGGATCTTCTACGCCAAGCGCTACGACGGTAGCCAGATGCTGGGCCTGACGGTGCTCGACTTCACCCGTGGCGCCCTTGACCAGATCATCAAGGCGGAATCCGCCAACTGGAACCCTCAGACTCAGGCCTGGGAGTTCCGTAACGGTCAGGTGATCGGCACCGACGGCAAGAGCGATGCGCCGGTGGTGATGCAGTTCAGCCGCCAGGAATTCCGTATCCCCCAGACGCCCCTGGACATCGCCAGCCAGAGCCGCGATGAGACCCAGATGAATATCGCCCAGATCAGCGACTATCTGCGGCTGCTGCGGGAGGCGAACAACACTAACGAGATCCGCAAGATGGAGGTGCGCCTGCAGCAGAAGCTGTCGCTGCCCTTCGTCTGTCTGGTGTTCGGGCTGGTGGGCTCGGCCCTGGGGATTGTCCCCAACCAGCGCACCAGTCGGGCCACGGGCTTCGGCATCAGCGTGCTGATCATCTTCACCTACTACCTGCTCTCCTTCGTCAGCGGTGCCCTGGGCATCAACGGCACGATTCCGCCGCTGCTGGCGGGCTGGTTCCCGGCGCTGCTGGGGGGCGGCATCGGGGTCTATCTGCTCACCCGCGCCGCCCGCTGAGCGTCATCCGGCTGAACGCATTAGGATCGATACGGTTTTCCGTCGGTCCGCGAGGCATTCATGGATCTGGTCAGTCTTCAGCATCTGCTCGACAATGCGTCCTTCGCCGTTCTGCTGGCGACGATGCTGATCTACTGGTGCTCGGTTGCGATTCCCGGCCTTGCCTGGCTGCCCCAATTGGGGACGGCGGGCATGGCGATCGCCAACCTCTGCATCTTCACGCTGCTGGGAGCCCGCTGGATCGACGCCGGTTACTTCCCCCTCAGCAACCTCTACGAGTCGCTCTTTTTCCTGGCCTGGGGCCTGACCACCATGCATCTGGTGGCCGAGCGGATGAGTGGCAGCAAGCTGGTGGGCGCGGTCACTGCCCCCCTGGCCATGGGCATCACTGCTTTTGCTGCCCTGACTCTGCCGCAGAACATGCAGCAGGCGGAGCCGCTGGTGCCTGCCCTCAAGTCCAACTGGCTGATGATGCACGTCAGCGTGATGATGCTCAGCTACTCGACCCTGATGGTCGGCTCGCTGCTGGGTATCGCCTTCCTGGTGGTCACCCGCGGTCAGTCGATCGAACTCAAGGGCAGCTCCGTCGGCACCGGTGCCTTCCGCAGCGGCAAAGTCACCCTCACCCGTGCCGAGGAGCCTGTTGCGGCTTCCGGGGGTGGCACCGCCGTGCTCGAACAGACGGCGGCGGCGATCGCCCTTTCCCCCGAGCGGCTGGGGCTGGCGGACACCCTCGACAACATCAGCTACCGGATCATCGGCCTCGGTTTCCCGCTGCTGACCATCGGCATTATCTCGGGGGCCGTCTGGGCCAACGAAGCCTGGGGCAGCTACTGGAGCTGGGACCCCAAGGAGACCTGGGCCCTGATCACCTGGCTGGTGTTCGCCGCCTACCTGCACGCCCGCATCACCAAGGGCTGGCAGGGCCGCCGCCCGGCCATCCTCGCCGCCACCGGCTTCGTGGTCGTCTGGGTCTGCTACCTGGGCGTCAACCTGCTGGGCAAGGGCCTGCACAGCTACGGCTGGTTTCTCTAGGCCGATGACCGACGCGACGCCCCTGCCCCGCCGGGTGATCTGCTGCGACTTTGACGGCACGATCACCCCGGTCGACACCTTCATCGCCATGGCCGAGGCCTTTGCGCCGGAGGTCTGGAATGCCCTGCGTCAGGACCTGTTCGAGCAGCGCATCAGCCTGCGGGCCTTTGTGGAGCAGTTGATCGGCTCCATCCCCAGCGATCGCTACCCTGCCATGGTGGAGTTCGTGGCGGCCCACCCGGTTCGCCCGGGCTTCCCTGAGTTCCTCGACTTTCTGGAGGCTCAGGCGGTCCCAATCGTGGTTGTCTCCGGGGGGCTGCGGGGGCTGGTGGAGTCGGTGCTGCACCCCTGGCGCGATCGCCTCGCCGGTCTGCACGCGGCCGAGGTGGATCTCAGTGGCCCGACCATCCGGGTCCATTCCGTAGTCGGCTCCGAGCGGGCCTTCGTTGATAAGCAGTTGGCGATGAGCCGGTACGCGGCGGATGAACTGATCGTGATCGGTGACTCGATCACCGATGTCGAGATTGCCCTGGCGGCGGATCGGGTCTTCGCCCACTCGCCCCTGGACCGCTATCTGGAGCAGGCCGGGCGCCATGACTTCCACCGCTGGCAGGACTTCCATGACCTGACCGCCCAGCTGACCGGCCTCTGGAGCGGGGACACCGCCCTGGCCTCGGCGGTCTGAGCGAGCCTCGGCCATAATGCTGCTCAAGCACCGTTGATGTCCTGACCATGCCGCCTGAGCCCCGCGATCTGGAACTGCTGCTGCGGGCCTGTGAGCGGCGGCTGGCCCAGACGCCCCAGGACTGCAGCCTCTGGACCAACCGGGGGGTGCTGCTTGAGCAACTGGGCCGTCCCGAGGAGGCACTGACCAGCTACAACCGGGCGCTGCAGGCCAATCCCGGCCGCAGCGAAGCCTGGAACAACCGTGCCTCTCTGCTTGAGCAGCTGGGGCTGCTGGAGGATGCCCTCGAATCGGTGCAGCAGGCGATCGCCCTCGACCCCGGCCCCGCCAGCTACTGGAACACCCGCGCCATCATCGAGCGGCGCCTGGGGCAGGCGCGGGCGGCTGTCGATAGTGCCCGTCAGGGTCTTGAGCGCGACCCGGAACTGCTACCCTTGCGCTGGACCTATGCCCGCTCCCTAGTGGAGAGCACTCAGCCGGAGGCGGCAGTGGCGCAGCTGGACTGGCTGGCGGACCGTCTGCCGGATGAACCGCCGCTCTGGCTGCAACTGGCGGAACTTTACCTACGCCTGGATCGCCCCGAGGCGGCCCTGGAACAGGCGGACCATGCCCTGGCCCTCGACCCGAGTCTGGCCGAGGGCTGGCGCCTGCGCGGCCATGCCCTGTTCAACCAGGGCGACTACGCTGCGGCGCTCGGAGCCTACGAGATTGCCCAGAGCCTCGGTGGCCTGAGTGCCGATCTGCTGGAGCATCGGGCCCACGCCCTGGCCCACTGTCAGCGCACCGACGAAGCGCTGGAGGCCTACGAGCAGGCGATCGCCCTGCACCCCCAGCCCGGACCGCTCTGCTGCTGCCAGGGACTGCTGCTGGCCCTGGCGGAACGGACCCGTGAGGCCCTCGATGCCTTCGACCGGGCCCTGCGCTGTGACCCGCAGCTGGCGGATGCCTGGTACAACCGGGCGGCTCTGCACGGCCGCTGCGGTGAGAATGAGACGGCGCTGACGGACCTGCGCGAGGCCCTGCGGCTGGGCGGGGGATCCTACGCGCGGCTGGCCCGGGTGGACGACGACTTCCGCAGCCTGCGTCCGCTGCCCGCCTTTCAGTCCCTGCTCAGCTAACGGCCGCTGATGCTCAGCCGGTAGGGAAAGCTACCGCCCTGGCGATCGCCGATGTAGATCCGATAGGTGCCGGCCAGCCAGACCCCGGCGTGCTGCGCCGGGCGATCGCCGCTGGCCATGGCGCACAGGCGCCCGGTCGGCCCCTCGATCAGCAGGGTCGCCTGCCCGCCGCCGCTGACGGCCAGGCGCAGAAAGCCGGAGCGTTCCACGAATCCCTCCGTCACCCGCAGCACCTGGCTGGGACGGCTGGGCAGGAAGCCGCAGTCGCTGGCCTCCGGGCCGCCGCCGGTGCCCGACAGTTCCAGATTGGCGCTCTGGTCGATGGTGGTGGGCTGGGCCCGCAGCGGCTGATTCACCCCCAGCAGGGCCGGGAGCAGCAGCCCGCAGACCAGTGCACTCAGACGGGAAAGGCCGGGACGCATGACGTTCACACAGCGATGGGAGGAGAACACCCCCATTCTGGGGGCGGGGCTTCCTGAGACCCAGGGTGGCTGTGGCGCTTTCTGGAGCGGTTTTCTCTCAGAAACCGGTGACAGCAGGGGACTTCTGTAGCCTGGGTTGCCGGAGCGCCGACGGCTTCGTGAAGAATCGCAACGCAGATAAGAAAAACGAAGTCAAGGCTTGCGCGGAAGTCAACCCCTAGTTACATTTGTTCGCAATTCCAGTCATTGGAGGTGCGCCATGCCCCCTCGTCTGCCGGATATCAGCCTCAGCCTCGAACAGGAGTTCGACATCCAGAAGTTCCGTCACAGCCTGAGCGGACTCTCCCGCGAGGAACTGGAGGCGCTGTTCATCGATGTGATGCGTCAGAAGATGACCTTCGAGAATCTGTCCCGTGGTCTGATCCGCAGTTTCTGACCCGATGTCGAGACTGCTGCCGGTCTCTGACCGTCAGAGACCGAGTCCGTCCAGGAAGCGCTCCATCTCCGCCCAGTCGCAGGCTGGTGCCAGGGGTTGGGGCGCTGCCGGTTTGTAGGGGGCCCGGAAGCGGCTGACCTGCTCGATGCGATCGCCCTCGGCCAGCAGCGGCACGTCCGGATCGGGGTCCGTGGGGCGGGTGAGGGAGCTGGAGAAGCCCCGGAAGATCATCAGCTGGTCCGGTTCACCGGCGGCGATCGCCTCCACCAGCAGTACCTCGCCGGGATGGGTCTGGCTGTAGCGTTCCAGGCGCTGAATCGGCAGCATCACTCTGTCTCCTGCCATCAGCCCAGGGCAATGCGGCCCTGACGGGGCAGGCGGGCCACCAGGAAGTTGATCAGGTAGAGGCCGTAGATCACCAGCCCGAGAATGCCGAAGAAGCCGACGAATCCGGGTTTGTAGCTGCTCAGCAGCAGATCCCGGAAGCCGAAGGGCGGGTTCAGCCAGGTGCGGCAGGTCTGGTCCTGCAGCAGGCCGAGGTGGTTGAGGAAGCCGCAGCGCAGGGCAGGCAGGGTGAGCAGGGTGCCCAGGCCGCAGTAGACGCTGACGCCCCAGCGCCAGCTGCTGAAGGCGAGCCGCAGGGGGCGGAAGCGGGGCAGATCGTCGATTTCGTCGTTCAGATCCAGCCAGAACCAGAGACTGACCGGAATCAGAATGCGGGCCAGGAAGCCGGTCAGGAAGCCGATGGGCAGGGCGGCAATCATCAGCAGGACGGTGATTGCCAGCAGGCTGGCCACTTTCCAGTAGATCAGCATCTGCCGCTGAATCGCCTCATTGCGCTGGACTGCAGCCCAGATCAGCAGCAGGAGAGGGATGGAGACGGTAAACAGCACCGCCAGGCGGTAGTCCATCCAGACCAGTTGCTGCAGCAGGGAGGGGGCCATCGGCGACGGGCGTGATGCGGAAGGTCGGCGCCATTATCCCCCGGGACGGGCGCCCAGGCACAGTTTCCGGCCTGGGCGATCGCCGCACGGGCTCAGTCGTCGTACAGACGGCACTCGTCGGCATCGGGGTTGTCGTCGCAGTAGCGCTGGAACTTCGCCCGGGGAGAATCTTCCGGGGGCTGGTCCTCGGGATGATCGACGGCAATGGCCGGGCCATGCGTCATGTCATCCGGGGTGAGCTGACTGCCGCCACTGTCGGTGCCTGGCTGCCGCAGTGCATCGCGGATATCGGCCATCGTGGTTGCTCCTCATCTGGAATCGAGGCTGACCTGTTTCAGGTCAACCACAGGGTAGCCAAGGGAGTCTAGATTGGTTCATGTTGCGCAGAAATGATCGGGATCGCCCGGTCGAATCCTCTTTCCGGTTTCGGCATGCAGTGGATTAGTGCCCTTTCAACCCGCCCGGCACTCGAGTCGGCGCTGGCCGAGGTGGCGGAGCAGGTGACCTCGGCGCTTTCCGCGCCCCTGGACCTGGGCTTTGTCTTTCTCTCCAGCAGCTTCGCCAGCGACTACCCGCGGCTGATGCCCCTGCTGCAGGAGGTGCTGCCTGCCCGCTGCTGGATCGGCTGTGCCGGGGGCGGCATCGTCGGCAGTCGGGACGGCCGCACCCGGGAGATCGAGGAGACCCCGGCGGTGTCGGTGCTGGTCGGTTCCCTACCTGGGGCACGGGTGCAGCCCTTCCATCTGCTCAGTGATGATGTGCCGGATCTCGACAGTCCGCCCCAGGCCTGGAGCGATCGCCTGGGCGTGGACCCGGCGGACCATCCGGATTTCGTGCTGCTGGCCGATCCGTTCAATTCGCCCCTGGCAGACATTCTCCAGGGACTGGATTTCGCCTATCCCCAGGCGGTCAAGGTGGGGGGGCTGGCCAGCGGCGAGGGTCTGGGTAACCGGCCGGTGCTGTTCCTGAACGAGCGTACTCTGAACGGTTGCGTCGGCGTGGCCCTGTCCGGTTCGGTGGGGCTGCGGGCAATTGTCGCCCAGGGCTGTCGGCCGATCGGCGGGGATCTGGAGGTGCTCGAGGCGGAGCGCAACATCATCCGCCGGGTCCGCACCGGGGATGGCGGGGAGATGCCCCTGGTGGATGCCCTGCGCCAGACCCTCGGCAGCCTGTCGGAGGCGGAGCGGGAACTGGCCCAGCACTCCCTATTCCTGGGGGTGGCGCGCAGTGCCTTCCAGCTCAACCTCGAGGCCGGTGACTATCTGATCCGCAATCTGCTGGGGGTGGACCCGCGCACGGGGGCGATGGCGGTGGGCGATCGCATCCGCGTTGGTCAGCGCATCCGCTTCCACCTGCGGGATGCCCGCACCTCCGCCGATGACCTCGAACATCTGCTGCAGCGCGATCGCCAGCAGCGGGGACCGGAGACCGCCCAGGCGGCCCTGATGTTCGCCTGCCTCGGTCGGGGCCAGGGCCTCTACGGTCAGCCGGATTTCGACAGCGGTCTGTTCCAGCACTACCTGCCCCAGACGCCTCTGAGCGGGGTCTTCTGCAACGGCGAGGTCGGTCCGATCGGCGACGGTACATTCCTGCACGGTTACACGTCAGTGTTCGGCATTCTGGAAGCCCGGTCGTGAGTGCTCGCCTCACCGGCATCGGGGTCGGCCCCGGCGACCCGGAACTGATTACCCTCAAGGGACTGAAGCGCCTGCAGCAGGCCGATGTGGTCGCCTATCCGGCCGGACTGAACGGACGGCCCGGCGTCGCCGAGCGGATCGTCGCCGACTGGTTGCAGCCCCATCAGGAACGGCTGCCGCTGCACTTCCCCTACGTGCTGGATGCGCAGCAGCTCGATCAGGCCTGGGATGCGGCAGCCGAAATCGTGCTGTCCCACCTGCAGGCCGGGCGGGAGGTGGCCTTCGTCTCCGAGGGGGACATCGGCTTCTACAGCACCTACGCCTATCTCGCTGCCAAGCTGCAGGCTGTCGTCCCCGACGGGACCGTGGAGGCCATTCCCGGGGTCTGTTCGCCGCTGGCGGCGGCGGCCCGTCTGGGCCAGCCCCTCACCCGCCAGAACCAGCGGCTGGCGGTGCTGCCCGCCCTCTATGCGCCGGAGGAACTGACGGCGGCGCTGGAATGGGCCGATGTGGTGGTGCTGATGAAAGTGGCCTCGGTGCTGCCCCGCATCCGCCCCATCCTCGCGGACCATGGTCTGCTGGAGCGCAGCTGGCTGGTGGAGCGGGTCGGCTGGCCCGAGGAGCGGCTGCTGGGAACGTTGGCTTCCGCACCATCCGAGGACCTGTCCTACTTCACAATGCTGCTGGTGGAAGTGCGTCCCCCCGAATCTCTGGAGTCCGTGGCCCGATGACGATGTCTCCGATCTCCCTGCCGCCGCGCACCGCTACAGTTCCTGACTGGTTGCGTCAGCCTCCGGCGATCGCCCTGCTGGCATCTCTGGGGGTGCACGGGCTGCTTTTTGCCCTCTGGCCGCTGCTGCAGAGCACGCCGATCACCGAGGCGGTGGAGCGTCGTCCGGTCGGGGTGGTGACCCTGACTCCGGCGGAGGTGGCCCGGCTGCCGGCCACCCAGAGCCCGCTTGGCTCGGATCCGGGGGCCCCGGGAGCACTCCCGCCCGGAGGTAGCCTGCTGCCGCCGCCGACGATGCTGCCGCCGGCATCGCTGCCCAATCTGCTGACCCTGCCGCCGCTGCTGCCCGGTCTGGATCTGCCCCCTGCGCCGGTGGAGCCACCCCCGGCCCCTGGGGCCAGCGCCAAGGGCTCTGGCACAGCCGCTCCGGTACAGACACCGCCTCCGGCCACCGCGACGCCTCCCCAGGCGGCGGCAGTGTCCGCCAGCCCCAGTCGGGAACCGGCGGATCCCCGGCTCTATGCCTATGACGCCACCGGCACCGATGCCACGAAGGCCTACGACCAGTTGGCGACCGTGGTGGCCGAGGCCCAGAAGCAGCGTCCCGGCCTGGAGTTCCGGACTGTGGAGCAGCCGCTGGAGCTGCCCCTGCCCACGGATGCCTGCTTCGATCAGGTAAAGCCGCTGGTGCTGGCGGTCATGGTCAGTCCGGCCGGTAAAGCGGTGGAACCGCCCCAGGTGCTGGTCAGTTCGGGTTACCCGATCCTCAACCAGCGGGCTGCCGAGGCAATGAAGACCCGACTCTATCCCCTCAGGCCCCGCACCCAGCTCTACGTCTACAGCCTGCAGTTCAAGGCGGATGCCGACGCTGTGACCCGTGCCTGTGCTGCCGCCCGGTCCGGGGGCACCGCTGGGGGACAATAGGGGCCGTTCGCCGTCTCCCCTGCCATGACCTCTGCCGCTGCTTCCCTGTCCCGACTGCGTCCGCTGCGGGTGCTGGTGCCGGGGACCGGTGCCCGATTCCGCGGGGGTGGCCTGCTGGCGGAGCTGGAGTTTGCCGAACTGGCGTCCGCGACGGTGCCGGTGGAGGTGGTCACCTACCGGGAGCGCCAGCCCGACCATCCGTTCCTGGACGATCTGCTGCGATCGCCTGCGGATGACACCCACCTCTGGGTGGTGAGTTGGGGCTTCGATGTGCCGAAACTCCTG
>CAYZUY010000020.1:0-19994 GCA_964481495.1 uncultured bacterium
CTCGGCCTCGTAGTCACCGCAGCGGACCTTGCGGTTGGCCACATCCACCTCAACGATTACCGAGGGGTCGGCGGCGATGCGCTGCTGCAGTTCCGCCGTCACGCTCGGGTCGGCGACCACGCAGGGCACGCCCATGGTCAGGCAGTTGCCGAAGAAGATTTCCGCGAAGCTCTCGCCGACGATGGCGCGGATGCCCCACTTGGCGATCGCCTGGGGCGCGTGCTCGCGGCTGGAACCGCCGCCGAAATTGCCGTTCACCACCCGCACCTCGGCGCCCCGGTACTCGGCTTTGTCGAAGGGGTGTTCGCCCTGGAGCTGGGCCCGGTCATCGGCGAAGGCATGCTCCCCCAGACCGTCGAAGGTGACGCAGCGCAGGAAGCGGGCCGGGATGATCCGGTCGGTGTCGATGTCGTTGCCGACCAGGGGCACGCCCCGACCGCTGACCTTGGTGATTTCGCTGCCCATCGCAATCTCTCCCGCGCACAGACTTCCAACTTATCCTGCGACGGCGATCGCATGACCCCGTGACGGTCGGTCGGGCCTGCGATTGTAGACTGGCTGGAGAGGCTTCAGGATCCATCGATGAGCAAGGGCACGCTGTTTGACAAGGTCTGGGATCTGCACACCGTCGGGACGCTGCCGTCCGGCCAGACCCAGCTGTTCATCGGCCTGCACCTGATTCACGAGGTCACCAGTCCCCAGGCCTTCGCCATGCTGCGGGAACGGGGACTGAAGGTGATGTTCCCCGAGCGCACCGTCGCCACCGTCGACCACATCGTCCCCACCGACAATCAGGCCCGTCCCTTCGCCGACGGTCTGGCGGAGGAGATGATGGCCACCCTTGAACGCAACACCGCCGAGAACGGCATCCGCTTCTACAACATCGGCAGTGGCAGCCAGGGCATCGTCCACGTAATTGCCCCCGAACAGGGCCTGACCCAGCCGGGCATGACCATCGCCTGCGGTGACAGCCACACCAGCACCCACGGCGCCTTCGGGGCGATCGCCTTCGGCATCGGCACCAGTCAGGTGCGGGATGTCCTGGCCTCCCAGACCCTGGCCCTGGCCAAACTGAAGGTGCGCCGGGTCGAGGTGAACGGGCCGCTGCAGCCGGGCGTCTACGCCAAGGACGTGGTGCTGCACATCATCCGCAAGCTGGGGGTGAAGGGCGGCGTCGGCTACGCCTACGAGTTTGCCGGCACCACCTTCGATGCCATGTCCATGGAAGAGCGGATGACCGTCTGCAACATGGCGATCGAGGGCGGGGCCCGCTGCGGCTACGTCAACCCGGACCAGACCACCTTCGATTACCTGCAGGGCCGCGACTTCGCGCCCCGGGCCGACGCCTGGGATCAGGCTGTGGCCTGGTGGTCGAGCCTGCGCAGCGAGGCCGACGCCGAGTACGACGACGTCGTGGTCTTCGACGCGGCGGATATCGCCCCCACCGTCACCTGGGGCATCACCCCCAGCCAAGGCATCGGCGTCGGTGAGCCGGTACCCACCGCCGACAGCCTACCCGCTGAGGATCAGGTGCTGGCCGAGGAGGCCTACGCCTACATGGATCTCACCCCCGGGGCACCCCTGGCGGGCACCAAGGTGGATGTCTGCTTCATCGGCAGCTGCACCAACGGCCGGATCAGCGACCTGCGTGAGGCTGCCAAAGTAGCCCAGGGCCGCCGGGTAGCGGCCGGGATCAAGGCCTTCGTGGTCCCCGGCTCCGAGCGGGTCAAGGCCCAGGCCGAGGCGGAAGGGCTGGATCGGATCTTTGCCGAGGCCGGGTTCGAGTGGCGGGAAGCCGGGTGCTCCATGTGTCTGGCGATGAACCCGGACAAGCTGGAGGGCCGTCAGCTCAGCGCCAGCTCCTCGAACCGCAACTTCAAGGGCCGCCAGGGCAGCGCCAGTGGGCGCACTCTGCTGATGAGCCCGGCGATGGTGGCGGCGGCGGCGGTCACCGGTCAGGTCACCGACGTGCGCGAACTGCTCTGAATCAGCGGAGGTCAGCCCGATGGATCCCCAGAATCTCACCGGTGACTGGTGGGTGCAGCAGTGGCTGGACCTGATCAACGCCTACCGCTACAAGAAGCGTCTGGAGCGGGGCTGGCAGTACGCCCGCTCCGGCAACGTGCTCTCGATCCGCTTCGAGAATCAGCTGGTGACGGCCCGGGTGCAGGGCACCGACCCTGATCCCTACCGGGTGGAGCTCTGGCTCGACCCCCTCACCGATGAGGATTGGGACTACGTGCTCCAGAGCCTGATTACCCGGGCCCGCTGGTCGGCGCTGCTGCTGGCGGGACAGATGCCCGAGGACATCGAGGAGGCTTTTGCCCGCAACGGTCTGCGGCTGTTCCCCTTCAGTCTCACGGACGTGCACTCCCAGTGCAGCTGCCCGGACAAGGCCAACCCCTGCAAGCACGTCAGTGCGGTCTACTACCTGCTGGGCGATCGCTTCGCCGAGGATCCCTTCGTGCTCTTCCAACTGCGAGGCCGCAGCCGGGAACAGCTGCTGGCGGGTCTGCGCCAGCTGCGCCAGGGGGATGCCCAGCCCCAGGCCCAACCCCCGCTGGCTCCCCCCGACCCGAGCCGCTGGTGGCACTACGATGCGCCCCTGGATCCGGAACTGGTGGTGGTCACGCCCAGTCTCGGGCAGAGCATTCCCGAGCGCCTGGGAGACCTGCCCCTGGTGCAGGATCCCCAGCTGACCGACAGTGCCCGCCGCCTGAAGCTGCAGTTGCAGGAGGGCTATGCCGCTGTGGCCCAGCAGGCGATGATCGAGGCCATGCAGTAGAGGGTCAGGGGCGCGGCATGCGGGCGGCGCTCAGACGGACCAGATCGGCGGCATGCTGATGGACTCGGGCAGTCTGGTGCGGGTCGAGTAACTGCCCTTCCTCATCGAAGGCATCGGCGGCGGATGGAATGCTGACGGACTGGGGCAGGACCAGCACACCCAGGTTCTGGAGCACCTCCCGCACCGGCGTCAGGCCGCGCAGGCCACCGAGGCGCCCGGGTGAGGTAGCGAACAGGGCCGCTGTCAGTCCGCTGTAGGCACTGGGCGGGTTGCCGGGCTCCGGCCGGGAGGCCCAGTCTAGGGCGTTCTTGAGCAGCGGCGTGATCGAGCCGTTGTATTCGGGGCAGGCGATCAGCAGGCCCTCGTGCTGGCGCAGCAGGCGTTTCAGACCGGTTGCTCCGGCGGGCAGCCCCTGTTCGGCTTCGAGATCCTCGTCGAAGATCGGCAGGTTGAGATCCTTCAGGTCCAGCAGGGTGACGCTGGCCCCGGCCTGACTGGCTCCGGCGGTGGCGATCGCCAGCAGTTGCCGATTCCAGGAGCCACGCCGACTGCTGCCGCAGAAGGCCAGAAGGCGAACGGGGACGGTGGTCATGGGGTCTCCTGCCGGGGCGGTACCCACCCAGAATAGGCAGGAGGACCGTCTATTTCTCAGCCTCGGGCACGTGGTCGGCATCGAGCCGCAGCAGTGCCTCCAGCCGCTGGATGTCGGCGGTCACCTTGGGCTCCTGGGGCTGGACAGCGCTCAGTTCCAGCACGCTCAACTGCAGACCCTGGCCGTCGGCCACCAGCACCAGCACCTGCTGTTCGGGGTCGTAGCTGCCCAGCAGTTCCCGGATCTGGTCATTAGCCTGCCGCTCGGCCCCACTGGCCATCTGGCCCTGGCGTTCCAGCGTGCCCAGCAGTTCCCTGGCGGCCCGCTCGGGGAAGAAGTCGGGCATCTGCAGGGGGGCGATCAGGTGCAGGCCCCGGATGCCGACAAAGCGTTGGAAGCGCTCCTGGAGCAGGGCGGGGGGCAGACCGGCGGGGAGACGGAGTTGCATGGGGGTCACCGGGGCGAGTGCGATGCCCTGATTCTGCCGCTGGCTCCTGGGTCGGTCGGTCCGGAGAGCCGAACTCCGGAAGTGCGGCTTCCCGGCGTCGGACCCGGCATCCGACAATGGGAGGCTGGCCCCTGAGGCCTGCCACCTCCGGAGAGTTGCCTTGCGCCGCGTCCTGCTCAATCCGCTGTTCTGCGTCTTCCTGACCATCCTCAGCGATCGCCTTGGCGAGAGTCTGGTGATTCCGCTGTTGCCCTACCTGCTGGAGCGCTTCGAGCCGGACGGGGTGCTGGTCGGTTTGCTCACGGCTTCCTACCCGCTGGCGGTCTTTCTGGCCACCTCAGCCCTCGGTAGCCTCAGCGATCGCTACGGCCGTCGCCCGATCCTGCTGGTGTCGGTGGGGGGTACGGTGCTGTCGCTGCTGCTGTTTGCCGGGGCCCAGAGCCTGCCGCAGATCTTCGCAGCCCGGATTCTCGATGGCCTCACCGGTGGCACGGTGGTGGTGGCCCTGGCAGCGGTCTCCGATATCTCGGCCCCGGAGGATCGGGCCAAGAACTTCGGTCGGGTGGTCGGTCCGGCCTTCGGGCTGGGGTTCATCATCGGTCCGGCCCTCGGGGGGCTACTGGCCCGCTGGAGTGTCACCCTGCCGGTCTACGTGGCGGCCCTGATTGCGGCGGCCAACTTCGCCCTCGGCTGGTTCAGCCTGCCGCCGGATCTGCCCCGGGAGCGGCGGCAGCAGCCCCTCACCTGGCGGGACTACAACTCCTTCCGGCCGATTCTGCAACTGCGACGCTTCGGCCGTCTCAGTGGCCTGCTCCAGGCTTACGCCCTCTATAACCTGGCCTTCGGGGGCGTCACCGGCCTGTTCATCCTCTACCTGCAGAAGCAGTTCAGCTGGAGTGCCACCCAGTCCTCCTTCGCGTTCGTTACCGTCGGGCTGGTGGCGGCGGTGGTCCAGGGGGGGCTGCTGCAGCCGCTGCTGACCCGCTGGGGTGAGGTCAGCCTCACCCGTTTCGGGATGGGCTGTCTAGTGGTTGGTGTGGCTCTGATTGCCCTGGCGGGTGGATCGCCGCTCTGGGTCAGCGTCGAGATCTACACGGCTTCCGCCTTCCTGGCCCTGGGCACCGGTCTGGTGGTGCCCTGCCTGCGCAGCCTCGTCTGTAATCAGGTTTCGGATCAGGAGCAGGGACAGGCCATCGGCAGCCTGCAGTCGCTCCAGGCCCTGGGCTCGGTGATCGGGCCGGCGATCGCCGGGGTGCTCTTCGACCGACTGGGGATGAGCAGTCCCTTCTGGCTGGGGGCGCTGCTGCTGTTGGTCTCCCTGGGGCTGCTACTGGTCTGGCGCCAGCCGCCTGCCCGCTCCACGGTCGTACCCTAGGGATCTCTGCATTCCGCTGCTACCATGCCCGTCGCTCCCTACGGTTCCTGGACTTCACCGATCACGGCAGCCCTGATCACCCAGGGCACGGTCAGCCTGGGCAACGTGGCGCTGGATGGCGGCGATCGCTACTGGACCGAGTCCCGGCCGCAGGAGAAGGGGCGCACCACGCTGCTGCGCCAGCGGGGGGACGGCCCGGTCGAGGAACTGACGCCCGCCCCCTGGAATGTGCGCACCCGCGCCCACGAGTACGGCGGCGGTGCCTTCACGGTCAAGCAGGGGGTCGTAGTCTTCAGCCATGACCGGGACCAGCGGCTCTACCGGTTGCACGCCGGTGGTGTTCCCCAGCCCCTGACCGTCGAGGCGGATCTGAAGTTCGGCGACGGTCTGATGGACCTGACCCGGCAGCGCTGGATCGGGGTGCGGGAGGACCACCGCCAAGCCGGGGAGCCCCAGGACGCAATTGTGGCGGTGCCTCTGGCAGGCGACCCGGGTGAGGGTGAAGTGCTGGTTTCCGGGGCGGACTTCTACAGCAGCCCCCGCCTCAGCCCCGATGGCCGTCAGCTGGCCTGGATTGCCTGGAACCACCCCCGCATGCCCTGGGATGGCACGGAACTCTGGCTGGCGGACCTCGACGCCCACGGTCGTCCGGTCAATGCCCGCTGCATCGCCGGAGGCCCGACGGAATCGGTGTTCCAGCCGGAGTGGAGCCCCGGCGGCAGCCTGGGTTTCGTCTCGGACCGCAGTGGCTGGTGGAACCTCTACCGCTGGGATGGCACGGCAGCGCAGCCCCTCTGTCTCCGTGCCGCGGAGTTCGGGCTGCCCCAGTGGGTGTTCGGCATGCGCACCTGGGGCTGGGCCGATGAGGACACCATTGTCTGCAGCTACACCGAGGGGGGGCTCTGGTATCTCGCCCGCCTGGATCTCACCAGCGGCGGTCTGCAGCCCTACGACCTGCCGTTCACCGAATTCAACGGCCTGGTGGTGGCGGGCGATCGCGCCCTGGTCACGGCTGCCGCGCCGGACCGGCTGACGGAACTGGTGGAGCTGGAGATTGCGTCCGGGCAGTGGCGGACCCTGGCCCGCTCCGGTGACCTGCCCCTCGACTCCGGCTATCTGGCGTGGCCCGAGAGTCTGGCCTTTCCGACGCCGGATGGAGCGATCGCCTACGCCCTCTACTACCCACCCACCAACCGCGACTTCACCGCCGCTGAGGGCGAGTTGCCGCCGCTGCTGGTGAAGAGCCACAGCGGGCCTACGGCTCAGACCCGCACCGGTCTCAACCTCAGTCTGCAGTTCTGGACCAGTCGTGGTTTCGGGGTGCTCGACGTTAACTACGGCGGCAGTACCGGCTACGGTCGTGCCTACCGCGAACGGCTGAACGGCCAGTGGGGGGTGGTGGATGTGCAGGACTGTGCCGCCGGGGCTCGCTGGCTGGTGGAGCAGGGCCGGGTCGATGGCGATCGCCTCTGCATCGACGGTGGCAGTGCCGGGGGCTACACCACTCTCTGTGCCCTCACCTTCACGGATCTGTTCCGGGCCGGGGCCAGCCGCTACGGGGTCAGTGACCCGGCGGCCCTGGCCCAGGACACCCACAAGTTCGAGGCCCGTTACCTCGACACGCTGATCGGCCCCTGGCCGGAGGCGAAGGATCTCTATGCGGCGCGATCACCCCTGCACCACGTCGCCCGCTTCAACTGTCCGGTGATCTTCTTCCAGGGGCTGGAGGACCGGGTCGTGCCGCCGGATCAGGCGGAGCGGATGTTCCGGGCCCTGCGGGAAAAGGGCATCCCCACTGCCTATCTGACCTTCCCGGAGGAGGGCCATAGCTTCCGGCAGGCGGCGACGATTCAGCGGGCCCTGGAGGCGGAACTGCTCTTCTTTGCCCGCATCTTCGGCTTCACCCCGGCGGATGCTATCGAGCCGCTGGCGATCGCCAACCTCGACTGACGCCTCAGATCTCCGTCAGGATGCGGCTGGCTTCCTGGCAGAGGGCGTCGTGGCCGGAACCGTTGCTGGCGATCAGGCAGCCCCACTGGCTGACGTCGCCAGTGTTGTAGCGCAGCGGGCTGCCGTCGGCGTGGGTGAACTGGCCTCCGGCCTCGGTGAGCAGCAGCTCCGGTGCGGCCATGTCCCAATCCTTGGGGGCAGATTTGCCCGAGAGGGACAGGTAGACGTCCGCCTGCCCTTCGAGGATGGTCGCGATCTTGAAGCCGACGCTGCCGACGTAGATCTGGTTCTGCAGCGACAGCCGTTCCAGCAACTGCCGGAAGCGCTCGTCCCGGTGGCTGCGGCTGGCGACCAGGGTGAGGGGTTCGCGGCTGGTGCGGGCTGTAACGGTGACCCGCTGGCGATCGCCCGTCCGATCCTCCCGCCAGCAGCCCTCGCCTAGCATTGCCCAGTAGAGCCGTTCGGCCTCCGGCAGCACCACGCAGGTGAACACCGGCCGCTGGGCCTTCACCAGGGCGATGTGCAGGGCGTACTCGCCGGTGTGGTCGATGAAGTCCCGGGTGCCGTCCAGGGGGTCGATGATCCAGAGGTAGTCCTGGGGAAAGGGTTCCGATCGCCCCTGCTCCTTGAAGGACTCCTCGCTCAGGTACCCGAAGGGCTCGTCTCCGAAGGCCTCCTGGAACCGGTCCAGCAGCAGCCGGTTCACGGCCCGATCCGCCGCTGTCACCGGACCCTCGGCCTCCTCCTCGGGATTGAGCGGGATCTCACCCCGGTAGTAGTCCCGCAGCAGGTCGCTGGCATCCCAGGCGGTGCGCCGCACCACGTCCAGCACCGTCTCCGGGCTCAGTCCGGCGAAGCTGCGCGTTTCGGTCATCGTCGATTTACACTCGGCATGGCCCCCGTAGAATCCCATGCCCGAGCCTCAGCCTGCCACTCTCTACGTCGTCGGTACGCCGCTGGGGAATCTCGAAGACATCAGTGCCCGGGCCATCCGCATTCTGCGAGAGGTGGATCGGATCGCCGCCGAGGATACCCGCCACACCGGGCGTCTGCTGCAGGCCCTGGGGGTGACCACGCCGCAGATCAGCTACCACGAGCACAACCGCAACCAGCGGACGCCGGAGATCCTCGAGCGGCTGGGCCGGGGCGAGAGTCTGGCCCTGGTCAGCGATGCGGGCGTCCCGGCGATCTCTGATCCGGGCCAGGAACTGGTGGCAGCGGTGGCTGCTGCCGGGTTCACGGTCGTGCCGGTGGCGGGCCCCTGCGCGGCGATCGCCGCCCTCTGCGCCTCCGGTCTACCCACCGACCGCTTTGCCTTCGAGGGCTTTCTGCCTGCCAAAAGCAAGGCCCGGCGCGATGTGCTGGCAGGTCTGGCCCGGGATACCCGCACCCTGGTCTTCTACGAGTCGCCCCACCGCCTGCGGGAGACCCTGGCGGATCTGATGGCGGAGTTCGGTGGCGATCGCCCCTGCGCCCTGGCCCGGGAACTGACCAAGCTGCACGAGGAAATCTGGCGCGGCAGCCTGGCAGCGGCGATCGCCCTCTACACCGAGCGTCAGCCCCAGGGGGAATACACCCTGGTGATCGGCGGCGCTGAGCCCCAGGCCCAGGCTGACCTGAGCGAGGAGCAGATCACCCAGGAACTGGCGGCGATGCTGCGTCGGGGCCAGTCCCGCTCCGAGGCCAGTCGCGAGCTGGCGGAACGCACCGGCCTGCCGCGCAAGCAGATCTACCGGCTGGCGCTAGCCCTGCCGGACCCCGAGGAGTGACCGATGCGGCCCTGGAGCACCTTCTTCACCACACTGATCCTTACCGCCTGGCTGGTGGCGATCGCTGTCCTCACGGCCCAGAACCCGACCTTGGTGGCTGTGAAGCTACTGGGCGTCCAGTCCATCCGCATGCCCGTCGGGCTGCTGCTCTCCCTGGCCATTGGCAGCAGTATGGCCCTGATGGCGCTGATTCTGCTGCTGCCGGGGGGACGCCGTTCCCGCACCTGAGACGGGTCAGTTGAGCGCGTAGAAATTGCCGTCGAGCAGCAGGCGATCGATGCCCTTGGCCACCAGCCAGCGGCGGGTCTTGAGCAGCACCTGACTGTCAGGCACCTTGATCACCCGCTGGTTCTTGTTGCAGAAGCGGCGGGCGCTGCGCGGGCTGTCGAACACCGGCAGGGCCGAGGGGGCGCTTTCCACGCCCAGCGCCTTGAAGGCATCGAGGGAGCAGGTGACCAGCTCTGCCATCCGGTCGATGACGATGTAGCAGGACCGGGGCAGGGTGCCCGCTTCCAGGGGTCGGGTGTCGAGGGCCTGGATGCCGGCTTCGGCCAGGGGATTCACGCCGTCGCCACCGGCCTCGCCGCTGTCGCTCTCCTCCTCGCCGAAGTCCTCGAAGTCATCCCCGCCGAACTCATCCCCGTCGGCGATGCTGGCGGCGGGAAGTTCGAGTTCTTCCTCCTCGCTTTCCTCCCCGTCCTCCTCACTGAGGACGGGAGCAGCAGGCTGGCGCAGCACCGGCCGTGCCGGGCGCTCCGGTGGGGTGGCCTCGATTTCGGTTTCTATGACCTCGACCTCGGGCGTGCTCTCCGCTTCGGCAGTGGTGGCCCGGCTGGCAGCGGAACTGCGGCGACGGCGACTGCGGCGGCGGCGATCGCCCCCCTCACTGCCGGGGGCTGCGTCGGAGGGGCTCGCCATCGCCTCAACAGGGCTGGGTGCTGCCTCCTGCTCGCGGGGCAGTTCCAGCTGTTCGGACTGGGGCTCGACCGTCGGTGCCGGGATGACCGCCGGAGCGGGGCTGCTGGTGCTGCGGCTGAGACCGCGCTTGCGGCGGCTCAGTTCCTGATAGGTGGCCTCGCCCAGTCCGGTCTTGAGGATGCGGCCGACGGTGCTGGCGCTGACCCCGAACTGCTCGGCCAGGGCACTGGCGGTGTCGTCGGTCTGCTGGTACCGCTCCAGAATCGCCTGTTTGTCCGTCTCGGAAAGTTTGGCGGAGGACATGGCGCAGCCCAGTCGGAGAAACGGTTTCCATTCTATCGCTGCGGTGTCGGCGGCCCGCTACGATAGGTACTGCCCGCGCCTCAGTAGCTTAGTGGATAGAGCAACCGCCTTCTAAGCGGTCGGTCACAGGTTCGAATCCTGTCTGAGGCGTTTCCGCTCACCCATCCGGCTCAGCAGTCCATCTTCCGGGGGCTGCTGACCAGGGTCTGGCCAACGCTGGCGCCCAGAATCAGCAGGGCCCCGAACGCCTGCGCTGCCCCCAGGGTTTCGCCGTAGAGCGAGAGACCGACGACGACGGCAATCACCGGCTCCAGATAGGAAACGGTGCCGAACTGGTAGGCCTGGAGCGCCTTCATGGCCCGAGCTGTGAGCAGGATGGCGCCGAAGCCTTGCAGCAGGGCGATCGCCCCCAGTAACAGCAGCCAGCCGCCCGGTGCTGGGGGTGGGGCCTGGCCGAGACTGCTCAGGACCCAGGGCACCAGGGTCAGGGCGGCAGTGAGCAACTGGTGGAAGGCCCGGACCAGGGGCGTCACCGTTGGGGCCGTGAGACGGTTGCAGAGGATGAACCCGGCGTAGAACACCGCCGAGAGCAGCGCCAGCAGATTGCCCTGACGGCTGGCGGCCCCGAACTCCATCTGGTTGCCGAAGATCAGCAGGCAGCCGCAGAAGGCCAGCCCCAGCAGGAGACTGCCGAGCCAGGACAGACGCTCCCCCAGGAGGGCCAGGGCCAGCAGGGCGGCCAGCAGGGGGCCCAGGTAGAGCAGGATGGCGGCGGTGCCCAGGGAGGTGAGCAGCACCGCCTTGAAGTAGCAGAGGCAGCAGAGGCCCAGCCAGAGGCCACTGAGGGCGGCGTAGGGTGAAAACTGCAGTCGCAGGAGTATTCCCGGCTGGCGCCAGGTCAGAAAACCGACCAGTAGCAGCCAGCCCAGGCCGAAACGGGTCAGGGCGATCGCCTCCGGTGGCAGGGGAATCCAGCGCACCATCAGTCCCATCAGCCCCATCAGCGCAGCGGCCAGGGCGGCGGCCAGATAGGCCTGGGCGGTTTCGGTCACGGCACTCACGCAGCAGGACATGCCCCGGGCATGGGGCGGCGGTGGGCCGGAGGGCCGAACACCGCTGTTCCATTGTCGGCGTCGTCGCCGGATGGCTGTGGCAGACTGTCACACTGACAGCCACCCTGGGCCGCCTAATGACCTCCCGCCCGCGTTCGCCCCGGATCACGACCCTGCCGCTCTACGGCACGCCCGAAGCGACCCGCTCCAGCCCCCGGGACTCGATGCCCGAGGACAGCATGGCCCCGGACGTTGCCTACCAGCTGATCCATGACGAGCTGATGCTCGACGGCAACGCCCGGCTCAATCTGGCCACCTTCGTCGGTACCTGGATGGAGCCCCAGGCCCGGATGCTGATGGACGAGTGCGCCGATAAGAACATCGTCGACAAGGATGAGTACCCTCAGACGGCGGAGCTTGAGGAGCGCTGTGTCCGGATTCTCGGCAACCTCTGGAACATCCCCGACCCCGAGGACATCATCGGCACCTCGACGACGGGCTCCAGTGAAGCCTGCATGCTGTCTGGGCTGGCGCTGAAGTGGCGCTGGCGGGCCCGGCGGCAGGCCGAAGGCCTCGATGCATCGCGACCGAATCTGGTGATGGGTGCCAACACCCAGATCTGCTGGGACAAGTTCTGCCGCTACTTCGATGTCGAACCCCGGCTGGTGCCGCTGGAGGGCGATCGCCTGCACCTGACCGGCCCTGAGGCCGTGGCCCGCTGCGACGAAAACACCATCGGGGTGGTCGGTATTCTCGGCAGCACCTTCGACGGCAGCTTCGAGCCGATCGCCGAGATGCAGCAGTGCCTCGATCAACTGCAGCAGCAGACCGGGCTGGACATCCCTCTGCACGTCGATGCGGCCTCCGGTGGTTTCGTCGCCCCCTTCCTGCAGCCGGACCTGCCCTGGGACTTCCGGTTGCCGCGGGTGCAGTCCATCAATACCTCCGGTCACAAATATGGCGGTGTCTACCCCGGCGTCGGCTGGGTTGTCTGGCGCAGCCGCAGCGTGCTGCCCGAGGATCTGATCTTCGACGTCAACTACCTGGGCGGTACCATGCCCACCTTCGGGCTCAATTTCTCCCGCCCCGGGGCCCAGGTGGTGGCCCAGTACTTCAACTTCCTGCACCTGGGCCGCAGCGGCTACGACGTGCGCATGCGAGCGATGAATGCCAACGCCTGCTATCTGGCGGATCAGCTGGCGACCCTGGGGCCTTTGCGGCTGGTCAGCCATCCGCAAAGGCAACTGCCGGTGTTCGCCGTGACCCTGGCCCCGGAGGTGGTGAACTACAGCGTCTACGACCTGTCGGCCCGGCTGCGGGAGCGGGGCTGGCTGGTGCCGGCCTACAGCATGCCGGCCAACCGCGAGGATCTCTGCGTGCTGCGGATTGTCGTACGGGCTGACTTCAGCCGCGACATGGCGGATATGCTGCTGGCGGATTTCCGGCGGGCTCTCGAGGAGTTCGAAGCCCTGGAGGGTCCGCTACCGAGGCGGCTTCTGAACGGCTTTGCCCACCTGTGATCGGGGACTTCCAAAGCTGAAGACAATCTTGAGAACCGCACAGTCGGGGAACGTCGCGTAGCAGGGTGGTCACACTGTGCACCCTGTCGCCGATGGGGCGCACCCTGGCTGTTGACCCTGATGATTTGCCCATGCTGCCGACTCTGCGGGTGCTGCTGCTTGCCGATGATCCGACCCTGCGGGATCAGCTCTGGGAGTATCTCTCCCTGATCCGCAGCTGGCGATTTGAGGTGGCCCTGGCCCCGACTCCGGCGGTGGCGGAGGATCTGGTGCGCAAGTCCGAAGTGGACTTCGTTCTGCTGACGGCGCCGGAGAGCGTCGACTGGGTGGCGGTGGCGCAGATGCTGCAGCGGGCCCAGCCCCCGCATTTCCTGCCGATGATTCTGCTGCTGTCGGAGCGCACCCCCGAGGCCGGGCTGCAGGCGCTGGATCTGGGTATTCAGCAACTGCTGGCTCTGCCGGATCTGACGGTCAGCGCCCTGGAGCAGGCGATCGCCACCCTGCTGCATCGGTTCGATTTCCGCGAGGAGCGCCTGCGCAACCGCGAGTACCACCGGCTGCTGGCCACCACCGCGATGCGCATCCGCAAGACCATGCGTCTGGAGCGGATTCTGGGGACTGCCGTCGAGGACATCCGTAGACTGCTCGACTGCGACCGGGTGCTGGTCTACCAGTTCGCCCCGGATATGGGCGGCAGCATCGTGGCGGAATCGGTGGTGGAGGGTGTGCCGGCCGCCCTTGGTCAGGAGGTGATCGACACCTGCTTCCGCAATGGTGCCGGTCAGCGCTACCAGCGGGGTGGCCGCACGGTGATCGCCGATATTTTCCGTGCTGACCTCACCCCCTGCCATCGGGAAATGCTGCAGCGCTTCCAGGTGCGGGCCAATCTGGCGGTACCGATCCGGATCGAGGACAAGCAGCAGTCGCGGCCCCGCCTCTGGGGGCTGCTGGTGGCCCACCACTGCACCGGCCCCCGTGACTGGACGGGGGACGACATCGGGCTGTTCGACACCATGGGCGTGCAGCTGGCCCTGGCGATCCAGCAGGCAACCCTGCTCAGCCAGACCCAGACTGCCCTGGAGCGGGAGCAGGAACTAAACCGCTTCCGGGCCCGGATCATCGCCACGGTCTCCCACGAGTACCGCACACCCCTGACCACGATCCTGATGGCGGCGACGACCCTCAACCAGAGCGGCGATCGCCTCGGCCCGGAGCAGCAGCGCCGCTATCTGGAACTGGTGGAGACCAAGGCCCGCCACATGTCCCAGCTGGTGGATGACATGCTGGTCTTCCACCAGGTCGAGTCCAGCCGCGAACAGCAGCAGCTGCAGGAACTGGATCTGCGGGACTTCCTTCAGGACCTGATCGGTCAGATGGACGGGGCTCACCAGCGGGTGCATCTGAATTTCGGGGATCTAGGCGATCCCTTCGTCAGCGATCGCAAGCTGCTCTACCAGATCCTCACCAATCTGCTCTCCAACGCCCTCAAGTACTCCCCGGCTTCCAGTCCGGTCGAGGTGAAGGTGTCCGGACGGGCCCAGCAGGTGATCTTCTCGATCCGGGACCATGGCATCGGCATCCCCCAGGACGAGATCGACCAGCTGTTCGAGGCCTTCAGCCGCGGCAGCAACGTGGAGAACGTGGCGGGCACCGGCATGGGGCTGGCGATCGTCCGCTCCTGTGTCGATCTGCTGGGGGGGCATCTGGCGCTGGAGAGCTCCCTGGGGCAGGGCACGACAATCACCGTCGGGCTTCCCCGTCAGTCCTTGACCACCGCTCTGGCCGAATCGGCCTGAACCCTGCCGCCGGACGCGCTCAGCGTTCCGCCCGGGCCCGTTCCAGCACCGCCAGATAGAGGTCTTCCGGGATATCGCGGATGTCGTATTCGCTGGGCAGGAAGCCGTGGGCGTGGTTGTGGACTGCCAGCCAGCAGTTGCGCTCCACTGCCGGATCGGTTTCGGCGTAGGAACGGGCTTCGGCCACCAGCCGCTCGATCAGTTGCTCGCGGGTTTCGTTGCTCATGGTTCGGTTGAGGAAGGACGGCCGTTCCGATTCTAGGAATTGCCGTCCACCCAGTTGAGCTTGCGGTTGAGCCAGAAGTTCCAGCAGAAGACCAGGGCGATCGCCAGCAGGTTCGCCAGCAGGTAGTTGATGCCGATCACCTGGACGAACAGCATCAGCAGCAGAGCACTCAGACCAATTCCGGCGGCACAGATCAGGTTGAACTTGAGCAGTCGCTTCGGCCACTGGCGCCGCTGCCGGGGTGTCATCGCCAGTCGCCGGAAGGTCCAGCGGTCATTGAGGGCGAAGTTCCAGAACACGGTCAGTTCCGCCGACATCAGCTTGGCCCAGAACAGGGGGATCCCCCACTGGCCATGGAACAGGAACAGCAGCAGGGTATCCACCAGCACGCCGCTGCCGCCCACCACCCCGAAGCGGAGGAAGTAGTTGCGCCGCCACAGGGCCAGCCGCAGCCGTCCTAGATGGCTGAGGTAGGCAAGGTATTCCCGGCGGCTGACCTTGCTGGCGCCCTGGGTGCGCTCCCGGAAGACGTAGGGCACCTCGGCGATGCGGGCGGGGCGCCCCCGACCGATGCTCTCGATCAGAATCTTGTAGCCCTGGGGCTTCATCTCGCCCAGGGGCAGGAGGTCGCGGCGGATCAGGAAGAAGCCGCTCATCGGGTCGGTGACCCGGCCCAGCACCTCCGGCAGCAGCAGCAGCCCCAGCAGTTGGGCCCCGCGGGAGGCGAAGCGCCGGAACAGGCTCCAGTCGCTGACGCCGCCGCCCTCAATGTTGCGGCTGGCCACCGCCAGGTCGGCACCCTCGCGCATCCGTGCCAGCAGGGCGCCCAGGACTTCAGGCGGGTGCTGCAGATCGCCATCGATCACGCCGACGACGGTTCCGTGGGCCTGCTGCCAGCCGTGGATCACCGCCGTGGCCAGCCCGCGCTCGCCCTGGCGACGACAGACCCGCACCATGGGCAATACCCGGGCCACTTCCTCGGCGATTGCCCAGGTCCGGTCCGGGCTGTCGTCGTCCACCACCAGAATTTCGTAGCCCTCTGGACAGACCGGATCGAGCACCGCCACCAGCGTCTTCAGCACGTCCCGGATGTTGTCCGCCTCGTTGTAGGTCGGCACCACCAGGGACAGAAACAGGGAGTCGGGCATGGACGCGGCTCAGGGGGCGATCGCCACCTTATCAGGCACAGGGATTGTTCTTCGGTCTGCTTCAGCCAGTTTTACGAAGGGACGAGCCTCAACTGTCCACGACGGCACTGCGATCCAGCAGCAGCAGATCCCGCAACTGGTTGGTGTCGAGGTCCGTCAGCCAGTCCTCGCCAGCACCCACCACCTGCTCCGCCAGGGCTTGCTTGCCGGTGATGATCGCGTCGATCTTCTCCTCCAGCGTGCCGGCACAGACGAACTTGTGCACCTGCACGTTGCGCCGCTGGCCGATGCGAAACGCCCGGTCGGTGGCCTGATTCTCCACCGCCGGATTCCACCAGCGGTCGAAGTGGAAGACGTGGTTGGCGCGGGTGAGATTGAGGCCGACCCCCCCGGCCTTGAGGGAGAGGATGAACACCGGCGGCGCCTGAGGGTCCTCCTGGAACCGCTGCACCATCGCCTCCCGGTCGGCCCGCTTCGTGGCGCCGGTGAGCAGCAGCACCTCGCGTCCCAGCCGCTGCTGCAGCCGCTGGCGCAGCAGATCGCCCATCTCGGCGAACTGGGTGAAGATCAGGGCGCGATCGCCCTCCTCCAGCAGTTCATCGAGCATCTCCTCCAGTCGCTGCAGCTTGGCCGAGCGATCGCCGAAGTCCTCCCCCACCCTGCTGGTTTTCGCCAGCAGCTCCGGGTGGTCGCAGATCTGCCTGAGCCGCGTCAGCAGGGCCAGAATCCGGCCCCGCCGCTGGATGCCGCCGACAATCTCGATATCGCTCAGAGCGGCGTTGACGGCCTTCTCGTACAGGTCGGCCTGCTCTGCTGTCAGTCCGGTGAAGACGTTCATCTCCTGCTTCTCGGGCAGGTCGGCGATGATGCTGCGGTCGGTCTTGAGGCGGCGCAGCAGGAAGGGCTGCACCAAACTGCGCAGCTGCTGCAGGGAGGCCCCGTCTCCGAACCGCTCGATCGGCACCGCATAACGCTTCTGGAAGAAGCTGCGGTTGCCCAGGTAGTCCGGGTTGAGGAAGTCCATGATTGCCCACAGTTCCCCCAGCCGGTTCTCCACCGGCGTGCCCGTGAGGGCGATGCGGAAATTACTCAGTTCCGACTCCCGCCGGGCCAGCTGACGCACCGCCAGCGACTGCTTGGCCTCGGCATTCTTGATGTTCTGGGCCTCATCCAGCACCAGACCCTGCCAGTCGACCATCTCCAGGGTCTTCAGATCCCGGTGGACGAGGGCGTAGCTGCTCAGTACCAGATCGCAGTCCTGTACGGCCCGCGCCAGGGGCTTGCCCTGGAGCCGATCCGGGCCGTAGTGCAGGTGCAGTTTCAGGGCCGGCGCGAAGCGGCGGGCCTCCCGCTCCCAGTTGCCCAGGACCGAGGTGGGACAGATCAGCAGCGTCGGGCCTTCGCGCTGCCCGGTCTCCTTGAGGTGCAGCAGGAAAGCCAGGAACTGGATGGTCTTGCCCAGACCCATGTCATCTGCCAGACAGGCGCCCAGGCTCCAGCGCTGCAGGAAGGCCAGCCAGCCAGCCCCCCGGGACTGGTAGGGCCGCAGGGTGGCCCGCAGCCCCTCGGGAGTTGGTAGTGCCTGGGGTTGAGCCCTGCCGCTGAGGGTGTCCACCAGTTCCGAGAGCAGACCGGCGGCATCGAACTGCACCACCGGCAGCTTGCCGATCGTCTGCATATCGCCGCTGACGAGTCGCAGGGCGTCCTCCAGACTGAGGCTGGTGCGCTGTTGGCGCTGGGCGAAGAACTCCCGGGCGGCGCGCACATCGCTGGCCCGCAGTTCCACCCACTCGCCGCCGATCTCCACCAGCGGCACCTCGCGGCTGGCCAGTGCCTCGAACTGCGTCTGAGTCAGGCTCTGACCGCCGATGCTCAGCTCCCAGCGGAACTGCAGCAGGCTCTGCAGGCCGAGACGGGCCCGTCCCGGCAGGGTGGCATTCACCCGCAGGCCGAGGCGGCTGGCGAGGTCGCCCCGCAGTCCGGGGGGCAGCAGCACCCCCAGGCCCTGTTCCTGGAGTTGGGGAGTGAGACGACGCAGGAAGTCGTAGGCCTGCAGAGCGCTGAGGCCGAGCTGGGTCGGAGTCGGCTGCTCCAGCACCGGTGCCAGCTCCGGCCAGAGGCTCAGGGCCTGCCCCAGCCCCGCCAGCAGACGCTCCTGGGGTTGCCGCACCAGCCGTCCCTGCCAGAGCCGTTCGGCTTCGGCCTGACTCCAGATTTCGGCGGCACTGAGGAACTGCTCCGGCTCATCCTCCGCCTGCAGACCGAAGTCGACCCGCCAGTCTGTCTCACTCTCCCCGGGCGAGTTCAGCCGGATGCAGGTGCGCCAGGGGTTGTAGGCCGTGGGTAGGGGCTGGAGCCAGCGTTGCAGGGCGAACAGCAGCCGTTCCCGAACGCTCTCCGCAACCGGCTCATTCGCAGGGCCGAGGTGCTGCACCCAGTCCTGCAGCGGCGGTTTGAGGGCGTCGGCGTCGAGCGGGAAGCTGCGGCGCAGCCGCGCATCCGCCAGCCAGTCGAGGGCCGCAATCAGCGGCTGACGGCGATCGCTCTGCCAGGGACAGGCCAGGACGGCGGGACCCGCCGCCAGACAGAGGGCGGGTATCGAGGCGGCGAACTGCTCGAGCAGACGGCGGTCCGTGGGGCTCTCCAGCAGCACCCGCCAGCGGGCGCGATCGCCCACCAGCGTGGGATAGAAGCGGCCCCGCCCCACCAGACTCAGCACCCAGCGGTTGACCTGGGACCAGAAGCGCAGACTGCCGCTCAGCTGACTGTCCCCCAGGGCCAGACCGCCCAGGAACCGGAGGGTGGCCGCGGCGTCGAGGGCCAGCCCTGCCACCCGCCAGGGAAACAGCAGGGTCGCCTCCTCCAGACCGGGGGCCGCCGCGGCGATCGCCACGAGGGTTTTCTGCTTCCCGCGCCCCTTCTCCTCCGCCAGACTGGGCAGGGTGAGGCTGACTGTGGTTGAAACGGGGGCGGGGTCCAGAGGCGGCAACTGTGCCCGCAGTTCCTCGGCTGGCAGCGCGAAGGGATAGTCCGGCAGGTCGTGCAGCTCCGCCAGCGGCAGCGGCTGATTGGGGCACCAGCGATCGCCCCAGACCAGGAAGCGATGGCCGTCGAACAGTCCGTGCAGCATGGGGGCTCCTACGCCTTCTTGATCCAGCCAAGCCCGAGGGCGGCATCGAGGGCCAGCCGTCCGCAGAGGAAAGGCAGCAACACCGCGCCCAGGTCCGTGGCCACCGGCAGAAGTTCCAGTCTCGGCCACTGGCCCTCAAGCAGGGTCAGGCCACGCACCAGCCCGAAGGCGCCCACCGCACCGCTGCCCAGGTGACGGTTACTGTCGTCACGCACCACGTAGCGGTAGGTGATCCCGAACAGAAAACCGCACAGGCCGCTGGCCAGGGCTGCCAGCCAGAGGGCTTCCTGCCCCGGCCGCAGGGGGGCAAGCAGGCCACCGCAGCACAGGGCAACAATCCCACTGAGCAGACCGGCTTTGACCGACTCCATCCGGTCGGCGAAATCAGGGCGGGACGCAAGCATGGACAACGCCTGGCACTGTTTCTGAGAATAGGAGAAAGAGCCCGATACGGCATGATGGAACAAGCAGAATTCCGGCGTGCCCGCGCTCCATGGCTCCTCGTCTGTCCGGCGATCAGATCCGCGAAACCTTTCTGAAATTCTTTGAGGACAAGGGCCACACCCGCCTCGCCAGCGCCTCCCTGATCCCGGAAGACCCGACGGTGCTCCTCACCATCGCGGGCATGCTGCCCTTCAAGCCGATCTTCCTCGGTCAGCGCGAGGCCGAGGTCCCCCGGGCCACCACCTCCCAGAAGTGCATCCGCACTAACGACATCGAGAACGTGGGTCGTACGGCACGGCACCACACTTTCTTCGAGATGCTGGGCAACTTCAGCTTCGGTGACTACTTCAAAAAGGAAGCGATCGCCTACGCCTGGGAGCTGGTGACCCAGGTCTACCAGGTGCCCGCCGCCAACCTGGCGGTGAGCGTCTACGAGGAGGATGACGAGGCCTATGCCATCTGGCGCGACCAGATCGGTGTGGCAGAGGCGCGGATCCGGCGCATGGGGGCCAAGGACAACTTCTGGACTTCCGGTCCT
>CAYZUY010000021.1:0-3627 GCA_964481495.1 uncultured bacterium
TACTGATGACCGTCGTAGCGACCGCCCTCCCAGGGGCCGGGCAGGAAGTCATCGGCAAACCCGGCGGGCAGACGTTCCTCCAGGGGCAGCAGCCAGCCGGCCCGGGCGAAACGGGCGGTCCAGCTGACATCGATGTAAGCCAGATCGTAGGGCGACGGACCAACCAGAAAGCTGGTGCTGTAGAGGTCCGCCAGTTGGCCGCTGGCGGTGGGCCCGAGGGTGAGTGCCACCCGCAGATCCGGGTGCTCGGCCTCGAAGTCGCGCAGGATCGGCGTCCAGGCCGCCTGCTCGTATGCGCCGATCAGCACCCGCAGGGTGACGGGCTCCGCCGCCCGGGCCGAGGGAACCCACCAGCCAGCCCAGGTCAGCAGCAGGGCCAGCCCCCAGCCAAGCAGCCCGCGCATTCTAGAAGGCGAGGCGGTGCAGCTCGCGCAGATCCGCCAGGGTCACCTGGTCCCCGATGGACCACTCGCCGTGCTCGAGAACCGCTGCTTCCTCGGCACCGCCCAGGCAGTTGAGCACCGCTGCCGCGCCCTGGAAGTCCTGACCGACGGTGTAGCTGCAGTGGGTGACCAGGGTGGTGAGCTTGGCGCCCCGGGCCGAGGTGAGACCGACGTGGGAGTCCTCGAAGGCCAGACATTCGGCCGGGTCGAGGTCCAGTTCCCGCAGCACATACTCGTAGATGTCGGCAGCAGGCTTCTTCTTCGGCACGATGTCGCCCGCACCGATGCAGGCGAACCAGCCCAAGCTCTCGGGACCGAGAGTATTTTCCAGCAGGGCGGTGACGTTGGCCGGGGTGGTAGTGGTGGCGATCGCCAGGGTCACGCCCGCTTCCCGGGCCTCGGCCAGCAGTCGCTCGATGCCGGGGCGCAGCTGCACGTCACCCTGGGCCAGCATCTCGACGTAGTAGTGGGTCTTGCGCTTGTGCAGACCGGCGATCCAGACCTTGAGATCCGCCACAGCAGGCACCGTCGGCTGATCTTGGTCGATGTAAGCCTGGATACGCTCCTTACCGCCGGTCACCTTGAGCAGCTGGCCGTAGCGCTCCACGGACCATTCCCAGTCCAGACCGGCCTCAGCGAAGGCGCGGTTGAAGGCGATGCGGTGGCCATCGCGCTCGGTCTCCGCCAGAGTGCCGTCAACGTCAAAGATCAGTGCCCGCAGTTCAGCCATGGGTCCTCGGTTTTCACTATTGTGGAGACTGCTTTTTTGCCTGAGGTCTCCCCGTGCCCAGTGTATCGGCTGCCGGGATCGCTCCACTGCCGCTCCAGCGCTGGCAGATTGCCCCCGCCGATACTGAGGCGGCGGCCGCCCTGGGTGCCGCCCTCGGGCTGTCGCCGCTGATCGCCCAGCTGCTGATCAACCGGGGCATTGACGATGCCGAGGCGGCCCGCACCTACTTGGCGCCCGAGCAGCTGGTGCTGCCGGACCCGCGGGAGGAGTTCGAAGATCTGGTGGAGAGTCTGCTGCTGCTCGAAGAGGCGATCGCCGAGCGGGTGAAGATCGCCATCTGCGGCGACTACGACGCCGACGGCATGACCAGCACGGCCCTGCTGCTGCGGGCCCTACGCAACCTGGGCGCGACGGTGGACTACGCCATCCCCAGCCGCATGACCGATGGCTACGGCATCAACTGCCGCATCGTCGAGGAGTTCGCCGCCGATGGAGTTGGTCTGATCCTGACCGTGGATAACGGCATCGCCGCCACCGATGCGATCGCCCGGGCCCGGGAGCTGGGTCTGGCGGTGATCATCACCGACCACCACGATCTGCCGCCGCAGCTGCCCCCGGCCAACGCCATCCTCAACCCGAAGCTGCTGCCCCCGGAATCGCCCTACGCCGGACTGGCCGGGGTGGGAGTGGCCTACGTCCTGGCCATCTGTCTGGCCCAGCAACTGGAGCGGCTGCAGGATTTCGCCACGCCCCTGCTGGAGCTGTTCACCCTCGGCACCATCGCCGACCTCGCACCCCTGACCGGCGTCAACCGCCGCTGGGTGCAGCGGGGCCTGCGGCGACTGCCCCAGTCCCAGAACCCGGGCATCCAGGCACTGATGCTGGCTGCGGGGGTGGAACCACGCAACAGCACCCTGCGGCCCGAGGATATCGGGTTCCGTCTGGGCCCGCGGATCAACGCCATCGGCCGCATCGGCGATCCCCAGATCGTGATCGACTTACTGACCACCGACCACTGGGCGATCGCCCAGGAGCGGGCCCACGACTGCGAACACAACAACAATCACCGCAAGGCCCTGTGTGAGCGCATCGAGCGCGAGGCAGTGGCCTGGGTCGAGCAGCAGGGCTTCGACCCCGAGGCCCAGCGGGTGCTGCTGGTGGTGCAGCCGGACTGGCACCATGGCGTGATCGGCATCGTCGCCTCGCGGCTGGTGGAGCGCTTTGGCGTGCCGGTGTTCATCGGTACCCCCGAAGGTGAGGACATGATCCGCGGCTCCGCCCGCAGCATCCCCGAGTTCAATGTCTTCGAGGCCCTGGAGTTCAGCAAGGACCTGCTGCACAAGCACGGCGGCCACCGCGCCGCCGGGGGCTTCAGTCTGGCAGCGGCCAACCTCAAGGCCTTCGGTGCCCGGCTGAGCGAATTCGGGCACCAGTGCCTCACCCCGGACCTGCTGCGGCCCCTGGTGACGGTGGATGTGGAACTGCCCCTGGCCCAGGCCAGTCTCGATCTATTTGAGGCCCAGCAGCAACTGCAGCCCTTCGGGATCGGCAACCCCGAGCCCGTCTACTGGAGCCGGGACGTGCGCATCGTCGATCAGAAGCCCACCCGCGAGGGCACCCACCTGCAGTTGCAGGTCCAGAGCGAGGGCATGGCCCGCAGCCTTAAGGCGATTGCCTGGCGCTGGGGTGAGTACCATCCGCTCCCCGAACAGGTCGATATCGCCTACAAGCTGAGCGAGAACGTCTGGAAAGGGGAGCGATCGCTGCAGCTGGAGATTCTGGGGGTGCGCCCGGCCACGGCCGCCGCTACTTGGATCGAGCTGGACCATGGCGGCCGCCGCTACCGGGTGCAGCGCCAGGGCACGGCCATCCGGCTGGTCAATGCCCAGGAGCAGACACTGCACGTTCCGGCCGGGGCCAGCACCGCCTGGTTGAGCGACCCCAGTGGCGATCGCCGTGAACTCGACCTGAACCAGCCCTTCCTACAAGGACTGCTGGCAGCCGCCGAAGCGGCCCTCTCCCTCTGAACTCCGGAGCGTCAGTGATGCACGTGATCGCCAGCTTCACCCTGATTCCCGTCGGCACGGCGGTGTCGCTCTCGCCCTATGTCGCTGCCTGCGAGCGGGCCCTGGCCACCAGCGGCCTCACCTACGAGCTGCACGCCAACGGAACCAATCTCGAGGGCGACTGGGAGGCGGTGACAGCGGTGGTTCGCCGCTGCCACGAAGCGGTCCATGCCCTGGGGGCACCGCGCATCGTCACGAATCTCACCCTGGGCACCCGCACGGACCGACCGCAGCGGATGGCCGAGAAGCTGGTCAGCGTGCAGCGAGAGCTGGAGCGGTCCTGACCGGCAGCGTCAGAATCCGGCAACAGAGGGGCACCAGGGTGCGTCGTCCATGCCAGGGCTGAGGGCCATAGGGCCGCAGCACCTCGATTCGATCCGCAATCCGG
>CAYZUY010000021.1:3637-10164 GCA_964481495.1 uncultured bacterium
CAGCAGCCGTTCCGTTTCCCGCTGCCGCAGGCTGCGCATCAGCTGGGCCCGCAGCCGACAGCGCTCGGCCCAGTCTCGGACCTCCTCGGCCTGGCTCCAGGTCACCTGCTCCATCCAGGGAATGTGGGCCTCCACCTCGGCCGGCAGGTCCGCAAGGACGGCCACCAGCACTCCGGGCAGCAGATTCCGCTGCGGCATGAATCCCATCGTCGATGCTCCCGGGCAGGGCAAACCACCGGATCAGGGTGCCCAATCGTGATCCCGAACAAACAGTTGTGCGGCTTCCGCTGCCCTCGGGTCCAGCAGGCGCTGGCGCAGGGTTGTGCGCCGGTCCTCGCTGGAGCGCCGCACGCAGCGCTCTAGGGCCGTGGGTGAGGCCAGCAGCAGACAGAGCCGCCGGGCCCGGGTCAACCCGGTATAGAGCAGGGAACGCGACAGCAGCGGCCCCGCCTCGTCGAAGCAGCAGAGGATGGTGGCGGGCCACTCCGAGCCCTGGGAGCGGTGCACGGTGATCGCCCAGGCTGGCAGAATCTGGCGCAGATCCTCGCCGCTGAGGTCGACGGTGCGATCGCCGAAGCGCACGCCCAGGGTGCGATCGCCCGGGTCAGCGTAGGTGATCCAGCCCTGGTCGCCGTTGTAGAACTCCTGGCTGTAGTTGTTGGCGGTGGCGATGATGCGATCGCCGATCCGGTATTCGTACTCGCCCACGCTCAGGGCCAGTTCTCCCTCGCCCCGGGGATTGAGCGGGTTGGCCAGCAGTCCGTTCAGGCTCTGACTGCCTGCCTCCCCCTTGCGGGTGGGGGTGAGCACCTGCAGATCCCGGTAGGGATCGAAGCCCAGGCGTGGCAGCACCTCGTCGATGCAGGCCCGCAGCACCTCACCGGCCCGGGCCGGGTCCCGCAGGGGCACCCAGAAGAGATCGCTGTCGTCACTGACCTCGTGGCGCTGACGGATGGTCGGCAGGGGTGGCAGGCGACCGGCAGCAATTTCCGCCGACAGGGGCCGCAGCCGACTGGTACTGCCCTGGCGGTGCACGGTCCGCAGCGTTACCCGGGGCAGGTCAGCCACCGCCAGCAGGTCCCGCAGCACCGCTCCCGGGCCGACGGAGGGCAGCTGGTTGGGATCACCGATCAGCACCAGCCGGGTGCCTTCGCATAGCGCCCGCAGCAGCTGGCGCGCCAGCACGGCATCCACCATCGAAACCTCATCGATCACCAGGGCGCTGCAGTCCAGAGGATTGTCGTCGTCGAACAGCCACAGCCCCCCGGCCCGCGCCCCCAGCAGCCGGTGCAGGGTCAGGGCCGGTCGCCCCGTCGCCTCCTCCAGCCGTGCCGCTGCTTTACCGGTGGGAGCCGCCAGGCGGTAATCGACCCCCCAGAGATCCCAGGCCGCACAGATGCCCCGGACGATGGTGCTCTTACCCGAGCCGCCGGGGCCGGTGATCAGGCTCCGGGGCAGGGTGAGGGCGTGGATCAGGGCCTGCCGCTGGTCCTCAGTCAGGGCCAGGCCGGAGTCGGCCTCGAAGCTCTCCAGAAAGCAGCTCAGATCCCGCTCCGAGGGGGCCTCCACCGGGGTCTCAAGGGCCTGCTGCACGGCTGCGGCGATCGCCCCCTCAGCTTCAGCCAGCCGGGCCGGTTGCAGTTCGGTGTCACCCCAGAGCTGCAGATCACTGCGCAGACAGAGCTGCTCCAGGGCGCTCACCAGGCTCTCGGGGGGAATCGGCTCGTTCCCCACCGCCAGCAGTTGCCGAGCCCGCCCCAGCGGCTCCTGGCGCAGCAGCCGGGTATGGCCCCGCTGCTGGGTCAGCTCCTCGGCGATGTGGTGCAGGCCGGCCTGGAGCCGCTGCAGCGACAGCGGGTCGAGCCCCTGCTGACGGGCCAGTTCGTCCGCCCGTCGGAAGCCGAAGCCATGCACGGTCGGAATCAGGGCGTAGGGATTCTCCTTCAGCAGGCGGGGGCCCTGGGCACCGTGGGCATCCAGCACCGCTAGGGACTGGGCGGGGCTGAGCCCCTGCTCCAGCAGGGCCTGGACGATGCGGCGATCGCCCTGCTGGCGCTTCCAGGCTGCGCCGATCTGCTCGGCCTTCTTCAGCCCGATACCGGAGATTTCCGCCAGCCGCTCCGGCTGGGTAGTCAGCACCTCCACTGTTGCCTCCCCGAAGGCTGCAACGATGCGCCGGGCTGTGGCCTTGCCGCAGCCCTTCACCAGCCCCGAGGCCAGGAAGGTCTCCACGCCCTCCGGGCTGTCGTCGAAGACAGTGCCATCATCGAGCACCACCTGAAAACTGAACTGGCGCCCGTAGCGGGGATGGGTCTGCCAGTCCCCGGCCAGCTGCACCACCGCGCCGGTCTCCACCGGAAACGCCAGGGCCCCGGCGGCGCAGGCAGTCTCTCCCTCCGACAGCTCCAGCAGCAGTACGGTGAAGCCGCTGTCCTCGGAGCGGAAGATGGTCCGCAGGACGGTACCGCTGAGTTCCTCCACGTCCGGGTCCCGTGACGACCTCCTCATCCTGCCAGCTGACTTCCCCGGCGGACCGGCAGCGGCGATGATCGCAGGGTTGATTCCCCGACCCGCCGCCATGGCCGATGCCTCCGTCGTCACCCGCGAGTATCTGCAGCAGCTCCAGGAGCGGCTGCGCCAGGCCGAGGAACTGGGCCGCACCCTGCAGCGCAGCCGTAGCCAGGAGGAGCGTCGCCACTGGCAGGCCCTGCTCGCCCCGGACAGCGACGACAGTGATGAGATGGACACTGCCCGCCAGGAGGCCCTGCTCTGGCGCGGGCGCCAGCAGGCCTACGAGAACCAGCTGCTGGCCCTGCTGAAGGAGGCGCGCACAGCGGTGCAACTGCTGGCGGGCACGGAGGGATTCCCGGAGATGGACCGTGGCCCGGGCGGACGCAGACCGGATAATGGGTGAGTCGTCATCCCTCCACTCCATGGACGCCACCCTCGGCCTGCTGCTGGGCTCGGTAGCCCAGACCCTGAACATCTACTTCGTGCTGCTGTTGATCCGGGTGCTGCTCAGCTGGTTCCCGAATGTGGACTGGTCCCGTCAGCCCTTCGCCCTGGTCAGCCAGCTGACCGATCCGTACCTGAACCTGTTCCGCCAGTTCATCCCGCCGGTCGGGGGCATCGACTTCTCTGCCATCCTTGCCTTCTTCCTGCTCCAGGCGGTGACCAGCGCCGTCGGCAGTGTCGCCGCCTCGATGCAGATGAGCGCCAGCAGCTTCTACTAGGTCATTCTGAGCGGGGGAGTCCGTCCGGGGGTCCGGGACCGATTCACCTCAGCCCCGACCGGAGCATCCGCCCCCTTGCGTGCCCTGATTCTGGTTGATATTCAGAACGACTTCTGTCCCGGCGGAACCCTGGCGGTCCCGCACGGTGATCAGGTGGTGCCGGTCGCCAATCGTCTGATGGAAGCGGTTGACTGGGTGGTCGCAACCCAGGACTGGCATCCTGCCGAGCACGGCAGCTTCGCCAGCAACCACCCGGGTCGCAGGCCGTTCGAACAGACCGAACTCGACGGCCTGCCGCAGATGCTCTGGCCCTGCCACTGCGTGCAGTGGACCGGCGGTGCCCAGTTCCATCCCGGCCTCGATACCCGACGGATTCAGCGGGTATTTCCCAAGGGCACCCGACCGGACCTGGACAGCTACAGCGGTTTTTTCGACAACGGTCACCGTCAGGCCACCGGTCTGGGGGATTGGCTACGCTCCCGGGGCGTCTCCGAACTGCTGGTGTGTGGCCTGGCCACCGACTACTGCGTCAGGGCCACCGCCCTGGATGCCGTCCAGCTCGGTTTCTGGACGACTGTGGTGGTGGACGCCTGCCGAGGGGTCGGGCTGAACCCCGGGGATATCCCACAGGCCCTCGAGACCCTGCGCCGGGCCGCCATCGCCATCTGCTCCAGTGCAGACCTCTGCACCCGCTAGGCCGGGTCGCGGATCAGAAACCCCCGCGACAGTTCCCGACCCGTGGCATCCAGCGCCGCCACCAGATAGGGCGGGGTCAGGGTCGTGAGGGCGATCGCCTGCTCCAGGTCCGGAGCGATCGCCACCTCCGGTCCCGCATCCCGCGCCCGCTGAAAGGGCGATAGCCAGAGTGATCGGGGCAGCACCGCCCAGGCCACCGTCTGCAGGGGTGCGGCTACCCGCGCCTGCTCCCGCAGCGGTAACCACCAGCCCCGACCACACTGTTCGGAGCCCAGCGGCTGCTCCGGGAAGGGCGCATCCGGCGGTAGGAACAGCCAGCCCCGGGAGAGCAACCGACGCTGCCAGGGGTGATCGCCCAGGTCGGGATGGTGGGTCCGCAGCCAGTCCCGGAACACCTCGCTCCCGCTCAGGGGAAGCTGGCGGTGGAGCATCCGCTCCAGTTTCAGCGCCAGCCGATCCTTGCGGTCCGGTCCGATCCAGGCGGCTTCGCCATCCACACCCCAGAGGAAGAACTTCACCGCCAGTTCCCAGTGTTCCAGCTGGCCGGTGACCCGATCCTCCAGCAGGAAATCCAGCTCCCCCAGGGACTGCCCGCCCTGGCGCAGCTGCACCTGAGCGTCGATCACCCGAAACCGGTCGGTCCGGCGCAGGCCCCAGTCGAGCAGTGCCTCCGAGCGGATGCCCAGCTTGTAGGTGCGGGGCCGGGCGGCAATCCAGGCCTCCAGGTCCGCCGCCAGCAGCCCCTGCCGTTCCGGTGTCCAGTCGGCCAACAGCGGTACCGCCACCTGACGCAGCGGCTCATCCGCCACCAGCGGCCAGTCACCGGCCCTCAGCAGGGACGGACTGTGGAGCAGCCAGAGCAGATCCGCCAGGCAGCGCGGCAGCATCAGCGCCGGTAGAAGGGACGCTTCACCACGGTGGCGGGGCAGCGGCGTCCACGCACCATCACCTCCACCGGCTGACCGACTGCGGCCAGGGCCGTGGGCAGGTAGGCCAGGGCGATCGCCTTCTCCAAAGTGGGCGACCAGCTGCCGCTGGTGACCTCTCCTACCTCGGTATCACCCACCAGCACCGGGTAGCCGTGGCGGGCGATATTACGGCCCTCCATCTCCAGACCGACCAGCCGCCGACCAACCCCACTCTGCCGCTGCTGCGCCAGGGCCGCACGGCCGATGAACTCCGTGCTCTTGTCGGCCGGAGCCAGCCAGCCGAGACCCGCCTCCAGGGGCGAGGTCCGATCGTCGATATCCTGGCCGTAGAGCGCCATGGCTGCCTCCAGCCGCAGAGTATCGCGGGCGCCCAGGCCACAGGGCTCGACCCCGGCCTCCAGCAGTTGGCGCCAGAGCCGCAGGCCACTGCCGGTGGGCAGCATAATCTCCACCCCATCCTCGCCGGTGTAGCCCGTGCGGGCGATGAAGGCCAGCTCACCGGCACAGAGGCCAACGGTATGCCCGAAGCGGGGCAGGTCACTGACGTCGAAATTCAGAATCGGTTGCAGCGTCGCCAAGGCCTCGGGTCCCTGCACCGCCAGCAGCAGCAAATCATGGCTGTAGTCCCGCAGGTCGATGGCCGGGGACAGGTGCTGGCGCAGCCAGGCAAAGTCCTTGGCACAGGTGGCGGCATTGACGATCAGGATCACCTGCTCCGCCCCCTCGACGATGCCCTGGGCGTAGACAATCAGGTCGTCGATGATCCCCCCGTCCGGGGTGAGCAGCACCGTGTACTGGGCCTGCCCCGGCTGCAGCTGACTCAGGTCCGAGGGCACCAGCCGATCGAGGGCTGCCAGCACCGCCGGACCGCGCAGCTGGAACTTGCCCATGTGGGAGATATCGAACATCCCCACCCGCTGCCGCACCGCCTCGTGCTCCTGCTTCAGACCGGCGAACTGGACCGGCATCTCCCACCCTGCGAACTCGACCATCCGGCCCCCCGAGGCCTGGATCTGATCGAAAAGGGGGGTCCGTTTCAGGTCAGCACTCACAGTGGTGTCTCGTGGGGTGGGTGGCTAGTCGCAGTAAAGCGTATCTCGGGTGGCCCGACCAGTGACGGGATTGGTGCCGCTGGCCACGCCGCAAAGCAGTTCCTGGGCATCCTCTCGCATCAGTACGTCGGTGAAGTCGGCCCCGACGATGGAGGCCCCGCCGAACAGCGTGGCAAAGGCGTAGGCGCCTTCGAGCCGGGCGCCCTCGAGATTGGCATTGGTCATCCGGGCCGAGTCGAGGATGGCGCCCCGCAGATCCGCCCCGGCCAGGTTGGCACTCTCCAGATTGGCCCCGAAGAAGCTGACGCCCACCAGACTGGCATCGTGGAAATCTGCCTCGCGGACGTTGGACTTCGTGAAGCTGGCATCGTTCAGGTCTCTGCCCGAGAAGTCCTGACCGATCAGGATTTCCTTGTTGAAGTCGAGGGCGATCGCCGGGCTGGGGGCCCAGAGCAGCAGTCCCAGCAGCAGGGCCAGGCAGGTACGCAGGATCATGACGTCAGGGGAGATGGAACAGCGGTCGGTCGGTTGCCTCAGGCGAAGCCCTTGCCCCGGTTGGTGGCGGGCAGGGTCAGGCAGGCCTCCAGTTTGCGGCGCAGCTCCGCCTGGTCGAGGTT
>CAYZUY010000021.1:10222-11423 GCA_964481495.1 uncultured bacterium
AGCTGATTACGGCGGGGGCCAGTCCAGTCGCTGTCATCGAGACTGAAGCGCTTGCCGCTGAGATGGAAGATGTGCCGCTTCTCGCTCTCGGCGAACCAGAGAATGCCCTTGGCCCGGAAGACGCTGGCGGGTAGTTGCTCATCCAGGAAGTGCTGCAGCTTGCGGATGGCGAAGGGCTTATCGCTCTGGAAGGAGAGGGAGGTGAAGCCATCGATCGCCAGGTGATCGGAATGGGCATGGTCATGGCTGTGCCCATGGCCGTGCGCCTGATCATGCTCGCAGTGCCCGTGATCGTGATCGCAATGGCTGTGATCGTGGTCGTCGTGATCGTGATGCGCATGTGCCCCATGGTCCTCGTGGTCATGGGTGCAGTGGCCGTGGGCATGGTCGCAGTCGCTGTGATCCTGCTCCTCGTAATACTGCTGGGAATCGAAGAGACCGACACTGAGGATCAGCGGCAGGGGCACCTGGGCATTGGTGGTGCGCAGGATGCGGGCTCCTTCCTTGACCTCGCGGATTTTCGCCTCCAGTTCCTGCAGCCGGGTCTCACCCACCAGGTCGCACTTGTTGAGCAGGGTGATGTCACCGTAGAGCAGCTGGTTGTAGGCTGCCTGACTGTTGAACAGGTCAAGGCTGTAGTTTTCGGCGTCGACCACGGTGACGATCGAATCGAGCCGGGTCAGGTCCCGCAGCTCCGAGCCGAGGAACGTCAGCGCCACCGGCAGGGGATCGGCCAGCCCGGTGGTTTCGACCACCAGATAGTCGACCTTCTCCTCCCGCTCCACCCCCCGGTACACGGCATCCATCAGGTCGCTGTTGATCGTGCAGCAGATGCAGCCGTTGCTGAGTTCGACCATGTCCTCGCCGGTCTGGACGATCAGCTCGTTATCGATCCCGATCTCGCCGAACTCATTCACCAGCACCGCCGTCTTCACGCCCTGCTGGTTGGTGAGGATGTGGTTGAGAAGCGTGGTTTTGCCACTGCCCAGGAAGCCGGTGATGATCGTGACGGGCAGCCCCACCTTGGGAGCTTCCATGGCCGGGGTGGCAGTGGTGGTGGCAACGGTCATGGGGTTCGGGTGCAGACGACGGGTGTGCTTCCTATTATGAGCGGGGCTGACGGTACACCCGCCCCCACGCGCCCACGGTGCTACATCCAGACCGTGGCCTGGGTTGATTCCTGCGGTTGTGCCAGGGGATG
>CAYZUY010000021.1:11433-19099 GCA_964481495.1 uncultured bacterium
GGCGCCGAGACGGCGGCCAGCCGCAGGCGCGCGCCGAGGTTGGCGGTGATCGTGGCGCAGAAGCGGTTCATCGGCAGGTCGAAGACCCGATTGCTCATCGGTTCCTCAATGAAGTGGCCGAGGCGCTCGGCGACGATGAACAGGGTCATGAACAGCAGCCCGACAAGAATGTTCAGCGGGTTATGCCCGGTGGAATCCAGACGGTTGTAGACGGAGACCGCGAAGAACCAGGCCAGCATGCGGATGAACAGGTCGTAGTGCACGGGAATCGGCTGGTTGCGGACCCGCTCCAGGCCACCCTGGGCATTGACCAGCGTCGTCAGGGTCGACATCAGCAGCACCCGGGTGTTGCTGTCGATCCGGTTGCCGGTGGTGAGCTGCTGCACGTCACCGGCCTGCAGGGCCATCAGGTCATGGGTGCTGCCCAGGGAGGGATCTTCGGGGGTGAGGCTGGCGATCGCCTCGGCAGGGGATGTTCCCCGCAGCTCGCTGACCAGTTGCCAGGCGTAACGGACCTGGCGGCGCCGCATCCGATCAAGGGCGGTGCTCATCTCGGCGGTGCCGTCATCAATCGAGTGCAGGCAGTGATGCAGTGCCCGGGAGGTGTTGATCACGCTCCCCCAGAGGGTGCGGGCTTCCCACCAGCGGCTGTAGGCATTGCTGTTGCGGAAGCCGATGAAGATCGACGCTCCGATCCCGAGGATCGAGAGCACGCCGGTGGAGACATTCTCCTGAATCGGGTCGGGAATCGGGAGCATCAGCGCCGCGACCACCAGAATCACCAGCAGATCCGGTTTCAGCTCCCGCATCACGACGAGCAGGACCTTCAGGGGGCCACCGCGACCGCTGCAACGAATCATGCCAATCCCTCGAACTCTCAGGCAGGGACTCAGTATCCCAGGCGAACCGATGACACCGCAGCCGGGAATTCTCGGAGAGTCCATGGTTTCCAGGGGAAACGGTTATGAGTTCCGTCGCACCGCTCCGGCGATCGCCCGCTGCCGTCCTGGAGGAGCTGCTGGCTGGCCACCAGCGTTTTATTTCCGGCCAGCCCCAGCACCTCGACAATTCCCTGGAACGGCTGCGGGAAGTGTCCCTGAAGCAGACGCCGTTTGCTGCGATCCTCGGCTGCGCGGACTCCCGGGTGCCGGTGGAACTGCTGTTCGATATCGGCTTCGGTGACCTGTTCGTGGTCCGCAACGCCGGCAATACCCCCTTCACAGCAGCGATCGGTTCGATGGAATATGCCGTCGAGCACCTGGGGGTGCCCCTGATTCTCGTGCTGGGTCACAAGCGCTGCGGGGCCGTGCAGGCGGCGCTGAATCCCGACATTGCCCTTACCCCCAGTCTGGAGCAGCTGATCGGCCGGTTACGCCTGGATCTCTGGCGGCGCCAGGAACTGCCGGAGCTGGCGGAAGCCTGCCGCCAGAACACGATTCACGCTGCCCGCACCCTGGCGGCATCCAGTGTGCTGATCACCGATCACATCCGCAGCGGGGCTCTGGCAGTGGTGGCGGCGTTCTTCGACCTCGACACCGGTGGTATCGAGGTGCTGGAGACCGTGAACGCCTGATGGCCAGTGGGCCACCTGGGGTGGTAGCCCACTGACTTGCTTAAGGAATCTCCTGGAACCGGGACGGGGGCGATCGCGTCTGACCAGAATCAGGAGAGTTCCGGACTGCCGCCATGACCCCTGCCCCCAGCCGCTGGTACGACGCCCTGGTTCGACCCAACCACTTCGTGATCGGCATGACCATCCTCACCCTCGGGCTGGCCTGGACCGGCAGCTCCGTGGTCGGGAATCTGCGCCGGGGCAGCGATCGCCTCACGGTCACCGGGGCCAGTACCCAGCGGATCCGGGCAGACCATGCCACCTGGAGGATCACCGTCAACAGTCAGGCCCCCACCCTGGCGGCCGCCTATCAGGCCCTGCAGCCGGACCTGGAGCGCACGGCGGCCTTCCTGACGGCGAACGGGCTGCGCCCGGGCGATCTGGAGCGGGGGGTGCTCAACTCCTTCCCGATCTACCGCACGTTGCCCAATGGTTCGACCACCAATGAAGTAGCTGCCTACCGTGCCAGTCAGACCATCACTGTGGACAGCGACAACGTCGGCCGCATCCAGACCCTCTCCCAGAAAATCGGCGATCTGCTGGCCGGAGGCGTGAATCTGGAACTGGCTCCCCCGGCCTACACCTTCAGCAAGCTGCCGGAATACCGGGTGACGATGCTGGCCAAGGCCACTGAGGACGCCCGCCAGCGGGCCGCCGCGATCGCCGGGAAGGGCGGCAGTCGTCTGGCGGCGATCGCCAGTGCCGAAACCGGGGTCTTCCAGATCACCGCGCCCAACTCTACCGATGTCGGCAGCGGTGGCAGCTACGACACCAGCACGATCGACAAGGACATGACCGCTGTCATATCCGTCAGCTTCCGGCTCGACTGAGGCGTCTGCTGGCATCATGGTCGCCAGTGCCACGCCTGATGCGATGACAGTCCCTCTCCCCAGCGCCCTGACTATCTCCGGGTCCGACTGCAGCGGCGGGGCCGGTCTTCAGGCGGATCTCAAGACCTTCCACCGTTTCGGCGTCTACGGACAGTCGGTGGTGACTCTGATCACGGCCCAGAACACCCGGGGGGTTGCCCAGGTACAGCTGCTCGACAGCGCCCTGGTGCTGGCCCAGCTGGATACGGTGCTGTCGGATATCCGGCCTCGGGCTCTGAAAACCGGCTCCATCGGCTCTGCAGCTCTGGTCAGAGCACTGGGTCAGCGCCTGCGGGCGGAAATGGTGCCCCGGGTGGTCGATCCGGTGCTGGTGAGCAAGACCGGTGACCCCCTCGGCGATGCCGACACCGCTCGGGCGCTGCGCGAATGGCTGCTGCCGGGATCGCTGCTGGCCACCCCCAACCGCTACGAACTGGCCATGCTCACCGGTGGCCTGGTGGAGCGGCTGGATCAGGCGATCGCTGCTGCCGAACAGCTGCGGGCGGAAGGCTGCGGTGCGGTTCTGCTCAAGGGCTGTGGTGAGCAGGCCGATGACTGGCTGATCGGGGATGGCGAGCCGCTGCGGCTGCCCGCTCTGCGCCAGTCAACCACCAGTCTGCACGGCACCGGCTGCACCCTCAGTGCCGCCATCACCGCCCGGCTGGCCCAGGGTGACCCGCTGGCGGAGGCCGTGGCCCAGGGCAAGGCCTTCATCGCCCGGGCGATCGCAACCGCCCCGGAACTGGGTCAGGGGGTTGGCCCCGTCAACCACTGGGCCTGAGGCAATCCTGTGGGTAGTCGTCTGGCTGCAGCCCGCCATTGTTGCCGGTAAGCTGGGGCGATGCCGGATGTCGATGCCCTGCTGCCGATGGACAGCGACTCGACTGAAAGTTCCTGGTCAAGTCCTGGTTCCGTGACTTCATCGCCTTCTCCCTGCCCGTTGCCTACGACGAGATTGACCGGGCCCGGGGCTTCGATCGCCTCGACGCGGTGATGGCCCAACCGCAGTTGGCGGAACTTGTCTGCCAGATGGGGAAAGCGGCCCAATCCGGACCTGCCGCCTGGAGAAACGGATATCGCAGATGAAGATGTCGAACCGGATTCAGGTGGTCTCCGAGCTACAGGCGACTCGGCCCGGCTCCCTGTCAGCCCCCATGTCCGTGGAACGCCCGGTGGGGGCGACGTCCCCCGGGTCCATGGTGCTTTCGGCCCTGGTGATCCTGCTGGTGATGGTGTTGGTGGCCCTGCCGCTGAACCCGAGCCGGGAGGAGTTCCGCTGGTTCCTCCAGCTGCGACGTCCGAGCTGGCTCACCTTCGAGGGCTGGATTCCGCTGATCTGGCTGGTGATCTACGGCTGCTTCTATGCTTCGGCCCTGATCTGCTGGAGTGCCAGCCGCCGCTGGGATCTGATGGCCGGTTACCTACTGCTGCTGGTTCTGGTGCAGAGCTACACCCTGGTGATCTGCCGTACCCGTCGTCTGCGCAATGGCACGGTGATCGGCTTGCTCGGCTGGGTGTGGGGCATCGCCCTGACGATTGCTGTGGCTCCGGTCTCCACGACCGCCTGGCTGCTGCTGCTCCCCTATCTGCTCTGGAGCCCGGTCGGTACCTTCGTCACCTGGCAGATGCAGCGCATCAACTGTTGAGACAGCGTTGCCCTGCAGGTAGCTCCCAGGGGCCGGTTCGGGACACCATGCCAGCCCCTAGAATCCCTAGAATGCAGTCAGTGCGGGGCTGGGTGATGACCTCAGCGGGGCTGAATCCATCCCTTGGACTCCGGTCGGACAGCGGAATCGACCTTGCGGTGGCGCGGGATACCAGAGGCCATGACTGAGCGACCGACGGTTCCGGGGCTGACCATCGACAGCGAGCATTCGCGGGATCTGGACGATGCGCTCTGGGCAGTAGCTGAGGAGCAGGGGATTCGGGTCTGGGTCTCGATTGCGGACCTGACCGGAGTGGCAGAGCTGCGTAGTGGCGGTAGTGCCCTCACCCAGGCGCTGCTGCGCTGCCAGACGGAATATCGGGGCACACGGATTGTCCGCTCGATGCTGCCGACAGAGCTGGAGACCGCCCACAGTCTGCTGCCGGATGAACCCCGGCCGGTCCTCACCTGGGAGTCGCTGATCGATGAGCGCGGGGCCGTGCTGGAGGAGCGTCTCTACCCGGCGACCCTGGTCAGTCACCTGCGCGTCAGCTACAGCCAGACGGATGCGATTCTCCAGGGCGAAACCCAGCTGCAGGGCTCCTGGGTGATCGCCGCTGCCAGTCAGGCGGCGGCAGCCCTCAACAGCCGTCGCACGGGACTGTGGGGCAAGGCCCACGGCGGTCAGTACTACGACGATGAGGGGCGGATCTGCGACGCGTCCCACGCGCTGATCGCCAGTCTGGCGATCGCCTACAACGAAGCCGTGGCCCGTCGTCTCAAGGGCCGTCCCGGCTGCTACCGGGTGCACGACCCGGCCACGGATCCGGAGATCCGGGAGCTGATGGAGACCTGGAGCGGCTCGCGGGAGCAGCTGATTCCGCTGGTGGCGCATCGACTGCCCTCAGCGGAGTACGCCGATGTGCCCCGGGCGCACTGGGCGCTGAATCTGCCCTCCTACCTGCGGGTGACCTCGCCACTGCGGCGGCTGGAGGATCTGGTCAACCAGCAGCAGCTGATGGCGCGGCTGCAGGGCGAACGGCGACTGCCATGGAGCGCCTTCGGGATTCGCGATGTGGTGGAGCGCCTCAACGACCGGCGGCTGGCGGATGCCGATCGCAGTCGGCGATTGGCGAAGCAGCAGATGCAGCGGGTGGCCCAGACCGTGGAGCACCAGACCCCAGCGGTGGACCTGACGGAGACCGTGACGGCCAACCAGCTGGCGAAGCTGCTGCGGACGGCGGTGGAGCGGGGCGAGTGCAGCACCGGGCTGGAGCAGGCGGTACGCAGCTTCATTGCTGACGGGCGGCTGACCACCCGCCACATGGCCGAGGTGCTGCTGGGGGGTGCGGTGTTTCCGGCGAAGCTGCGGCAGCAGGTGCTGACGGTGATCGACCCCTCCGTCACCGACCGGCATCCGGTGTCGGTGCTCAACACCCTGAAGATGCTCTCGCCGGAGTGGACTGTCCGGGAGCATTTCGAGCAGAGCGGGGATGCCCAGTGGTGCTGTCGCCTGGAGGTCGCGGGCCGGGTTGCGGCAGCTGCCGCAGGAGCCAAGGCCCAGGCGCGCCAGGATGCGGCGCTGGCTCTGCTGCGAACGCTGGCAGAGTAGGTCACTCAGCCTCCGAGCAGCCTCTTCATTCACCGGAACTCCTCGCCTCACCTGAAGCCATGCCACGGATGGCGAGGGTTCACCAGGGCGGGGGCCTGCCCTGATGCCGCTGAACCCCTTGGGCTGTCGACTGCCGGTCCGACTCCCCGAGCAGTCGACCGGCCGTTCTCCGAGTCCGGCGACTAAGTCAGAGTGACAGCTTTTTCGTATACTGATATTTCGCATACAAAATATTTTTGTGGTCACAGGTTCACCAACGCCGTTGAGTGCCTCCGGATTGGAGGATGTTCTGGCCCCGCGGGGGTTGGGTTTCCGCATGCGGCTGATCAGTCAGCTGATGGGGCGTCGCTTTCAGGAGCTGCTGACCCCCTACGACCTGACACCGACCCATTGGGTGGTGCTCTGCTGCCTCTGGCGTCAGGATGATCTGCCGACGACGCGGATTGCCGAGCAGCTGCAGCAGGTGGGCGGAACGCTGACCGGGGTGCTGGATCGGATGCAGGAGCGAGGACTGCTCGAGCGCCATCGGGATGGGCGGGACCGTCGGGTCTGGCGGGTACGGCTGACGGCGGCAGGTCGGGATCTGGAGCCCCGCCTGACCCCGCTGGCCCGTCAGCTGCTGCAGGAAACGCTGCGTGACTTCACCCCCCAGGAGCAGGAGCAGCTCTCGCAACTGCTGGACCGGGCGATCGCCAACGTCGCGGCTGTGCCCACCCCCCTTCCCTCCACCGAGTCGACAGGTGTCCGCCCATGACCACCAGCCGTGAACTGAGCCCGCGTCCGGATACCGGTCCCGGTGGCGGCGCCCGCCGACGTCAGCTGCCCCGATGGGTGCTGGCGATCGCAGTCATGGGCAGGGGACTGGGGCTGTTGGGCGGCGGAAAAATGCTGCATCACTACCTCACCCACGAAGAGACCGAGAACGCCCAACTGGAGGCACACCTCTACCCGCTCAGCAGCCGCGTGGCCGGCACCGTGGAGGTCGTGGCTGTGCAGGAGAATCAGCCCATTCATCGGGGAGACCTGCTGGTGAAGCTCGACCCCCGGGAATATGCGGTCCGGGTGGCCCAGGTGGAGGCGGCCCTGGCCACCGCCCAGCAGCAGCTGGCGGGCAGTGGCGAAACCGTGAATGTGGCCGGAGCCAGCAGCCGGGCCCGCCAGGATGCCGCTGATGGCAGCGTGATCTCGGCCCGAGCCGCCCTGGCCGAAGCCCAGGCAGTTCTGGCCCGGGCCCGAGCCGAGGCGGAACGGGATGCGACCGAATACCGCCGCCTGCAGCGGTTGGCGGACCAGGGTGCGGTCTCGGTGCAGCAACGGGACCGGGCCCTCGCCGCCAACCGCGTCAGTACCGCCGCGGTGCAGCAGGCCCGCAGCGGTATCGGCAAGGCCCAGGCCCAGCTGGAGGCCGCCCAGGCCGCCATGAATGAGGCCCGCGCCTCCCGGTTGCAGGTACGGGCGGACCAGCGGCAGCAGCAGGCAGCCCGGGCCCACCTGGCCGAAGCCCGAGCCCAGCTGCAGCAGGCGCGTCTTGACCTCGACGCCACGCTGATCCGCTCCCCCGTCGACGGTCGGGTCGGTCGCCGGAACGTCGAGGTGGGTAAACGTCTGGTGCCAGGTGAACCGCTGCTGTCGGTGATCGGCGACGACATCTGGGTGAAGGCCAACTTCAAGGAAACCCAGATCGCCCGCATCCATCCGGGTGCGGTGGTGGAGGTGCGGGTGGATGCCTTCCCCGAACGAACGTTCCGGGGCTGGGTGGACAGTCTCTCCCCGGCCTCCGGAGCCCGCTTCTCGCTGCTGCCGCCGGACAACGCCACCGGCAATTTCACCAAAGTCGTGCAGCTGATTCCGGTGAAGATCCGGCTGGACCCGGCCAGCATCGCGCCGGTGCGGTCGCAGCTGTCCCCCGGTCTGTCGGTCTCGGTGAG
>CAYZUY010000021.1:19109-19921 GCA_964481495.1 uncultured bacterium
GCACGACCCAGCCCCGGCCTGCCGAAACCCACCGCAGTCAGCCTGGGACCCTGAGCTGGCAGCAGTGGTCGATCGCCCTCACGGCCTCTCTGGCCGCGATTCTGGAGGTAATCGACACCAGCATCGTCAACGTCGCCCTGGTCAATATCCAGGCCAGCCTGGGTGCCACCCTGGCCGAGGTCAGCTGGGTCGTGACCGGGTATGCCATCGGCAATGTCATCGTCCTGCCGCTGTCCGCGAAGCTGGGCGATCGCTTCGGCCGCAAAGCCTACTTCCTCTTTTCGCTGGTTGGCTTCACGGCCGCCTCGGTGCTCTGCGGTCTGGCCACCAATCTGCCGATGCTCGTGTTTGCCCGTCTGGCCCAGGGTCTGCTGGGGGGCGGACTGCTGGCCAAGGCCCAGGCGATTCTGTTCGAGACCTTTCCCCCGGCCCTGCAGGGTCTGGCCCAGGCCATCTTCGGCGTCGGCGTAATCACCGGCCCGGCCATCGGTCCGACCCTGGGTGGCTACCTGACCGACAACTTCGGCTGGCGCTGGATCTTCTTCATCAACCTGCCGGTGGGCATTGCCGCCTGCCTCATGGCCGTCCTGTTTCTGCCGCAGGACCCGGAGCCGAGCCGACCGTCAGCCCCCCTCGATAGCTGGGGGATTCTCTGGCTGGCCCTGATGCTCGGTAGCCTGCAGATGCTGCTGGAGGAGGGCGAACGTCAGGACTGGTTCAGCGCCACGGAAATCCGTCAGCTGGCGGTCATCACCCTGGTGACCTTCGGGCTGTTTCTGTGGCGAGAACTGCACACCCCCGACCCGGCGGTG